>NZ_JAXOJP010000025.1:0-77907 GCF_036663795.1 Parasphingomonas halimpatiens
TCCAGGCGCCGATCTCCAAATCGGCCCAGCGTCTGCTCCATCATGTCCTCCCGCTCTCAAGGACATCGAATCAGACCAAAAACCACATGGCAACCACGATGTGTGAATGCTGTAGCCTTCAGGGGAGGGGTTGGGGGTGGGGCGTCTCATTCTCAACGAGACTGTCGTCCTTTGGATAGGCCCCACCCCAACCCCTCCCCTGAAGGGGAGGGGCTTGAAACGGGATTGGGCGTCGTTCCCCATCACAGCCCGGTACACACATTCTGCGTACTGGTGTCGAGGAACGGCGCGAACGGGCAGTTGACGTAGCGCAGCCGCACTTGCGCGTCGCCGAGATCGACAACGACATTGTCGGCACGGATTGCGAGCGGCGCGTTGCCGATGCCGCCGACGCGCGTGCCGGCATAAGCGAGGCCGAGAAAGCCGATCATGTCGTCCTGGTCGATGCCGTCCCCCGACACGCCGACTGCGCCGACGAGTGTCGTCCCGCGATAGATCGGGACCGAGCCGGGGAAGATCTGCAGGCCGTTTTGCAGTCGATTTTGCCCCGCTGACGCATCGGGAATGAAAGTGCAGCGCTGCGGCGTATCGCTCACGCTGGCACCAGTGACGAAGCCGAGATGCTGCGCGAGATTGGTCAGCACCAGCGCCGATTGCAGGCCGGTCGACAGCGGATTGAACTGGGCGATCGGGCGCGACAGTGGGCCGTTCGGGCGCGCCACTTCGCCATCGGGGAAGTGCGGGCGCGACAGCAGGCCGCCGGCGCGATCGGTGAAGGCGGTGGCGCCGGTCAGCGCGTTCGGACCCTTGAGGAAGGTGCGCGTCGCGGCGACGAAATGCTGCACGTCGCTGCTAGGATCGGCGAGCAATTGCTGCGCAGCATTCTTGCCCGACATGAAGGCGGCGGTGCGTGCTTTTTGCAGCGAAACGTCGGTGCCGAACAACGGCGCGTCGGGCGAACGGACGATGCCGAGCACCGCGCCGCGCGTATCGACCAGCGAGATGGTGACCTGCGCGCGGCTGTCGAGCGGCTGGCGAATCTGCGCGCGCGCGCGGCTCATCACCGTAAAGGCTTCTTCCAGGATCGCGCGGGTCTCGGTCGCGGTCAGTGGTGTCGCGACGTCGCCGGCATCGGTGCCGGCACGGATCGGGAAGCGGTCGCTGCCCGCGCCGTCGGTCAGCACGAAGGCATCGCGGTTGGAAAATTCGCTGGTGGTCGCGGCGCGTACGCCGGACGCCTCGCTGCCATACGCCGTGCCGACGATGATCACGGCCG
The DNA here is from genome assembly GCF_036663795.1 of Parasphingomonas halimpatiens. Taxonomy (NCBI): domain Bacteria; kingdom Pseudomonadati; phylum Pseudomonadota; class Alphaproteobacteria; order Sphingomonadales; family Sphingomonadaceae; genus Parasphingomonas; species Parasphingomonas halimpatiens. The sequence continues at coordinate 1,277 of NZ_JAXOJP010000025.1, forward strand.
CGGCATAACCACGCACCGCCACCAGCGAGCCAAGCGCCGGGTCGGTCGTGGCATAGCTTGCAGCGCCCGTGGCGATCAGCCCGGTATAGGCGATGTCGGTGTAGCGCAGCTGGGTGCCGTCGACATAGACATGGTCGGCGCGCACGCTCTCGGGCGCCTCGAAGCCGAGCGTCCCGGCGAGCGCGATCGCTTCTTCGGGGTCGTTGTCGATGTCGATCGAATTGGCGTCGAAACCGTAGGCGCCGTCCGCCATCACGCCGATTCCACCGACGACGACGCCGTTCTTGTAGAGCGGGAAACCGCCGGGATCGGCCGACAGACCGAGCGGTGAACGTTTCGGCCCGATCAGCGCGGCGCTGCCGCTCGCGCCATAACGTGCCGCCAGGTCGGAGCAGGGCAATTGGCTGAACTGCACGCCGAACAGGGGTCCGCTTTCCAGTCCGAGCGTGGAAGAGCCGGGCGGAAAATTCTGCTGGACGATCTGGCTCGCCGTGCGCGTCGAAAAGGCATTGCCGCTACTCGACAGATAGGCGCCGGTAACGGCCTTGGCGATGGCGCCCGCCTCGGCCGGGATGGTGAGGTTCTGCGCGTCGATGTTCGCGCCGTTAGGGGCCGGGCTGGTCACGGCGGTGGCCCGCGCGCCGGTCATGCGGAACACGGCGAGGACATTGCCGACGCGGTCGGTGACGGCGATCACGCCGGGCAGATGGCGCGCGCTCGCCTCGGCGGCGGCATGGGCGATGACCGCCTGCACGTCGGCGACGCTGAGCGCCTCGGCGCTGGGAACGGCGTAGAGGCCGGTCGGCGCGGTTGCCGGGGCAGGGGTGGGCGTCGGCGTGCTGCCGCTCGACCCGCCGCCGCCGCAGCCCGAGAGGATCAAGCCGATGCTAGCGAGTAGCGTAGAGAGCGGACTACTTCGCGCCTTCTTCAGCCCCTCCCCTTCAGGGGAGGGGTTGGGGGTGGGGCCTATCCGCGAGCGCGCGTTTGCGGCACTGCCCCACCCCAACCCCTCCCCTGAAGGGGAGGGGCTAGAAGAGGAGGAAAAAGCCCGGCTCATCGCAGCGCCCTGATCGCACGCACCGCCTCGGCGAGCGACGCGCGGAAGTCGCCGGGGCGATAGGCGTTGGGGTCTTTCACCGCCGCATAGGCGCGGTTGATGTTGGCGCGGATGCCTGCGGCCGCGCCGGTCGTGACGCGGCCCTGCTTGACCAGCGCGTTGAGCAGCGTGTCGACCGCCATCACGCCCTGCGCCGAGCCTTCATAATCGGTGAAGCGCGGCGACAGCACTGGGCCGGCGACGACGTCGACCATCGCAAAGGCGCTGTCGCCGCCGGTCGGCGCGTTGCCGAGCGCGGTCGCCAGCGCGTTCGCGGTTGCGCCGAGCCGGTTGGCGGCAGCAACCGCCGCACCCCGATCGCGTGCGATGGCAGCATGGAAAGCGCGGCTGTCGGCGTCGAGCCGCGGTGCGAGGCCGGGGGCGCCGACGCGCGCGGCGGCGGCGAGCAGGATCATATTCTCGTCGTTGAACGGCGGCATGCCGGCAGGAATCGGGCGGCCGGGATTCGCCTCCCATGTCTTCACGCGATCGGCCTGGTCGAAAATGCGGCGGTGGCAGCTGTGGCAGTCGAAGAAAGTGAATTCGGGAAAGGCGCCCTCGCTGCCGCGCGCCGGGTTGGCGAACAGCGTCATTTCACGGCCCAGCGCCATCGCCTGGCCGACCGCCCACATCCGCACGCTGTCGCTGCGGCCTTTTCGCGCGGCATAGTCGACGTCCTCATTGTGGTGGAGTTGCAGCGTCGAGAACAGGTCGAGTTCGAAAGCGATGCGCGGATGGCCGGCGGCCATCATGCGGTGGCTGACGAACTGGCCATTGCGGGCGCTGCCGAAATGACAATCGAGGCACAGCGCGGCGCGTGTCGCCGGGCGATCGAGCGCGATCATCCCGCGCGACACATTGGCGGCATGGCTGGCGCCGACGCTGTAGTGCGACGCTATCCAGCCGCCGGCCGCACCATGGCAGGCCTCGCAGCCCACGCCGTCGCTGGTCAGGAAGCGTGCACCGCGCGGGTCGCCGACCGGCGTGGCATGGCAACCGAGGCAGGCCGGCGCGCTGGTCGGCTCGCCCAGCCCGAGCGTCGCGGTGATCTGATGCGCACGCGTCCCGGCGAGCACGGTGAACGCGCGGCTATGCGCGCCGCCGGGAGTCGAGGGTTCCTGCCAAAGCTTGAGTTCATCCTGGCGCACCACCGCGCCGTCCGCCTCGAGCCGTCCATGACAGGTCGTGCCGGCGCAGCTCGCTACGCCTTGAAAGGCCGGCGCGACGCGGTCCGCTGCCCCGGCGCCGCTCGGCGGGGTGATGAACAACGATAGCAACAAGGCGCCGATCGCCAACGCTGCCCCCAGCACCGACGCGCCCTGCCCAAATTCGATGCCGGGGCGACCAGGGCCCATGCAACGCCTACTCCCCTTTGCGGTAGCCGGTGACCGATCGCGCGGGCCCGCCGCCCCGGCAGGCTTTCTGCCTCAATCAAGGGGCGTCGAACAGCAAAAGATTATGCCGCGGCGGTCCCGATTTCGGTCTCAGGGGATCTGGGCGGCCGGATCGCCTTCGCCGGCCTCGAAGAACTGATCGATGATCGGATTCTGGACCAGTGGACTATCGAAGCGACCGGTGCTCTTGCCGCGTCGGCCAAGCAGCATGGCAAGCTGGTCGGATGCTTCGGCCGAGAGGGTGAAGGGCCCGATCGGCGCCTGGTTGGGGCCGGCTACGAAAAAGGCCTGACCGGATCCGGCGATCGAGCCGGTGGTGCCGCCGGCGGTCACGTCGATCGCGCCCTGCTGCTCGCCACCCTGCGCGCCGGCACCGGGGCCGCGCAGGAAGATCAGCGTTGCCGTCTCGGGGTCGGCCGTGAAGGACGGCAGGCCGGGTTGATGACCGATCACCGCCAGCGCGTCGGCACCGACCGCCAGTTCGACGATCGTGCCGCGGATGCCGATCGAGGCGACCGGCGTGGTAATTTGCGACTGGCCGGGATTGGCGTGAAGCGGCTTGCCCGACATGAAACGGAAAGCGCCCCTGGTCACTGACAGGCCGACCGCGCTGGCGCTTTTCGCGGGGTCATAGACGAAGCGATCGACCTTCAACCGCGCGTTGGCGCCGACCGTGAAGTTGGTGTGGTCGAGCAGCAGCACCTGCAGACGGCTTGCCGGACCGGTGGCGATGTCGTTGCCGAGCGCGACGCGTTCCTTGACCACCGCGCGGTGGACACTCGGATTGGCGTCGGTCTTCATCCGCACGTCGTTGACCACGGCGGCGTTGACCCCGACCGTCTGCGCGACGGCGGGAAGGGGGGAGGCGGCGACGACGGCGGCCGTGGCGAGCAAGGTGAAACGATGGTTCATGGTACGTGTCCCCTTAGCGGCCGAAGTTCAGCACGAGCCGAAGCTCGGCGCCGAAGCTGCCATAGTCATGCAACAGGCTGGCGGCGTTATAGCTGCGGCGCGTGTAGCTGACCGCGCCTTCGAGATCGACCGGGCTCGACCCCAGCGGCGTGCCGAGCGCGGCGCGCGCGAACCAGCGAGTCTCGACCCGGTCGCCGATCAGCGCGACGTTACGATAATCGACATGGCGGACGGTTGCCGACAGCGCGCTGTAGGTGCCGGCCTGGTTCAGCGGCAGCCGTGCCGCAGCGTAGAGCCGCCAGCCCTGATAGCCGAGATTGCGGGTGCGTGCGGTCTTGTCCTCGAAGGCGGCGCCGATCACCCAGCCATGGTCGCGCGCAACGCCGGCACGATATTCGAGCGCGAGGTCGAAGCGCGTTCCGTCGCGGTCGAAAAAGGCGTTGGAGCCGACATAGTCCTGATGCGTGACCTCACCGCGCAGCGCGACCCGCGCGCTGTCGCCAGCGGCCGTGCTCAGTTCGCCCTGGCCGCCATATTCGGTGTAGAAAGGATGGCCGAACAACCGGCCGTGTCGCAGCACGCCGCCGATTTCGAAACCGACGCCGCTGCCCTGCATGCCGAAGCCGGCGCGCAGCGAACCCAATTGATAATCGAGGTTCGGTCCGCCGATCGCGTTCTTGGTCATGCCCGAAAGGCCGCCATAGGCATAACCGCTGCCGACCGGCGTGCGCGCGTCGACCTGCGCCGATGCGACGATCGACAGGCCGTCATTGCTCGGCACGGCAATGCCGGGAAGAGCAAATGCCGGGCTGAGCGCGGCGCTGTTGTCGGTGTCATAGGCGAGCCCGAGCGCAACATTGCCGATCACGCCGCTGTTCGCGGCGGCGCCGCCGCTGGCGGGCAGGTCGAGCGACCCGCAGGCGGCCCGTGCCTCGCCGATTGCGGCGGTCGAAGCGCTGCTGGAATCGATGCGGCTTGCCTCGATTCGCGCGCGACCGTGATCGTCGAGCCGGCACAGGATCGCGACATAATAGAGGCGCACATCGGCGCTGCCCTTGTCGGGATGGGCGAGCAGCGCGCGTTCGAGCGTTGCCGCCGCACCCGTCAGGTCGCTCTGATCGGCCTGGTTGCGCGCCAGCTTGAGGGCGCCATCGGGTGATGTCGTCGCGTCGATCATCCGGTCGATATCGGCAGCGGCGTCCTGCGCCATCGCCGGCAACGCGCCCAGCGCCATGGCGGCACCCGCCATGCCGATCGTCAGCATCCGACTCATTCGCATATTGTGCATGCCAGCCCCCGTTCGCCCGTCCCGACTTGGTCGGACCTTGCGAGACCCCATGCGCCGAAGCAGGGCGAGGAAGCTTGGACAAATACGACCGGTCCGGTGGCGTTGTGCACCGTACCGGTCGTTTTGGGACTGGAAGCTGGAGGCCCGACCGGGAATCGAACCCGGGTGCGAGGATTTGCAGTCCTCTACGTCACCACTCCGCCATCGGGCCAAGGCGGGCGCAGATGCGCGGGACTTGGGCTCGTGTCAACCGCCACGCGATCCGGGGCAACAAAATCTCCGGCGCGCGCTTGGCGTTGCGCGGCGCGCGCTATAGATGGTCGAAGCATGCAGAAGTGTATTGCATGACTAAAACAGTTGTGCGACAGGGTGATTCATGAATTCGACCGCGACACAGACCGATCGTTATCACGCGATGCGCCACGCGATGGTGGCCAGCCAGTTGCGCACCAACGCGGTCAGCGATGCGCGCGTCGTCGCTGCCATGGCGGAAGTGCCGCGCGAGGCTTTCCTGCCCGGCGAGGTGGCGGCGCTCGCCTATCGCGACACGGCGGTCCCGCTGACGCACGGCCGCGCGCAGAATGTCCCGATCGCGACCGGCAAGCTGCTGACCGCGGCTACGCTCACCGCGCGCGACCGCGTGCTGCTGATCGGCGCGGCGGGTGGCTACACCGCAGCGGTGCTGGCGGAGCTCGTCGCCGAGGTGGTGGCGGTCGAGGTCGATCCGGTGCTGGCCGCGATCGCCCGGACGACTCTCGCGGGATATCACTCGGTGACGCTGGTCGAAGGGCCGCTTGGCGCAGGGCATGAAGCGGGCGCACCCTATGACGTGCTGGTGGTCGACGGTGCCGTCGAGCAACTGCCCGATGCGTTGGTCGCGCAGGTCAAGGTCGGCGGTCGGGTCGTGGCAGGTCTCGCCGACCGCGGCATCACCCGCCTTGCTTATGGTCGGCGCAGCGAGGGCGGCTTCGCGCTGCTGCCGTTCGCCGACATCGACTGTGTGGTTTTGCCGGGATTCGACCGGCCAAGGAGTTTCACCTTTTGATGACCGACCGGATTTCGCCCTTGCGCCGGCTGCTGCTCGGCACTGTCGCTGTGGCGTTGGTCGTGCCGCCGGCGTCGGCCGAGACGCTGCGTGAGGCATTGGTCAAGGCCTATAACACCAACCCGACGATCAACGCCCAGCGCGATGCGCAGCGCGCCAATGACGAGAATGTGCCGATCGCGCGGGCGAGCGGGCTGCCGTCGCTAAACGCCTCGGGCAGCTATACCGAAGACTTCGTCAAGGCGGCGAACAGCTTCGTCTCGCCCGATCGCCAGCTCGCCGGGCAGACTCAGCTTAGCGTACCGATCTACTCGGGCGGCGCCGTGCGCAACTCGGTTGCGGCCGCGCGCACGCGCGTCGAAGCGGGGCGCGATTCGTTGCGCGGTACAGAGAGCGATTTGTTCACTGCGGTGGTCGGCGCCTATATGGACGTGATCCGCGACGAGGCGATCGTCAGCCTCAACCAGCAGAACGTTCACGTCCTCGATGTCAATTTGCAGGCGTCCAAGGATCGCTTTCAGGTCGGCGACCTGACCCGAACCGATGTCGCCCAGTCGGACGCGCGCCTCGCCGTTGCGCGCGGCCAGTTGCAGACCGCCCAGTCACGGTTGATCTCAAGTCGTGAGAATTACATCCGCCTTGTCGGCTCGCCGCCGGAAAAGCTCGACACGCCGCCGCTATTACCGAATCTGCCGACCTCGCCCGACACCGCGGTCGATGTCGCGCTGAAGGACAATCCGTCGCTGCTCGCCGCGCAAAAATCGCGCGATGCGACGCGCTACGATGTCGACGTCGCGCGGGCGGCACGTTTGCCCAAGCTCAGCGTCGGGGTCGGCGGCAACTATTACAATTATCTCGGTTCGCTCGGCTCGGGGACGGGCGTTGCCGTCGGCCAGTCCGGCAAATCGGCCAGCGGCGGCCTGACGCTGACGGTGCCGCTGTTCCAGGGCGGTCGACCGGCGGCGCAAGTGCGTCAGGCGCAGGCACTGCGCGGTCAGGCGATCGAGCAGGCGACGGCGGCCGAACGCACCGTGATCGCCAATACGCGCTCGGCCTATGCCGTGTGGCAGTCGTCGCTCGAGGTGATTGCCTCGTCGCAGACGGCGGTCAGCGCCAACAAGCTGTCGCTTGAGGGCGTGCGCGCCGAAAACAGCGTCGGCAACCGCACGATCCTCGACATCCTCAACGCCGAGCAGGAACTGCTCAATTCGCAGGTCACTTTGGTGACGGCGCAGCGCGACGCCTATGTCGCCGGCTTCGCGCTGCTCGCCGCGATGGGCCATGCCGAGGCGCGCGACCTCGGGCTCGATGGGGGCGCGCTCTATGATCCGGTGGCGAACTTCAACGCCGTCCAGCACCGGATTTCCGACTGGAGCGATGGCAAGCCGGCCCGGGCGGTGGGTACCAGCACGATCGGCACCCCGGCACAAAATGCGCTGGTAACGACGAAACTCGATCCGTTGTTAACCGCTCCTGTTGACACCGATACCCAAAATCCCGCAGGTGGCCCAAAGTAGGTCGGTTTTCGACCGCGCGCTTTGGTTTTCGCAAGGACTGCCGATGGGGGACATCAGCGCCGAGCCGTCGATGGAGGAGATTCTCTCCTCGATCAAACGTATCATCGCCGAAGAGGGCGATGGGGCGATGGCCGCCGCGCGTGCCCGCCGCCAGCCGCGACCGGCGCCGGCGCCGGTGCCCGAGCCCGAACCGTATGACGATGACGAGGTGCTCGAACTGAGCGAGCGAATCGCGGCTGAAATGCCCGCGCCGCCGCGCCCGGCACCCGAGCCCCGGCCGGCGCCGCCGGAAGTGGCAGCGCCCCTTGCTGTTGCCGCGCCGTCATTGCTGTCGCCGCGGACCGCTGAAGCGACTCGCGGCCCGCTCGATGCCCTGTCGCGCATGGTGGTGAAGCCCGAGGTCGCCGGCAGCGACACGCTCGAGGGCATGGTGCGCGAGATGATCCGCCCGATGTTGCGCGACTGGCTCGACGCCAATCTGCCGGCGATGGTCGAATCGATGGTCGCGCGCGAGATTTCACGGATCACCGGCCAGCAACGCTGATCCGCGGCCGAGATTGCCGTCGCGCGCGGCATCTGCTTAATCTCGCTCCATGAAATATCTGTCGTTCGCGAGCCTGCTCGCCATCGCCGTCGCGACTCCCGTCGCTGCCCGCCAACTCACCATCGAAGACGTGACGACGCTGTCGCGCGTTGGTGCCCCCGCCATCTCTGCCGATGGGCACTGGCTCGTCTGGCAGCAGCGCGAAACCGATATCGCCGCCGACAGGGGCCGCTATGATCTTTGGCGTCTCGACCTGGCGAAGAAGGGCGCGAAGCCAGAAAAGCTGCTCGCCGAGCCCGACGTCAACGAAACCGCGCCGCAATTCTCCGCCGATGGCAAGACGGTCTATTTCCAGTCGGACAAGGGCGGTGACGACGCGGTCTGGGCGATCAATGTGTCAGGTGGCGCGCCGAAGAAGCTGACCGGCTTCCAGGGCGGTTTTGGCGGCTTCAAGGTCGCGCCGACCGGTGACAAGGTATTGATCTGGGCCGATCGCCTGCCCGGCGCACCGAGTCTCGCGCCGCCGATGATCAAGAAGGCGGCGGACGCGGGCGGGGGGCGTACCTATGACAAAATGTTCGTGCGCCACTGGGATAGCTGGGCCGACGGCACGCGCTCGCAACTGTTCGTCCTGCCGCTGACCGCCGATGGCGGGCCGGGCGACGGGGTGGCGATCGAACATGGTCTGGTCGGCGACACGCCGTCAAAGCCCTCGGGCGGCGGCGAGGAGGTGTCGTGGTCGGCCGACGGCAAGACGGTCTATTTCGCGCTGCGCGAGGCGGGGCGGATCGAACCTTTGTCGACCAATCTCGATATTTTCACCGCACCTGCCGACGGCTCGGCCGCGCCGACCAACCTGACCGCCGACAACAAGGGCATGGACAATCTGCCGACCGTCTCGCCCGACGGCCGAAGCCTTGCCTGGTTCGCGATGGCGCGCGCCGGCTACGAAGCCGACCGCCAGGTGCTGATGCTGCGTGATCTCGCCACCGGCAAGGTGCGGGCGGTTACCGCGGGCTGGGATCGCTCGGTCGGTTCGATCGCCTGGTCGCCCGATTCGAAGCGCATCATCGTCACTGCCGAGGACACGCAGGAAAATCCGATCTGGTCGGTCGATCCGGTCGGCGGCAAGGTCACCCGCCTGACTGATGCCGGGAACGTCACCGCCGTGCTGCCGACCGCCAAAGGCGCGGTGTTCAGCATGAACAGCCTGACCGCGCCCGACGATTTCTACCTGCTGAGCGGGAAGAAGGTCGCGCGGCTGACCTCGGTCAACGCCGAAAAGCTCGCCGGCATCGACATGCCGAGCGTCACCCGCTTCAGCTTCGCCGGCGCCAACAACGACACTGTCTGGGGTTATGCCGTGAAGCCGGCAGGGTCGACCGGCAAGGTGCCGATCGCCTTCATGGTCCATGGCGGCCCGCAGGGCAGTAGCAACAACAGTTGGTCCTATCGCTGGAACCCGGCGCTGTTCGCTGGCGCGGGCTATGGCCTGGTGGCGATCGATTTCCACGGCTCGACCGGCTACGGCCAGGGCTTCAGCGATGCGATCCGCAACAATTGGGGCGGCTGGCCGCTCGAGGATTTGCAAAAGGGCCTCAAGGCGGCGACCGACAAATTCGCCTGGCTCGACGCCGACAATGCCTGTGCGCTGGGCGCCTCCTATGGCGGCTATATGATGAACTGGATCGAGGGGCAGTGGCCCGATCGCTTCAAGTGCATCGTCCAGCATGACGGCGTGTTCGATGCCCGCGCCATGGCGTACGAGACCGAGGAACTGTGGTTCGACGAGTGGGAACATGGCGGCAAGGCCTATTATGAGGACCCCGCCGCGTTCGAGAAATGGAACCCGGTCAATTACGTGCAGAACTGGAAGACACCGATGCTGGTGATCACCGGCGAGAAGGACTTCCGCATTCCCTATACGCAGGGCCTGGCGGCGTTCACCGCGCTGCAACGACGCGGCATTCCCTCGCGCCTGCTGGTCAATCCGAACGAGAATCACTGGGTGCTCAAGCCGAAGAACAGCCGGCAATGGTATCGTGAGGTGCTGGGCTGGATGGACAGATGGACGGGGAAGGCCGTCCAATAAACCCACCGGTCATGCCGGGCTTGTTCCGGCAACCACCGTACCGCGAACCCGGCACCGTCTTATTTTGCGGATCAGTGGACCCCGGAACAAGTCCGGGGTGACGGACGGGGGTCGTTCTGTCTAAAGGCGGGGCGCTATGACCGAACTCCCGAAAACCTTCGACCCCGCCGACATCGAATCCCGCTGGTATCAGCATTGGGAGAGCGAAGGCCTGTTCCGCCCCGATCGCCCCGGTGCCGAGCCGTGGACGATCGTCAATCCGCCGCCCAACGTCACCGGCTCGCTGCATATCGGGCATGCGCTCGACAACACGCTGCAGGATATCCTCACGCGTCATGCGCGCTTGAAGGGCAAGGATGCGCTGTGGGTGGTCGGCACCGACCATGCCGGCATCGCGACGCAGATGGTGGTCGAGCGCCAGATGGGGACACGCCAGCAGAAGCGCACCGATTTCACCCGCGATGAATTCATCGCCAAGGTGTGGGAGTGGAAGGAAGAGAGCGGCGGCGAGATCACGCAGCAGCTCCGCCGCCTCGGCTGCTCGATGGATTGGGCGAACGAGCGCTTCACCATGGACGAGGGCTTCAGCCGCGCCGTGCTGAAGGTGTTCGTCGATCTCCACAATCAGGGCCTGATCTACCGCGACAAGCGGCTGGTGAACTGGGACCCGGGCCTCGGCACCGCGATCAGCGATCTCGAGGTTGAGACGCGCGAGACCAAGGGCAGCTTCTGGCAGATCCGCTATCCGCTGGCCGATGGCTCTGGCTCGATCATCGTCGCGACGACGCGGCCCGAGACGATGCTCGCCGACATGGCGGTCGCGGTGCATCCCGAGGACGAGCGCTACAAGGCGATGATCGGCAAGCAGGTCCGGCTACCGATCACCGGTCGCCTGATCCCGATCATCGCCGACGAGCATGCCGATCCGGCGCTCGGCACCGGCGCGGTCAAGATCACGCCGGGACACGACTTCAACGACTTCGAGGTCGGCAAGCGCGCCGGTTTCAAGGCCGGCGAGATGCTCAACATGCTCGACGCCGCGGCCAAGGTCACGCAGACCGCCGACGGGTCGATCCCCGAAGACCTGCTCGGCGTCGACCGCTTCTGGGCGCGCAAGCAGGTGGTCGAGCGGCTGAAGCAGGACGGCTTCCTCATTCCGCATGTCGACAAGGAAGGCGTCGAGCACGACGCCGAGCCGCGCACCATCCAGACGCCTTATGGCGACCGCTCGGGCGAGGTGATCGAGCCGTGGCTGACCGACCAATGGTATGTCGATGCCGCGACGCTGGCCACGGGGCCGATCGAGGCGGTGCAGTCGGGCGCGATCAAGATCGTGCCGAAAAGCTGGGAGAAGACCTTCTTCAACTGGATGGAGAATATCCAGCCCTGGTGCGTGTCGCGTCAGCTCTGGTGGGGGCACCGCATTCCGGCATGGTTCGCCGAGGATGGCCGCATCTTCGTCGCGCTGACCGAGGAGGAGGCGCAGGCGCAGGCCGGAGCCGACGTCGCGCTCACGCAGGACAACGACGTCCTCGACACCTGGTTCTCCTCCGCGCTGTGGCCCTTCGCCACGATGGGCTGGCCCGAGGAAACCGACCCCAACCTTCACGGGCGTTACCCCAATGACGTGCTGATCTCCGGCTTCGACATCCTGTTCTTCTGGGATGCGCGGATGATGATGCAGGGCATGCATTTCATGAAGGACGTGCCGTTCCGCACGCTCTATTTGCATGGCCTGGTGCGCGCTGCCGACGGGCAGAAGATGTCCAAGTCGAAGGGCAATGTCGTCAACCCGCTCGGGCTGATCGATCAATATGGCGCCGATGCGCTGCGCTTCTTCATGGCGGCGATGGAAAGCCAGGGCCGCGACATCAAGATGGATGAGAAGCGCGTCGAGGGTTATCGCAACTTCGCCACCAAGCTGTGGAATGCGGCGCGCTTCTGCCAGGCCAACGGCATCGGTGCGAGCAGCCAGCTGGAGGCGCCCGAGGCGACACTCGCGGTCAACAAATGGATTATCGCCGAGACGATCGCGACGGTGCAGGCGGTCGACCTCGCGCTGGCCGACTACCGCTTCGACGGCGCCGCCAACGCGATCTACCAGTTCGTGTGGAGCCGCTTCTGCGACTGGTATCTCGAACTGATCAAGCCGGTGTTTAGCGGCGAGGAACGCGGGTCGATCGACGAGGAGAGCAAGAAGGTGGCGGGCTGGGTGCTCGACCAGATCCTCGTGCTGCTCCACCCGTTCATGCCCTTCATCACGGAAGAGCTGTGGCACGCGCTCGCCGATCCCGCCCACCCTCGCGAGAACGATATCATCGTCGCGAAATGGCCGATGGCCGATGCGCGTGCAATCGATCCTGCGGCGAGCAAGGAGATCGACTGGCTGATCCGGCTGGTCGGCGAGGTTCGCGGCGCGCGTACCGAACTCAACGTGCCGCCCGGTGCCCGGTTGACCGCCTATGTCCGCGACGCCGGCCCCGAGACGACCGCGCGGCTTGCCACACAGGGCGCCGTGATCGCGCGCCTTGCGCGGATCGATATCGCGGACGGCGAAGCGAGCGGTGGCGCGTTGCAGGTGGTCGTCGACGAGGCGACCTTCGTGCTGCCGCTGGAAGGCGTGATCGACCTCGACGCCGAGCGCACCCGCCTGACCAAGGCGATTGCTGCGGCCGAAAAGGAACGCGACGGGCTCGCCGGGCGGCTCAACAATCCGAGCTTCGTCGAACGCGCCAAGCCCGAGGCGGTCGACAAGGCCCGCGCCGACCATGCCGAAAAGGCCGCCGAGGCAGAACGGCTTGGCGCGGCGCTCGCGCGCCTGGGTTGATCAGGGTGCGATCAGCCGGCGCGTGAACGCTGCCCACCAGGGCTGGTAGTAGAGATATGCCGCGGTGATCTCATTGGCGAAGATCCACAGCGCGCCGGCGACATAGGCCGGGTGCAGGCGCCGGCGCGTGACCTGATCATAGACACCCATGCCGATCACCAGCGCGATGCTGCCGATATAGGTGAAGGCGATGTAGTTGATGAAACCGTCGCCAAGCGCCGCGTACAACGGATCGGCAAGCAGCCGGCTGAAGCCCGGTTCAGCCAGCGCGACCATGCCGAGCAGCATCAGCCTTTTGTGCGCTGCCGCGTCGCGTCGCATCAACAGACCCGTGATCGACAGCGCCACGGACCCGAAGACATTGGTCAATTGTGTGGCCATGAATGCGGTGTCGAGATGGGGATCGTTGAAATGCAGCCGCTGCATCGTCATCGATGCCGCAGGGCCGAGGATCAGCATCAGCGGCAGGATGACGAGCGCGGCAACGCCGAGTTGGCGATGGAGGCGAACCTGATTGCGGCGGATCAACAGCATCTGCACCGTCAGGAGCACGAGCCACGCGCCGAACACCACGGCATGAAGGTGGATGATCCACGGATAGGAGAGCTGCCCCTTCGCCGCCTTGTGGATCATGTCGAGGCCGAAGCCACCGACCATCGCTGCCCAGATGATCAGCAGATACACCAATGAGAATGCGCAGTCCGATGGTCGGCGCGCGGCGAAACCCGACCGCGTGGCAAGCGTTGCTGTCATGATGTCCCCCACCGCGAGGGCATCACAGCGCAGCCGCGAAGTCAATTCGCCAGCGTAACAAGTTGCCGTCAGGGCTGGTCGCTCCGCGCACATTTCCCTATCGGCCAACGCTCGCACGGTGAATTGGCCTGCGGGCGGCAAAGGAAGATGATTCGTGGCAGACGCGCCGCAACATGGGCCGGCAGGCCGCAGGGACCTGACCGTCGGGCCGATCGGCACGACGTTGCTGACCTTCGCGCTGCCCACGCTCGCGTCCAACATCCTCCAGTCGCTCAACGGCTCGATCAACTCGATCTGGGTCGGGCGCTTCCTGGGGGAGGGCGCGCTTGCCGCGACGTCCAATGCCAACATCATCATGTTTCTGATGTTCAGCGCGGTGTTCGGCTTCGGCATGGCGGCGACGATCCTCGTCGGCCAGTCGATCGGACGGCGCGATGTCGAGGCTGCGCGGCGCGCCTTCGGCTCGGCGATCGGCATGGTGGTCGGCGGCGCGGTACTGATCTCGATCCTCGGCTGGATCTTCGCGCCCGATATCCTCCGGCTGCTCGCCACGCCGGGCGACGCCCAGGCGCTGGCGCTGGTCTATCTGCGCGTGATCTTTCTCGGCCTGCCGCTGTCGATGCTCGGCGTGCTGATCCAGATGGGGCTGCGCGGCGCCGGCGATTCGATCACGCCGATGTGGTTCATGGTGCTGAGCGTGATCGTCGACAGCGCGCTGAACCCGTTGCTGATCGAAGGCATCGGCCCGTTCCCGCGCATGGGCATCGCCGGCTCGGCGACCGCGACGTTGCTCGCCGCGGCGATCTCGACCACCGGCCTCGTCATCTACGTCTATGCGCGCGACCTGCCGATCCGGCTGCGCGGGCGCGAATTCCGCTGGCTGTTTCCCGAGCGCGCGCTCGTCCGCACGATCGTCGCCAAGGGCCTGCCGATGGGCGCGCAGATGCTGGTCATGTCGACCGCCGGGCTGACGATGGTCGGGCTGGTCAACCGCCTCGGCGTCGACACTGCCGCCGCCTATGCCGTGTCGCAGCAGCTATGGACCTATATCCAGATGCCGGCGATGGCGATCGGCGTCGCGGTCAGTTCGATGGCGGCGCAGAATATCGGCGCCGGCCGCTGGGACCGGGTCGATGCAATCACCCGCGCCGGCATTCTCTCCAACACGGCCATCACGCTGGTGGTGATCGTCGCGATCATCCTGTTCGACCGACCGGTGATGACGCTGTTCGTCGGCAGCGACAGCCCGGCGATCCCGATCGCACGCCATATACAGCTGATCGCCAGCTGGACCTTCGTGATGTTCGGCGCGACGATGGTGCTGTTCTCGACCGTCCGCGCCAATGGCGCGACGCTCGCGCCGCTGATCATCCTGATCGTCTCGCTCTATCCGGTGCGCATCGGCATCGCGCTGACCGGCCAGCGGCTGATCGGCGGCGATGCCCTGTGGTGGGCCTTCCCGATTGGCTCGGCGGTGTCGCTCGGCCTCGCGATCCTGTTCTATCGCCGTGGGACCTGGCGCAGCCAGGTGCTGGTCGTTCCGCCCGATCCCGACGAGGGGCATGAGCATGCCCATGCCGTCGGCGAACCCGCCGGGCGCTTGCAGCCGAGCGGCTAAACGAGCATTGAGCGCGGCATGAGTCACTATCCCGCGCTCCGCCTGCGTCGCACCCGTGCCACCGCCTGGAGCCGCCGGCTCCATGCCGAAACCGTGCTCACCCCCGCCGATCTGATCTGGCCGCTGTTCATCGCCGAAGGGCAGGGGGTCGAGGAGCCGATCGCCAGCCTGCCCGGCGTGTCGCGCTGGTCGGTCGACGGCATCGTCGCCCGCGCGAAGGAAGCGCGCGACGCGGGCATCGCCTGCATCGCATTGTTCCCCAACACCCCGCACGCCCTGCGCAGCGACGGTGGCGAGGAGGCGCTCAACCCCGACAATCTGATGTGCCGCGCGATCCGGGCGCTCAAGGATGCGGTGCCCGAGGTCGGCGTGCTGACCGATGTCGCGCTCGATCCCTATACCGCGCATGGCCATGACGGGCTGCTCGATCCGCAGGGTTATGTGCTCAACGACCGCACCGCCGACGTGCTGGTCGGCCAGGCGCTCAACCAGGCGGCAGCGGGCGCCGACATCATCGCGCCATCCGACATGATGGATGGCCGCGTCGGCCTGATCCGCGAGGCGCTGGAGTGCGCGGGCCATGTCAACGTCCAGATCATGTCCTACGCCGCCAAGTACGCCAGCGCCTTTTACGGCCCGTTCCGCGACGCGGTCGGCTCGCGCGGGCTGCTCAAGGGCGACAAGAAGACCTATCAGATGGACTCGGCCAATGCCGAGGAGGCGCTGCGCGAGGTCGCGCTCGATCTCGACGAGGGCGCCGACAGCGTGATGGTCAAGCCGGGCCTGCCTTATCTCGACATCATCGTGCGCGTGAAGGCGGAGTTCGCGGTGCCGGTGTTCGCCTATCAGGTGTCGGGCGAATATGCGATGATCGAGGCGGCGGTCGCGGCCGGCGCGGCCGAGCGCGATGCGATGGTGCTGGAAACCTTGATGTCGTTCAAGCGCGCCGGGTGCTCGGGCGTGCTGAGCTATCACGCGCTGCATGCCGCGCGCCTGCTCGGCCGATGATCGAGACCGAGCGGCTGATCCTGCGCCGCGACACGCCGGCCGACCACCCCGCGCTGCACGCGATGTGGGCGGACCCGCGTGTGATGGCCGATCTCGGGCCGGTGAAGTCAGCGGCGGACAGTGAGGCGGCGCTCGCCAAGCACGCCTCCTACCACCCGCAGGGGCTCGGTTTCTGGGTGGTCGAGCATCGCGCCGAAGGTGGCGTGATGGGTTTTTGCGGGCTGAAGCCGGGTGCCCCCGACACGCCGATCGCCGGCGCGCTCGAAATCGGCTGGATGCTCGCCGTGCCCTATTGGCAGCAGGGTTTCGCCCGTGAGGCAGCGGCGGCCAGCATGGCATGGGCCTGGGCCAACCGCGACGACGCCGCGATCGTCGCGATCACCTCCCGGCAGAATGCCAAGAGCCGCGGACTGATGGTCCGCCTCGGCATGACGCACGTCCCGCAGCTCGATTTCGAACACCCGCTGTTCGCCAAGGGCGATCCGCTGCGCGACACCGTGACCTATCGGATCGCGCGGCCGTGATCGACACCGAGCGGCTGATCCTGCGCGGCTGGCGCGCGACGGACGTGGATCCGTTCAACGCCATGTGTCGCGATCCCGAGGTGATGCGCTATCTCGGCCCGCCCGAAAGCCGCGAGCAGAGCGCGGCGGCGCTCGATCGACAGAACACTTTTCTCGCCAGCCTCGGCCATTGCTTCTGGGCGGTCGAGCGCCGCGCCGATGGCGCCTTGCTCGGTTTTTGCGGGATCAAGCCCGGCGCGGCCGGCACGCCGATCGAACAGGATATCGAGATCGGCTGGCGCCTCGGCCGCGCACATTGGGGGCAGGGCTATGCCCGCGAGGCGGCTGAGGCGAGCCTCGCCTGGGGCTGGGCGAACACGACGGCACCTTTGATCTCGGCGATCACGGTGCAGGCCAACACCGCCAGCTGGGGCCTGATGGAGCGGATCGGCATGACGCGGGTCGTCGGTGGCGACTTTCATCATCCGCTCGCCGCGCCGCCGCTCAACCCGCATATCCTCTACCGGATCGATCGCCCGGCATGATCCCGACGCGGGGCGCGCGGCCGCTGTTCGTCGCGGCGGTGCTGGCCAGTTCGTTCCTGCTTTTCCTCGTCCAGCCGATGATCGCGCGCATGGCGCTGCCCCGATTGGGCGGCGCGCCGGCGGTGTGGAACTCGGCAATGCTGGTCTACCAGGCACTGCTGCTCGCCGGTTACGGCTATGCCCATTGGCTCGGGCGGCTTTCGCCGCGACTCCAAGCCGGGACGCATCTCGCGGTGCTGGCCATCGCCGCGCTGTGGCTGCCGATCGGCCTGATTGCGGCGACCCCGACGGCCGATGCCGAACCGGCCTTGTGGGTGCCGTGGCTGCTCGGCCTGTCGATCGGCCCGCTATTCTTCGCCATCTCGGCGCAGGCGCCGCTGCTGCAACGCTGGTTCAGCTTCGCGGCGCCGGAGGGTGATCCTTACCCGCTCTACGCGGCCTCGAACATCGGCAGCTTTGCCGGGCTGATCGCCTATCCGCTGCTGGTCGAGCCCGAGCTGGCGGTCAACGGCCAGCGCTGGTCGTGGAGCATCGGCTACGCGGTGGTGGCCTTGCTCGTCGCAGCCTGTGCCTGGCGTCTGCCGCGCGGCCTATCGGGCGCCACCGTCGCGGCGCCGACCAGTGCCCGTCCGAAGCCGCTGCTGGTCGCGCGTTGGGTCGTGCTCGCGCTGGTGCCGTCGGGGCTGATGCTTGCCACCTCGACCTATATCAGCACCGATATCGTCGCGATGCCGCTGCTCTGGGTGCTGCCGCTCGGCCTTTATCTGCTGAGCTTCTCGATCGCCTTCGCCGCCCATCGCCGCGCGAGCGATGTCATCGCGCGAATCACCCCGCTGGCGCTGTTGCTGATCGGCGGGCTCTTGGTCGGCAGCGGTCCGGCCTGGCCGTGGTTCGATGCCGCGCTTGCGCTGGCCCTGTTGTTCCTCGTCTCGGTCACGCTGCACGGCGAAATGTACCGGCTGCGCCCGGCGAACGACCGACTGACGGGATTCTATCTCGCCATGTCGGTCGGCGGCGTGCTCGGCGGTGTGTTCGCCGCGCTCGTCGCGCCGATCCTGTTCAACTGGACATGGGAATTTCCTATCCTGCTGCTCGCCGCGGGGCTGTTGATGCCGCGCCGCTTCCTGCTGCGCTGGAGCGGACGGTTTTGGGGGCGGTACCCGGCATCGCGCCGGCGCTGGGTGCTGGCGACGGCGCTGATCGTCGCGCTGCTGGTGATCGTCGTGCTCAGGCTGCCCGGCGCCGGCGCGGAGCGGCCCGGTGCGGTGCAGCTGCTGGTGCTCGCGGTGATGGTGCCGCTCGGTCTCGTGACGATCGGTTATCGTCCGGCCTTCGGCATCGCGCTGATCGGCGCGCTGGTCGCCTTTGGCGGCTATCGCTCGCTCGTCCTGTCGATCCAGCCAGGCACGCGGACGCGGAGTTATTTCGGCGTCTATACCGTGCTCGGCGACGCGCATGTCCGCCAGCTCGCCCATGGCACCACGGCGCACGGCACTGAGCTGTTCGGCACACCGGCGCGCGAGCGCGAACCGACGGTCTATTATGTGCGCGGCGCCGGGATCGGTCAGGCGATGCAGGCGTTGCCGGCGCTGTACGGGGCGCAGGCGCGTGTCGCGGTGGTCGGTCTCGGCGCGGGGACGCTGGCCTGTTACGCGCAGCCGGGGCAGCAATGGGTCTTCTACGAGATCGACCCGGCGATCGTGCGAATCGCGCGCGACACCGGGCAGTTCCACTTTCTGCGCGATTGCCTGCCCGACGCGCGAATCGTGCTCGGCGACGCGCGAATCAGTCTCGCCGCCGCGCCCCCGGCATAATTCGACCTGCTGACGCTCGACGCCTTTTCGTCAGACGCCGTGCCGATGCACCTGATGACGCGCGAAGCCTTTGCCGGCTATGCCCGCGTCCTCGCGCCGGACGGGCTGCTGCTCGTCCACATCTCCAACCGCTTTCTCGATCTCGAACCCGTCGTCGCGGCGGCGGCGGAGGGTGGCGGCTGGCACGCGATCCAGCTGCTCTATCAGCCGAAACCGGGCGAAGGCGGCGCCGCGACACGTTCGCTATGGGTCGCGCTGTCGCACGATCCGGCCAAGCTCGCCGCATTGCGCGCGCGTGACGCGACCTGGCGCCGGCTGCGGCATTATCCCGGCTTCACGCCCTGGACCGATGATTATTCGACCATCCTGCCGCTGATCAAGGCGCTGCACTGATTCGGGCGGCGGCTTCGCGAATCGCTCAGCCGGCGGGGAGCATCGCCTGAATCGTGGCGATTCGCGCCGATTCGGCATCGAGCGAGGCCTGTACCGCGCCGCGTAGCGCCTCCAGCCCGGGATATTCCGGTTCGCCGGCCGCCGCGCGTTCGATCGCCAGCTGCTCGATATCGGTGACTGCCCCCGACAGCGTCGCCCGGTGCCCGTCGAGCTCGGCCAGTGCAGTCTGCGCCGTGATCCAGCGGTCGCTGCCGACCGCATCGCCCTGGGCGAGCCGCGCCGCCGCCTCGGCGCGGTCAGCGGCGGCGGCGAACGCCTTGTCGGTGTCGCCCAGCGTTGAGCGGAAGGCGGCGAGCTTCGATTCGGTCGCCGGGTCGGCCGCGGCCAAAGCCGGCGGCGTAACCACCGGCTCGGCGTCGCTGCGCGATTCGATCGGCCGCGGCAGCAGCGAGGGATAGCGCGCCGTGTCGGGGCCGACGCAACCGCCGATCAGCAGCGCGAGACCGGCGAGGGGGAAAAGCTGTTTCATCGCGCCACCGTCTATTGTGCGCAGAAGATACAAGCAACGCACTTGCGCCCGCCGAATGTCGCCTCTATGGACCCACTTCCCAAGCGCCCGTAGCTCAGCTGGATAGAGCATCAGACTACGAATCTGAGGGTCGGACGTTCGAATCGTTCCGGGCGCACCAACACCCCCGCCAAGGTCATCGACCTGGCGGGGGTTTGTTTTTCCGGGCAGCATCATTGCATCGTCAGGGTCGGAATGTCGTTCGGCCCGACATCGCCCTTCGATCGCCGCGCCACGCCGATCGTCACCGCTACATCCATCGTGACATTGCCGACCGTGCGAAACAGGTCGGGGATCGTCTCGACCGCGATCAGCAGGCCGAGCGCTTCGATCGGCACGTGCATCGCCAGCGCCACCGGCGCGACCGAGGCGATGTAGCTGATCGTGCCCGGCAGACTGATCGAGCCCATCGTGGTGATCGCGGCAGTGACGACGCCGAAGAACATCGCGCCGGGTCCGATCGGCACGCCGAGCCAGTGCGCGATGTACAGCGCGACGGCGAGGTTCATCGCCGGGCTGGTCGCGCGGAAGATCGCCACCGCGATCGGCAACACGATGCCCGCGGTGGCGGGAGGGGCGCCGAGTTCTTCCGAGGCGAGCAACATTGCCGGCAAGGTGGCGAGCGACGATTGCGTGCTGATCGCCACCGCCTGCGCCGGCGCCACGGTGCGGGCGAAGCGGACCAGCGAGACGCGGCCCGCGATCATGGCCATCGGATAAGCGAGCAGCAGGACGATGAAGCCGATCGACGAGACCATCACGATATAGTGGAGCAGCGCGCCGACCGCGCCGATCCCGGTCTGTGCGCCCACGCCGTAGGCCAGCGCGAAGACGCCGATCGGCGCCAGCTTGAGCACCCAGCCGATGATCACCAACATCGCGTCGGTGAAGGCCTGGAACAGGTCGGTCAGCTGCTTGCGCGGGGCGGGTTCGAGCTGGGTGATAGCGAAGGCCAGCGCGAGGCTGAAGATCGTCAGTGGCAGGAAGGCGTCGCTCGCCGCCGCCGCCACCACGTTCGACGGCACGATCTTGTCGAAGAAATCGCTCAGCGTCGGCACCGTGCCGACCGGGGTCGCACCGGTCAGAGACTGGCGCAGGTCATGCGACAGCGTGGCCGAAAGCGGCCACAATTCCAGCAGCACCGGCATGACCAGCGCCGACATGATCGTCGTGCCCCACAGGATTGCGACGAAAGTGAGCACCGATCGCAGCGCGATCCGTCCGGCGCGCGCGGCATTGGCAGCAGCGCCGATGCCGGTCACGAGCAGACCGATGATCAGCGGTACGATCACCATCTGCAGTCCGTGCAGCCAGGCGTGGCCGACCGGCTGGGTCCACGCGATCGCGTCAATCGCCAGCGTTGGTGCATACTCCCGTGCGGCGATGCCGATCAGCAGTCCGGCGACCAGCGCCAGCAAGATCCGTGTAGCCTGCGACATGTGTCCTCCCTGTTCGCCCGGTCCAAGCGACCGGTTTCGCCGCCGCTTGGCAAGGAAATTCTTAACGCACGGGTAGAGCCGCCGGGCATTGTGCAGTGCGGCGTCGTGGGTCTAGGCTGGACGGATGCTGCTCCCGATCCTCGCGCTCGCCGCCGTCGCGCAACCCGTCGCCACCGTCAGGGTGACCTTCGATCGCCACCACGAGACCTCGGCGCGGGCAACCGGTTGGGCGGATCTCGCCGCGCAGCGCAAGGTCGGCGTCGACGATCCGGTCCGCGTCGCCTCGATCTCGAAGCTGGTCGTCGCCATCGCGGTGATGCGGCTGGTCGAGCAGCACCGGCTCGATCTCGACGCCGATGTTTCGGGGCAGCTTGGCTGGTCGCTACGCAACCCGGCTTTTCCCGATGCACCGATCACGCTGCGCCTGCTGCTGTCGCATCGCTCGAGCATCACCGACGGCGTCGATTATGTCCTGCCGCTCGATGCCGACATGCGGACCGTGCTCGCCGACCCGAAGGCGTGGGATGCCGGGCACGCGCCGGGCGGCTGGTTTCACTACACCAACCTCAATTTCCCGGTGATCGCCGCAGTGATGGAGCGCGCCACCGGCGAGCGCTTCGACCGGTTGATGAAGCGCCTCGTGCTCGATCCGCTCAAGCTCGACGCCTGCTATAACTGGGCGAACTGCACGCCGGCGCGCGCTGCGCGGGCGGTGGTGCTGTACCGCGACGGCGTTGCGGTGCGCGACGACAATAAGGGCGCGATGCCGACATGCCCGGTGACCCCCGCCGCCGATGGCAGTTGCGACCTGGCCCGCTGGCAGGCCGGCAGGAACGGCGCGATGTTCGCGCCGCAGGGCGGGCTGCGCATTTCGATGCGCGATCTCGCCAGGGTCGGCCGGCTGCTGCTCGGCAACGGCGCAGTCGATGGCGTGCGGTTGCTCAGCCCCGCCTCGGTCGCGCTGCTCGAAACGCCGCTCTGGACCTTCAACGGCCAAGCGGGGGCAGGAGGCAATGGTGAGACCGATGCGGGATTTACCTGCAGCTATGGCCTTGCCGTGACTTTCCTTGCGACCAACGCCGCGGGGTGCCGCGACGACCCGTTCGGCGACGGCCGCCACCGTATCGGCCATGCCGGCGAGGCCTATGGCCTCCGCTCCGGGCTGTGGATCGATCGTGCGCGCGGCACCGGCGTCGCCTATTTCGCCACCGACGTGCCGGCGCGCCCGCAGGCAGCGAACTCGGCCTATACCCCGGCCGAGGAAATGCTTGCGCGAGGTACGCAATGAACCTGCGCCATATCGAGATCTTCCACGCCGTCTATGTCAACGGCTCGGTCAGCGGCGCGGCGCGCGCGCTCAACATCTCGCAACCCTCGGTCTCGAAGACGCTGCGCCACGCCGAATCGCTGCTCGGCTTCCCGCTGTTCGAGCGCACCGCCGGGCGGCTGGTGCCGACCGAGGACGCGCATATCCTGTTCACCGAGGTGCGTGAGATCCAGGACCGCGTCTATGCGCTGCGCGAGGCGGGGCGGAACCTGCGGCGCGGCACCGGCGGCACGCTGCGGCTGTCGGCGCTGCCGTCGCTGGCGCTCGATGCGCTGCCCACCGCGGTGTCGCGCTTCCTGCGCACCCACCAGAACGTCAAGTTCGACCTCCAGACAGTTCATCACGACGATCTGCTGCGCAAACTCTACGAGCGCGAGACCGATGTCGCGATCGCCTATGAGGTGCCCCCGGCCGCGCCGCTCGGCCATCGCTGGCTCGGCGAGGGTGAGCTGGTCATGCTCTACCGCGAGCAGGACATGCCCGATGCCCCGCCGCGCGTCGAACTCGAATGTCTGCGCGGCCAGCGTTTCATCACCGTCGCGGGCAGCGGGCCGATCGGCCAGCTGTTCACGCAGGAAATCGATCGCGTCGATCTCGAGCTCGACGAGGTGGTGACGGCGCGCACCTTCCACATCGCCGCGACATTGGTGCGGCAGGGCGTCGGCTTCACCGTGGTCGACAGCTTCACCGCGCAAGCCGCGCTCGTCCCGGGCATGGCGATGCGGCCGCTCAAGCCGCAGATCACTTTCGACGTCCACGCCATGTTCCTGCTCAACCGGCCGCCGACCGCGCTGGCGACCGAGTTTCTCAAGACATTGGCCAAGGTCATCGACGCGCCGTGAAGCCATAAATCCAGGCTATAGCCGCGCCCGCACTCACTATGCGCGGGCGGCACGGTGCGCGCTTAGGGTCGCACAATGATCCCCTCGCCTTACCTCCTCTATCTCGGCAGCAGCACCGATTTCGTCGGCATCAAGACGTCGCGCGGGCTGGCGACCTTCCGTCCGCAGGATTGCGTCGGCGAATTCCGCCACGACGATTGCCCGCTGACGCTCGGCCTGCCGCGCCTGACCATTGCCGAGGCGGCGGCGGCGGGTGCGCGGACGCTGGTGCTCGGCATCGCCAATTCGGGCGGCAAGATGGGCGCGGCGCTGGTCGACGATGCCGCCGCCGCGATCGAGGCGGGCATGAACGTCGCCGCCGGCTTGCACCAGCGGCTGCGCGACGTGCCCCGGCTTGCCGCGCTCGCGCAGCAACATGGCGTGCAACTGTTCGATGTGCGTGATCCGCCGGCCGATCTGCCCGTCGGCAATGGTTATGCCCGCGCCGGCCACCGCCTGCTGACGGTCGGCACCGATTGCTCGGTCGGCAAGATGTATGCCTCGCTGGCGCTGGTCGAGGGGCTGCGCGCGCGCGGCATCGCCGCCGATTTTCGCGCCACCGGGCAGACCGGCATTCTGATCGCCGGCGGCGGTGTGCCGGTCGATGCGGTGGTCGCCGATTTCATCTCCGGCGCGATCGAGCAGCTCACCCCGGCGCGCGACGATGACGGCTGGGACGTGATCGAAGGGCAGGGGTCGCTGTTCCACCCGAGCTTCGCCGGCGTGTCGACCGGCCTGCTCCACGGCGCGCAGCCCGAGGCGCTGGTGATGTGTCACGATCCGGCGCGCGCCCATATGCGCGGCATTCCCGGACGGCTGCTGCCCGGCCTCACCGAATGCCTGGCGGCCAACCTCCAGGTCGCGCGGCTGACTAGTCCCGATGTCCGTCCGGTCGGAATCTGTCTCAACACCTCGGGCATGGAACCGCATGCCGCGCGTCAGCTCTGCGCGCAGATCGAGGCGCAGACCGGCTTGCCCTGCACCGACCCGATCGCCTTCGGGGTCGATGCCATTCTCGACGAGTTGCTATGCTACGAACCCTCAGCGTCCGGCACGATCGCTTCGCGCTGACTCGCCCGTTCCGGATTGCGCGCGGCGAGAAGATCGCCGCCGACGTGATCACGGTGACGCTGGGCGAGGGCGGTGTCGAGGGGCGCGGCGAGGGCGTGCCCTATGCCCGTTATGGCGAGACGATCGACACGGCGATGGCCGCTGTCGAAGCAGTGCGCGCCGCGATCGCGGCGGGCGCCGATCGCGCGGCGCTGGCCGGTCTGCTTCCGCCCGGTGCGGCGCGCAATGCGCTCGATTGCGCGCTGTGGGACCTCGAGGCGCGGCGCGCCGGTACCGACGTTCACACGATGATCGGCGCGCCCGCGCTGGAACGGCTGGCCAGCGCGCTCACCGTGGTGATCGACACGCCCGCCGCGATGGCGGCCGCCGCTGCCGCGATCGCCGACGTGCCGGTCATCAAGATCAAGGTCGATGCAAACGACCCGGCGAGCCAGATCCGCGCGGTCCGTGCCGCCGCGCCGGCTGCCGCGCTGATCGTCGATCCCAATGAAAGCTGGGATCAGACGCTGGTCATCGCGATGCAGGCGGTGCTGGTCGAGGCGCGGGTGGCGTTGCTCGAACAGCCCGTGCCGGCACAGGCCGACGCCTGGCTCGAGGGTTATGCGCCGAGCATCCCGATCTGCGCCGATGAATCGGTCCATGTCGCGGCCGACCTGCCGCTGATCGCGCGCCGCTACCAGATGGTTAACGTCAAGCTCGACAAGGCTGGCGGGCTGACCGCCGCACTCGAACTGGCGCATGCCGCGCGCGAACGCGGGCTCGGCCTGATGACCGGTTGCATGGTCAGTTCATCGCTGTCGATCGCCCCCGCGCTGCACGTCGCGCGGATGAGCGACTTCGTCGACCTTGACGGTCCGATCTGGCTGAAGGAGGACTATCCCGGCGGCGTGCGTGACGAGCATGGCTATCTGCTTCCGCCGGCACCGGGATTTTGGGGAACGTCATGCGGGTGATCGCGCGAATGCTGGCCGCGGCGGCGGTCGCCGGCCTGACGCTGGGCGCCAGCGCCGCGCCGAAGCGTGTCGACCTGCTGATCCACGGCGGCACGGTGTTTACCGGTTCCGACGCGCCCTTCACCGGTGATGTGGCGATCGTCGGCGATCATATCGTCGCGGTCGGCCCGCACCTTGCGCTTGCGGCGGCGCGGACGATCGACGCGCATGGCATGGTCGTCGCGCCGGGCTTCATCGACCCGCACACGCACATGGGCGATGCGCTCGTCGCACCCGATTCGAAGCGCCGGCTGATCCCGATGTTCCTGCTGCAGGGCGTGACCACGGCGTTCATCGGCAATGATGGTGGCGGCGCGATCGATGTCGGCAAGGTGCTGGGCAGCGCCGCGACGAAGCCGGTCGGCATCAACTATGCCAGCTATACCGGCTTCGGTTCGATCCGCTCGGCGGTGGTCGGCGAAGCGAAGCGCGATCCGACCCCGGCGGAGCTGGCACGGATGAAGGTGATGGTCGCGCGGGCGATGTGCCACGGCGCGCTCGGCTTTTCCACCGGCCTGTTCTACGCCCCGCAAAGCTTTTCGAAGACCGATGAGGTCGTCGCGCTGTCGGCCGAGGCGGCGCGGTTCGGCGGCTATTATGACAGCCATATCCGCGACGAATCGAGCTACACCGTCGGGCTGATGGCGGCGATCGACGAGGCGATCGCGATTGCCCGCGACGCGCACATCCCGGTGCATATCTCGCACATCAAGGCGCTCGGCGTCGACGTGCAGGGCAAGGCGCCCGAGGTGATTGCGCGGATCGAAGCGGCGCGCGCCGCCGGGCTCGACATCACCGCCAGCCAATATCCCTGGTCGGCGAGCGGCACGAGCCTCGTTGCCTCGCTGATCCCGCTCTGGGCGCAGGACGGTGGCCGCGCCGCCTTGCTCAAGCGCTTCGACGATCCCGCCCTTGCGGAGAAACTGCGGACCGACATCGTCGAGAATATGCGCAAGCGCGGCGGGGCGGAATCGCTGCTGATCGTCGAGGGCAGCTATCGCAATCGCAAGCTCTCCGACGTGGCCAAGGCGATGGGCGTCGATCCCGTCGCGGCGGCGCTCGCGGTGATCCGCATCGCCGATCCCGGCGTGGTGTCGTTCAACCAGAGCGAGACCGACATCGCCGCCTTCATGCGCCAGCCCTGGGTGATGACCGATTCCGACGCCTCGCCCGGCCATCCACGCATGTACGGCACCTTCGCGCGCAAATATGCCAAATATGTCGTCGCCGACCATGTCCTGACCCTGCGCGACTTCATCGAACGCAGTTCCTCGGTCACCGCCGACTGGTTCCATCTGACCGGCCGCGGGCATCTGCGCGCCGGCGCCTTCGCCGATGTCGTGGTGTTCGATCCGGCCAGCTACGCGTCGCGCGCCACCTATGAGGCGCCGACGCTCTTCGCGTCGGGCGTGCGCACCGTGCTCGTCAACGGTGTGCTGGCGGTCGACAAGGGCAAACTCACCGCCCGCGCCGCCGGCCGCGCGCTGCCGCACACGCCGACGCCGGGCCGGTGTTCGTGACGAAACTTCAATTAATCCGTCACCCCGGACTTGTTCCGGGGGCCACCGTCCCGCAAATTCTCAGGCCGCAGGATGCGCGATACGGTGGATGCCGGAACAAGTCCGGCATGACGGTTAGGGGCGGGCGCTCATAGTGCGCACCTGGTTCGCCATCCCGCTCTGGCAGCGCGTGCTCGGCGCGCTCGCGCTCGGCCTGATCTTTGCCCTTGTCTGGCCCGCCGCCACGCCGAAGGTCGCGTTCATGGGCGACCTGTTCGTCCGCGCGATCCGTATGCTCGTCGCGCCGATCGTGCTGGTGACGATCGCCTCGGGCATCACCACGCTCGCCGATCCGCGGCGGCTCGGCGGGCTGGGCGGGCGGACCGTTGGCCTGTTCGCGCTCACAACGGCGATTGCCGTCTCGGTCGGCATGATCGTCGCGGTGCTGCTCCATCCCGGTGTCGGCGCGCCGCTCGGCACCGCGGCGCCGCATCCGCTCGGTGTCCCGGTCACGCCCTATGACCAACTGATCGGCATCATCCCGCTCAACATCGTCGATGCGCTGGCCAAGGGCGACATGCTCGCGCTGATCTTCGTCGCGATCCTGCTCGGCATCGGCACCGTCGTCGCGGGCGAGCCCGGCAAGCCGTTCGCCGCGCTGCTCCAGGCGACCTCGGCCGTGCTGCTCAAGGTCGTCGCGATCGTCATGGAGGCGACCCCATTCGGCGTCTTCGCGCTGATCGCCAATGCCGTCGCGGCGAACGGTGCGGCGGTGTTCGTCCATGTCGGCTGGCTCGCGCTCGCCGTGCTGCTCGGCTCGATGATCCAGATCGTCGTCGTCCATAGCCTGTTGCTGCGCCTCGTCGCGCGCCTGCCGTTGCTGCCCTTCTTCCACGGCATCGTCGATGCACTGGTGGTCGGCTTCTCGACCGCGTCGAGCTCGGCGACGTTGCCCGTTGCGATGCGCGTCGCCGGCGACAATCTCGGTATCGATCGCCCGGTCTATTCGACCGCGCTGCCGCTCGGTGCGAGCATCGGCAAGGACGGAACGGCGATGTATGTCGGGCTGCTCGCGATGTTCGCGCTGCAGGCCTTCGGCACGCCGCTGACGCCGCAGGTCTATGCCACCGTGCTGCTGACCGGTGCGCTTGCCGCCTTCGGCACCGCACCGGTCCCCTCCGCCTCGCTGTTCATGCTCGCCACCGTGTTGTCGGCGGTCGGCATCCCGCCCGAACAGACGGCGCTCGTCGTCGGTTTCGTGCTGCCATTCGACCGGCTGCTCGACATGACCCGCACCGTGCCGAGCGTCAGTGCCAACCTCGCCGTCGCGACGACGGTGGCGCGGCTCGAGGGCGAACTCGACGAGGCCATCTACAGGTCCACGAATGACGCATGACATGACGACCAGCGACACGATCGAGCAGTATCGCCGCGAAGGATATGCCGTGGTGCGCGGCTTCATGTCGCCCGACGAGATCGTCACGATCGGCGCGGCGATCGACCAGATCTACGACGAAGGCGTCGCGCACGGCCGCAGCTTCCGGCACGGCAATCTGTTCTACAATGTCGGCCCCGATGCGGTCGGCGCGCCGACGGTGCGTATGGCGCAGTGGCCCTCTTATCATCAACCCGTGCTCAACGCCGTGCGGCTCGATCCGCGCTTCGCCGCTCTGCTCGCCCCGTTGCTCGGCGGCGACATCAAGCAGATCATCAACCAGCTCCACTGGAAGGTGCCCGGCGCGGTCGGCGATTTCGCGTGGCACCAGGATTCGCGCTTCCGCCGCCCGGCCGAGGCCTATCGCAACCTCGGCAGCTCCTATGTCCAGACCGGCCTCGCGATCGATCCGCACAACCCCGGCGCGGGCGGGATGCGTTTCATTCCGCAAAGCCACCGCCACGGCGTGCTGCAACTCGACACGTCGCAGGAGGTGCTCGGCAATGCGATGAGCGATGCCGTGCTGGAGGCGGCCGGTCTCGCGCCGGACAGTGCGATCGACCTCGACCTCGCGCCGGGCGATCTCGCGCTGTGGAACCCCTATCTCGTCCATGGCTCGGGCGTGAACCATGCGACGCACCGCCGCCGGCTCTACATCAACGGCTATGTCCGCGCCGCCGATTGCGACCGCGGCGAATGGGCGTTTCGGGGCGGTCAGCCGGTGCCGTTTGGCGACGAACCCGCGCTGGTCCATTACGAGGCGCTGCGCGAGCGCGGCGAGCCGCATTATACCGATTGATCCCTCAGGCTGGCAGCGCGCCTAGCACGGCCTTGAGCCGCGGCGTCGCGAAATCGAGAAACGCCCGCAACTTCAGCGGGACCAGCGCCTGGCCGGCATGGACGAGATGGACGGGCAGGGGGTCGGGCTCGGCATCGCGCAGGATCAGGCGCAGCGCGCCAGCGTTGAGGGCGTCGGCCACCTGATAGGACAGCACGCGCGTAATGCCGCCACCGCCGATCGCCGCCGCGATTGCCGCATCCGCCGTATTGACGGCGAAGCGCGGCTTGATCGGCACCGCCCGCCTTTGCCGCTCGCTGCCAAAGGTCCAGACGTTCGACGCGTAGAGCCCCTCGAACATCACGCAGTCGTGCCCGCCAAGGGCCTCCGGCGCCTCGGGCGTGCCGCGCTCGGCGAGATAGGCCGGGCTGGCGCAGGTCACCCAGCGCACCGCGCCGAGCCGCGTGGCGAGCATTGCGCTGTCGGGCAGCGACCCGATCCGCACCGCGACATCGAGCTGGTCGTCGATCAGGTTGACGACCTGATCGGCAAGGACGAGCCGGGCGTCGATCTCGGGATAGGCGCCAAGAAAGGCCAGTACCACCGGCGCGACATGGAGCTTGCCAAACATGATCGGCGCGGTGATCGTCAAATGGCCGCGCGGCGCGCGATATTCGCCCGACGCGACGCGCTCCGCCTCGTCGATCTGGTCGAGAATCCGCCGGCTCGCGGCGAGATAGATCTGCCCGGCCTCGGTCAGCACCAGTTTGCGGCTGGTGCGGATGACGAGTTGCGTGCCGAGATGCGCCTCGAGATCCGACACCTTCCGGCTGACGGTGGCCAGCGGCATGCCCAGCGCGCGCGACGCGGCCGACAGGCTGCCGCCGTCGATCGCCGCGATCAACGTCGCCATAGCATCGAAGCGGTCCATCATGGCTCCCGAAAAATGGAAGGAAGGTTCCTTATATTGCCGGATACCGCGCTAAAATGGAAGCGCCTAGATCATCCTCGCCGGGCCGCGCTGGTCCAGATCCGATGAAAGGAATGCTCCCATGTCCCGTATCCCGACCCCCGCCACGATCGCCGACGCCCCCGCCAAGGCGCAGCCGCTGCTTGAGGCGGTCAACCAGCAGCTCGGCGTCGTGCCGAACATGTTCCGCCTGATCGCCACCAGCCCGCAGGCACTGGAAGGCTATCTCGGCATGTCGGGCGCGCTCGCCAAGGGCGCGCTGCCCGCCGCCACGCGCGAGCGGATCGCGCTCGCCGTCGCCGAGATCAATGGCTGCGACTATTGCCTCTCGGCCCACACCTTCATGGGCAAGAACCTCGCCAAGCTCGACGATGCCGAGATCACCGCCAACCGCAGCGGCGCCTCGAACGATCCCAAGGCCGATGCCGCCGTGCGCTTCGCCGCCCGCGTCGCCCAGGCCCGCGGCCATGTCGCCGAGGCCGATCTCTCGGCGGTCCGGCTCGCCGGCTATAGCGACGCGCAACTGATCGAGATCGTCCAGCACGTCGCGCTCAACAGTTGGACCAATTATTTCAACGAGGTCTTCAAGACCGAGATCGACTTCCCCGTCGTCACTGCCCGCAAGGCCGCCTGACCCCCCAGGCGCGACGACGAGGCGCGGGTGCCGCTTCCCCCCGGCGGCGCCCGCTTACCTCCCGAAAAATCGAAAGGAACCCGATCATGACCCGCAAATCCCGACTGCTCGCCGCCGCCTTTGCCGTGACAGTGACGGCCGGCAACCTCCTCGCCTCGGCCTCCGCTCTGGCCGCCACGCACCCCGTGTTGACCACCCCGGTCGCCGCGACCCAGGTTCGCTACGGCACCGTCAATGTCGACGGCCTCAACATCGCCTATCGCGAGGCCGGCGACCCGAAGAGCCCCAAGCTCGTCCTGCTCCACGGCTGGCCCTCCTCCTCGCACCAGTATCGCGACCTGATAGTCGCGCTGGCGCCGCGCTTCCATGTCATCGCGCCCGATTATCAGGGCTTCGGCAACAGCGACGCGCCCGATCCAGCGCGCTATCATTATTCATTCGACGCGATCTCGGTGACGGTCGAGAAGTTCCTCGCCGCCAAGGGCTTCGACCATTATGGCGTGTTCATGCAGGATTATGGTGGTCCGGTCGGCTACCGGATCATGGGGCGCAACCCGCAAGCGCTCGACTGGGTGATCATCCAGAACACCAATGCCTATGAAAATGGCTTCACCCCGGCCTGGGACGGCTTTCGCAAGGCCCTGTGGGTAGACCGCAACGCCGCGAGCGAGGCGCCGCTTGCCGCCTTCAACACTCCCGACGGGATCAAGGGCGTCTATCTCACCGGCGCCGGCCACCCTGAACTGATCGCGCCGGAAAGCTACCAGAGCGACGCCGCCTTCGTCGCGCGGCCCAACAATCTGCGCATCCAGCTCGACCTGTTCTACGATTATCGGAACAACGTCGCGCTCTACCCGACCTGGCAGAAATTCCTCCGCGAGCATCAGCCCAAGACGCTGATCTTCTGGGGCGAGCATGACCCGTTCTTCACCCCCGAAGGCGGCGAATCCTATCTCAAGGACCTGCCGCGCGCCGAAATCCACCGGCTCAACGCCGGGCATTTCGCGACCGAGGACAATCTGCCCTTCATCGCCAGCCACATCATCAGCTTTTATGACAAGCAGGTGAAGCGCGCCAAGTAACCGTAACGACGCCCGCCAACAGGAGGCGACCATGCCATCACCCTCGAGCGACATTGCCTTCACCCCCACCGTGAAGGCACTTCAGGCGCAGCGCGGATCGCGCGACGCCTATGCCCGGCAAGAGGCGCGCGGCGGCTTTCGCACCGTGGTCGATGAGGACCTGGCCGACTTCCTGGCGGGCGTCGACACCGCCTATCTCGCCACCGCGAACCTTGCCGGGCAGCCCTATGCCCAGCATCGCGGTGGCCCGCGCGGCTTTATCTGCGTGCTCGACGACCACACGCTCGCCTTCGCCGACTTTAGCGGCAACCGCCAATATATCTCGAGCGGCAACCTCGCCGACAATAACCAGGCGTTTCTGTTCCTGATGGACTATGCCCATCGCCGCCGGATCAAGCTGTGGGGCCGCGCGCGCGTGTCGCACGATCCCGCCGTCATCGCGCAACTGATGCCGGAAAATTATCGCGCACGGCCCGAACAGGCGATCCTGTTCACCGTCGCGGCATGGGACGCCAATTGCCCGCAGCACATCCCGGTCAAGCTCGACGCGGCGGATGTCGCGGGGGCGATCGACCATCTCAACGCCCGCATCGCCGAACTCGAAGCCGAAACTGCCCGCCTGAAAGGACTTGCCCGATGACCCGCCCGCCTTTGCCGCCCTTCACCGACGCCACCGCCGCCGAGAAGGCGCGCCTCGCCGAGGATGCCTGGAACAGCCGCGATCCGGCGCGCGTCGCGCTCGCCTATACCCCCGACAGCCAGTGGCGGAACCGCGCCGAGTTCGTCACCGGGCGCGACGCGATCGTAGCGCTGCTGACGCGCAAATGGGCACGCGAGCTCGATTACCGGCTGGTCAAGGAAGTGTGGGCGCATGCCGGCAACCGCATCGCGGTGCGCTTCGCCTATGAATATCGCGACGACAGCGGCAACTGGTACCGCGCCTATGGCAATGAGAACTGGCAGTTCGATGCCGAGGGGCTGATGGAACGTCGCATCGCCAGCATCAACGAGCATCCGATCGCCGCCGCGGATCGCGCCTTTCGCTGGTCGCTCGGCCGCCGGCCCGACGATCATCCCGGGCTGAGCGCGCTCGGCTTTTGACCGCGCCGGGTATATTGCCCGCGCGCCGCGCCTTGCCTGCTCAGCCGCCGGTTCGCGGCGGCAGCAGCGCCTTGTCGATCCGCGCGGCAACGCCGACGCTGCGGCCCGCCAGATTGGGGATCGAGTAGCGCAACGCCGTGCCCATCACCTGCGCGGCCTCCGACAGCGTCAGCCCATAATCCTGCTGCAACCACTGGATCATACCCGTGCTCGCCGCCTTGGTCGCCTCGTCGAGCGACCCGGCCTGGCCCAGCACCATGATCTCGGTTGGCGATTCGACGCGCGGCATGGCGATCGCGCGCCCCTTGATCAGGTCGACGGAGAATTCGACGTCCATCGACGTCTCCAGCGCATATTGGCTGGTCTCACCGTCACCCTGCCGGGCATGGGCGTCGCCAAGGTACAACAGGCCGCCGGGCTGCTGGACCGGCAGATAGATCGTGTTCCCCGCCACCACCTCGGGAAAATCCATATTGCCCCCGGCGCGCCCGGTGTCGCCGGTCGACAGCGGCGGCGCGCCGAACCCGGTGGCGAGCGCCAGGCCCCCCAGCATCGGGCGCAGCGGCACGCGATAATCCTTGAGCGCGCCCGTCGCGCCGTCGGGCGTCGCATAGCCGGCGGCGCGGTCGAGCCGCCACTTGACCGGCCGCCCCAGCGCGCCGGCCTTGGCGACCAGAGCATTGCCCAGTGCCCGGCTTACGATCGTGTCGAGGCTGTCGGCCCAGTCGCGATTGGGCGTCAGCGCGCGGAGATGGACGACCACCGTGTCGCCTTGCTGCGCCCCGGCGATGAAGAAGGGCCCGGTCTGCGGGTTGCCGAACAATGCGCGGGTCGTGCCCCCGGCATCGATCCCGCCCGAGTCGATCGTCGACGTACGTACCGTGTCGCCAGGCCAGACGGTGAGCACGGGTGCGCGCTCGGCCGAGAAGCTGTTGGCAAAGGATGTCGGTACCAAGCTGTACAAGCGCGGCCCGCCGGCCGGCCGGTCGGGGACACGCCGCCCGCTGATGCTATAGTGCAGGCACCGCGATGGATCATTATTGTCGGGAAAATCGCTCGTCCCGCGCAGCGTCGTCCCGTCAATCAGCGCCTCGAAACGGTAGATTGCGTCGTGCCGATCGCGCACGCTGAAGGTCAGCCGGCCGTTGCTGATCCTTCCTTCGAGCGGGTCGCCATCCCATGTGCCCGAAAGCTTGCCGTCGGTCATGGTGAGGTCGAGCGTGGAATATTCCGGATTTCCCCAGCGATCGGTCGTCAGGATTTATTGCCCGTCCGCTCGCGTTGCCGCGTGCGCGGTTTGCGCCGCAAACGCCATGGCGCAGGCGATGCTCAGAATTCGCAGCATTTCGTGACTCCGAGGTTCGACTACGTTTGTAGTCGATAAGCGGAAGAGTGCAATGATCCGCTTACGTGAAATCACGACCCTTAGCCCTTGCTCGGGTCATGCCGGGCTTGCCCAGGATTCCCGGCGCGGCATGTCTCGATCCGGCTCTCGCCGATCGGATTTCAGGCGCATCGCATCGATCAATGGGTCGGGAACGGGGAAAAGTAGTGGTAAGCGGTTGTTGAGTACAGCATTTACTTGGTGTATTAGCTGAACATGTCATTGTCACGGCGCCTGCTTTCGCTTCTGTGGGACGCCTCGAAGAATCGGTCCCAAAACAAGTGGATGGTCAACTCGGCCGTAGCGCTGGTCATGGCACCTGCGACGCTGCTATTTTCCCTCACGCTGGAGTTTTTTGTCCATCCGTTATGGATGTTTGAGGATTGGAACGCCTTCGGTCTCTTTGCGGCTTTCTATGCCGTGCCTTGGTGTCTGGCGGGCATTCTTCTCTACGCAGCCGCAACGGCCGGTGAGCAAACTGACAAGCTGCGAGGACTCGAATAGCCACGTCCGCTATTAGGGCGCTTGCCGCTCGGATACTTTTCCTGCCGAGTTGCTCCCATCTTCACCATCGTTGCCGGCCATGGCAATCTCACCCCATGACTCGGCTGTTTCTGCTGGCGGGCGCCACCGGGCACGATCCGACTGTCGACGCATGGTTCGCGGCCAGCCATGACGCGTGGCGGAGGCTGCCCCCGCGATGGTTCGACCGCATGTGCGCCTGCGGCGCGGACAGCGCCGGCGAGCCGCCCTTCGATGCCCGGCGCCTGATCCTCGGCTGATTCGCGCCGCTCGCCGTCATGGGCAGGGCCGATGGCGGGGGCGCCCCCACTCCGTAGCGAGGCGCCCCCGTCCCGCGATTTCATACCAGTGGCAGAAAAACCTCCGCCACCGTCTCATGCTCCGCCACCTCGGGGAACATGGCGAGGCGCTGGCAATAGAGCGGAAAGTCGCGCGCTTCCTCGCCGCTCGCGGGCAGCCAGTCGCGATAGAGATAGAGCGCGGCGGGCTCGAGATTGTCGGTGTTGCCGACGACGCGCAGCACCGCGCAGCGCCCGCCGGGGATCTCGCCGGCGCTGACGGTCTCGTCCGCCGCCGCGATCGGCCGGTCGGTCCCGACGCACAGGTCGAGGCTGAAATCGTCCGGCGCGGCGGGGCGTCGTTCGGAGCGCCAGACGGTGAAGGTCGGGCTCTTGCTCGGGTGCAGGCCGGCCGCCCGGCGCCATACGATGAAACGCTGGATGGTGGCGCCGAGCGTCGCCGGGTCGCCGCGATGCTCCATGATCGCCACAGGTGTGGGCGGCACGTCGCGGATGGTCACGTCGTCGGGGGTAAAGGTCTTTTGCATCAGTCTGCTCCTTGCATCGTCGAGTGGCTCGAAGGCCGCATGCCACGGCGCCCAGTCGGGCGAGGAACGGAACGATGACGGCGACTGCCCGAAGCGTTGCCGGAAGGCGCGGGCGAAGGCGTCGGGCGCGTCATAACCGGCGTCCATCGCGATCTCGGTGACGCGCTGCGCGTCGCTATAGGCCAGCCGGTACGAGGCACGCTTCATGCGGGCGAGCTGGACATAACGATGCAGCGACAGGCCGAAGGTCGCGCTGAACTGCCGGTGAAAGTGGAATTTCGAAAACGCCGCGATCCCGCTCACCATGTCGAGGTCGAGATCGTCATCGAGATGCCGATCGATATGATCGAGCACCCGCTGCATCCGGCCATGATAGTTTTCGAGCGCCGCCGTCATCGTCCTGTCCTTCCGTGGCGTCGCCGGATTGCCATGCGCCGACGGGTTGCGCTCGACCGATCTTGCGCTTTGCTGTGGTGGGCGGGGATGCAGGTAATAGGAAGGGCGAGATGTCGCGAGGCTGGTGAGCGGTTCGCGTTGGTTGTTAGCTGTCGTTCGGCTCGTTACAAAATATCACGTTTGTGTTGAAGGAAAAGTCATGGCTTCGTTGGGCTACGAGCAGTTCGACCCGTTGTTCGAACCCTGCCCTGCGACGGTGCCGGGCTATCTCGTTCTTCTAAACCTCCACACCGACGCACCTGCAATCGTCGAGCAGGTGCGATCGGCCGTCGAAGCTGCTGGCAGGGATGCGGATCGTCTGATCATGTCCATGCTTTCGAACCAGAACTGGCGCGTTCAACTCGTGGGAGCGACCGCCGCTCTGATTGCCCAATCACAATCCAGCGTCGAAGCTCTATGGTCCGCGCTGGATCGTCCGTGTTGGACCTCCCCGCAACTTGCCGCTGTCGCGTCCCGCATGGATCGAGATTTCCTCGCACATGCACGCCCGCGCCTTGAATCGGGGTGTCAGATGCAAGCCGACGGAATGGCCGAAATGTCGATGCTCGAACGCCATTCTGCTCAAGGGCCGCAGTCGCTGCTCGGGCACTCGGCGAAGCTCGCGGCGGCGCTCGCTGCTCTTTGCGCCTCAGAGGGTGCCGCTGATCCGTGGATCACTGGTCTGCTTTCAAGGCCAGACCTGAAATCCGTCATTGAAGCGGATGTCGATGATGCGGCTTCGATAGCTCTGGACTGGCGTGATCAGATGGACCGATTGATTGCGAACCGGGACTAGGCGGTCGTGTTGATCGATAGCGCCGGCAGGGCGAAAAGTGGTGCTGAGCCGACATCGATCTGCGATCAGTTGAGGCCCCACATCGCGGCGCGATTGCGGGCAAGCTCGCTCATGAAATCATCCAGGGCGGCAAGCCGCCGATCGATATCCGCAGTCGGAACCCCGTTCCATACGGCGTGATCGTAATTCTCCCGGGCCGATTTCAGATCGTCACCGGCCTGGAAGCGCTCGGAAATATAGAGCGTCTCGAGGAGGTCCGCAGGGCGGCCCCGTTCGCTTGATTTAACCAGACCATATTTGATCAGATACTCGGACATGATGCCGTCATTGGATGTGCTGACCATTGCCGTCCCCTTCCATTGCGAAACATGGGTAGCGGGGAACGCCGATTCCAGAGCGATGGCCGCATTGCGACAGGAGCAATTGGCGGCGAAAGGCCGAGATTGGGGCGAGCAGCCGGGCAGCTCTTCGTCCCGATATACGCATCGGTCGGCTTTCAGGCGGGCAGACCGTCCGAGCTGCAGAATGTCGTGCGGTGAGTAACGCCAGGGATCACTACATGACCTCTCGCTTGAGCACCCTTTTGCGGAAATGGCCGTCATGGTGCCACGCGCCATTCGCGTCCGTGGTATCAGGGCAGGTGCTGGTGATGTGGATGGCGTGGATGCGGCCGCGGTCTGTCCTGAGATCCATCGTGGTTTCCTCCTCGGCGGCGTGGTCGCCACAGGGCCAGTCCATGACCTGGCCAGGGCGTGGGTTGCGCGCCAGCGCCTCCCATTGCCATTGATAGAGCGCCAACGGACGCTCGGGGTGCCCGGCGCTGGTCAGGGCGTGGAGGTGGGGATTGTCACGCGTGGTGCCGACCGCCACGAGTACATGCTTGCCGCAGGGAAGCGTGTCGATCTGGAGCAGGAATTCGCCGGTGATCCCGTCATGGTTGTAATCCCGCAGGCGCATGATCGGCACGGTCGGGCGAGCGCGGATCGCAGCGGGCGTGGGGTTGCGGTCGATGTCGCGCAGGGGCGCGGGCCAGCCCGGCAGTATCGCGACCGGGCCCTTTTCGTTGAACAGCATTTCCGACCCGCCGAATAGTGGCGTCAAGGCCATGCGTTCGGGCGGCACGCCGGGGCGCTTACGCTCCAGTACCAGGTCGCCGACCTGCGCATACGCAGCGCCGCTGCACGGACACGTCATCGCCATCTCCGGATTTGCCGGGCCGCAGCCGTTGCTGTCGTTAGGCACTCCGCGCCAGATCAGTCGCCAGACCTCCTTCGTGCCGTTGACCGTGAAGCTGCGCTGCTCGCGCACAACCTCCTTGGCCGGGGCGGCGAGCAGGGGTGTGGCGGTCAACGCCAACAGGGCGAACAGGAGTCGGGACAGCATGCGGCGAGCATGACACGAGGGGCGCGGTGCAGAAAGTCTGATGTGTATCCAGCGAGCTAACCACCATCGGATATGATCGTGGGTCAATATCCCCAATGGGGCGCTCGCCGTCGGGCAGTATTCCGTCTCGATAACTGCCGGTTCGGCTATCAGGCGGGTCGCGCCGACCGACAGCGCGGTTCACCCGATGCTCTGAAAGGGAGGGGCAAGAAGAGGGCCCGCGCCCGCAACCTTGCGCTCCCCAACCTGTCTATCTGCCTTTAGCCGGATCGCGTAGATCGATGGCATCGAAACGGGAAACTGGTGTTACGGCAGGATATCTTTGGCGCCGTTCTCGAATAATGCAGTAGCTCGAAAGGCATTCCCATGAAGCTGATCGTTGCGGCGTTGCTTGCGATACAATCCGCAGGACCGGCAGGTACGGAATGTGCCGCGTCTCTGACGTTTCGCGGTGTCGGAGAGAATGCTGCTCGACAGGTTCGACCCTATGCTGCCTGCTTGAACGCGAAAATGGGGAATCCGGAACAACTGCGCGAAGCCTGCGACAGGGCTCGGGCACAGGCCTTGGATCATCGCGGCGGACGCGCAGCAAGAGCCAACATTGATCGTGCCGTGCGCTGGCTCGACGCGATGGTGCGTGAACGAGCATTCTGTGAGACGCATCTTGAGGTCAGTTCGTGATGTGTGACCAGCGTCCATTTGGCTTGCGCGGCCTGTTGCCCGAGGAACTGACTTTGGGGAACTCGCCGTCGGGCAACTTTCCGACCTCAACTCTGCCGTCCAGTTATCGTACGCGGTGCTCCGTGTCCGAGGCACCGGACGGAGACACCGAAGGCAACGAAGAAGTCCGAGTTCTCCGGCTCAGCCAGAATATGGTGGCGAACGCGGCGGCGCCTCCAGCCGCCCCGGCGCTTACGCGAAGGCCAAGCTCTTCAAGCGCGACCAGCGTCGCCACCGCGCAAAGCAGCAACATCAGATAGCGCAGCACCGCCGTTCCTTCCGCTCGAAACTATACTGGCAGTTTGACAGCAACCTCTGAATCTCACAACGCGCGCCGCCCTTGCTCACCCCCGATCAAGCCGCCATGCTCGGGTCGCGGCGCCTGCCGAAGCAGACCAGGCGCGGCACGATACAAAGCCGGGGGGTGAGATGCTTGTTTCCGACGCACAGCAGGACATCGGCCGCGCCTATGTCGGGGGCGGACCCGGCGTGTTGATCTCGGCGCTGGTGTGGTTTGTCGCCGCCTTCATCCAGCATGGTCACGGCATCGGCACGGCGTTCGTCGCGCTGTTCTTCGGCGGCATGCTGATCTTTCCCGGTAGCAAGCTGGTCGCGCGCCTCGTCTTCCGGCGCGCCAACGAGGCGCGCGACAATCCGCTCGGCATGACCGCGCTGGAGAGCACCATCGCCATGATCGGCGGCCTGTTCGCCGCCTGGCTGTTCCTGCCGGTCAGGCCGGGGCTGGTCCTGCCGCTCGCGGCGATTGCGGTCGGCACGCATTATCTCGTGTTCCGGACGGTCTATGGTGACCGCCTGTTCGTCGTGCTCGCCGCCGTGATCACCGCGATCGGCCTGTGCGATATTCTCGTCGTGCCGCTCCATGGCGCCGTGCCCTTGCTGGTCGCGCTGACCGAACTGGCGTTCGGCCTCGTCCTGACGGTGCGCAGCGTCCGCGCCTAGCGCGCGCCGCCCGCTGGAATCGATCACGTCTGACGTGGCGATTCAGCGACAATGCCGAACGGGTTATCGTCGCGGCGATGCCCGCATGTCCTGCCTTGCCCCGCATCGTGCACGTGGCGCGCCGCGCGTCGGTCGCAGCACGCGTGCGTTGGATCGGCTGCCTCTCGGGCGCCGCAGTACACGCGTATTTGTGTCAGAATAGATTGTTCAATGTCAAAACTATTCAAGTAAATCGTTACAATTCACGCGCCTTGGGCGCGGCCAATCTGCAAATCGCTCTTGTTAAAGCACCGTTGGATTGCGCCCGCGCGCCCCGCGAATATTTCACCCTCGCAAGCTCAGCGCCAGTAACGCGATCGCGCCCTTATGCCCTCCAGAATACCCCTTTTACTTGGGCGAGCGCGGCGAATTCTTGCGTCCAATACTTGCCCATGCCAACCGCACTCTCCAACCCATGCTGGTCGGCACGCGGCTCAATAGAAGCGGATGTTGCTCAGTTGCAGCCACGCCTTGCCGCCTGGCTCGCCCTGCAACCGCACGATCAGCGCGCGCAGGGTGGCCAGGTCGAGCGGCGCGCCGTCCTTGCTCCCGCGAAAGGCGCTGAACGGCAGGCGGATCTCGCGGTTCGCCGCACCGGCGGTGAAGCCGGCCTTGAAGCGCGCATCGTCGTCGAGGCCATAGCTGTCGAACAGCATCACATAATCGCCCGCGCCACGCGCATCGAACGCCACGCCGGTGAAGCCGCGCGCATCGGCGAGTTGAACCGTGCCGCGCGTCAGCGGCAGGATCAGCTGCGCGAAGGGCCGGGGCCGCGCGCCGAGATGCGCGACCATGAACAGCCGCCGATCGGCGCCCTCGTCGGGGCGGACGAAGTCGAGATGGCTGTGGTCGACCCCCGCCTCGGTGCTCTCGACCGGCAGCGTGTCGAGATCGGTCCGCCCGTCGGGGCGCACGCCGCTGTCGATCGGCCCGGCCATTTTGTGGACCGGGAGCGGTGTCGGCGTGCTGCTGGCGAGCGACGCGCGCAGCGCGGCGAGTGGCGCCTCGCGCCCGGCGACGAACACGCGGCTGACCTTCCACAAATCGGCGATGCGCTGGTCGGGCTGGCCGGCATAGAGCACGAGATCGGCGCGCTGGCCGGCCGCGATGCGGCCATGGTCCTTGTCCTGCCCGATGATTGCCGCGCTGCCGCGCGTCGCCGCGACCAGCGCCTCGCTCGGCGTGAGGCCGAGCTTGCTCAGCCAGCTGATTTCGCGCAGCGCACCGGGGCCGTGATAGACCCCCTCGATCCCGGCATCGGTGCCGATGCCGATCGGGATGCCGGCGGCCTTCAAGCGACGGATATTCTCCTGCATGATTGCCCAGCGCTTCGCTTCATAGTCAGGAATAGGCGCGGCCGGTTTGGCCATCCGCGTGGTCTCGCGCGCCTGTTCGGGCGGGGTGAAGCTGGCCCATTCGCCGGGGTCGAAACTGCGGTCCTCCTGCGGCTCGTACACCACCAGCGTCGCGATATAGGCGGTGTGGTGCGCCTTCATCAGCCCGATCAGCTCGTCATCGACCAGCGCATCGCCGACGCCGTGGCCGACCGCATCGACCCCCGCCGCCGCCGCGACCTTGGCGCCTTCCAGCGTCACGGTGTGGGTGATCACCGGCAGCCCTGCCTCGTGCGCATCGGCGACGATCGCCGCCAGCGTCGGCTCGTTCATGCTGTTGAGGTCGGCGTCGCGGCCATAGCGCCAGCCATCGGCGAACACCTTGATCACATCGGGGCGGTAGGGCCGCGCCTGCGCCATCGCGACATGCGCCGCGCGCGGTGTCGCCACCTGCAGGGTGAAGAAATTGCCCCAGCCGAATTCGGTGCCATGCCCGCCCGGCACGCCGAGCCGGATCGCCAGCTGGAGGTGCGGGGCAGGGATGCCGCCCGGTGCTGCCATCGCGCGGATCGGCGCGAGCATCTCGCCCGACACCGAATAGTCGTTCACGCTGGTCACGCCGTTGACGAGATAACCAGCCCAGCTCTTGGCCATGTCGTCGGGCGCGTCATAGGCCGGCGAGCGCAAATGGGTGTGCAGGTCGTGCAAGCCGGGGGTCAGCGTCAGCCCGCGCGCATCGATCACGCGCGCGCCGCGCGGCGCGCGCAGCTTTGGGGCGACCGCGACGATGCGCTCGCCGCGCACAAGGACATTCTCCACCACCGCCGGCGCACCCGTCCCGTCGAACACCCGCGCACCGCGGATCAACGTCGACCGCTCGGGTTCGGCGTGCGCGGCGACGCCAGTGAGCAGGATCGCCGCGGCGGCGGCGCGGAGTATCTTCATGGCAGCGGCTGCTTCTTCAACAGGGTGTGGTCGAGAAAGGCGTCGGCGGCGTGATAGCTCGCCAGCCAGTCGGCATAGCGGAAGAAGTCATGGCGTTCGCCGGGGAACACCAGTTCGCGGAACGGCACATGCCGCGCGGTCAGCGCGCGCGCGAGCAGCAGCGACTGGCCGAAATCGACATTGCGGTCGTCATCGCCATGGATCAGCAGCACCGGCGAGCGCCACCCATCGACCGCGCCCATCGGCGAGGATTGCCATTGCAGCTGCCGCGTCTTGGCTTCCGCATCGGGCGACAGGGTCTTTTCGACCGGACGGACCATGGTGTGGACGCCGTGGAAATCGACCCCGGCGGCAAACAGGTCGCTGTTGCGCGCCAGCGCGAGCGCGGTGAGGTAACCGCCCCAGCTCCCGCCCCAGATCCCAATCCGCGCCGGGTCGACATCGCCGCGCGCCGCCAGCCAGCGCCCACCGGCGAGCACGTCGCGATATTCCGACGCGCCGCCCCGCGCGATCTCGGGCGCGGCACGGAAGGCGTGGCCATAGCCAGTGCCGCTGCGATAATTGACCGACAAAACGTCGTAACCCTGCGCGGCCAAATGCTGGTTCAGGATATAGGCGTTGGAATAATAATACATCGGGTTGAAGCCGGGCAGCATCTGCCGGCGCGGCCCGCCATGGACGAAGATCAGCGCGGGATGCTTGCCTGCACCGCGTCCGCGAAACAGCTGGCCATGGACGGTCACGCCGTCGGCGGCGGTGAAAGTGACCGCCTCGGGTGCGACGAAACCCGCCGCAGACGGGACGGGGCCGAGCGCCGGCAGGCCCGACGTGACAAGCACGGGATGTGCGGGGTGGGTCGCATCGGTGGCAATCACGGCGAGCGCGCCGCCGGCCAGCGTCGGCACGGATTCGAAACCGTCGCCGCGCGTAAGCTGCGTTGCCGGCCCGCCGGTCAGGTCGCGTCGCCAGACGTGGCGACTGTCGAGATTGCCGGCATTGGCGGCATAGACCAGCGAGCGCCGGTCGGCGCCGAGCGTGAAGGTCTCGACCTCGAACGCACCCGGCGTCAGCTCGCGTGGCTCTCCGCCGGCCGCGTCATCGATCGCATAGGCATGGACCCAGCCGCTGCGTTCCCATGGGAAGACCAGCTTGCCATCGGCGCTCCAGAACAGGTTGCGCCCGCGCGTGCCGTAATATTCCCCGCCCATGCCGCTCGGCGCGCGCCACAAGGTGCGCGTCGCGCCGGTTGCGGCATCGGCAACCGCGAGCGACCAATAGCCCGCGCTGTCGGGCGCCGCGTCGGCCGGCGGATCGACGAAGCGGATGAAGCCGATCTGCTTGCCGTCGGGCGAGAAGACCGGGTCGGTGGCGAAGCCGAGACCGGCGCCGATATAGCGCGGCTTGCCCGTCGCGATGTCGAGCAGCGTGACGAAGGCGTGCTCGTCACGATCGCTGACGAACAGCAGCGATGCGCCATCCGGCGACCATGTCAGTTCGCCGATGCTCCCCGGCACGGTCGCGATCTTGCGCGCGCCGCTCACCCGGTCCCACAGCCAGATCTCGCCCTTGCGGCTGAACGCGATGCGGTCGCCCGACGCGGAAAAGGCCGGCGCATGGCCTTCGCCCAGCCGGATCGCCGCGCCGCCGGCCACCGGCATGACGAACAGCTCCTGTTTCGGCGTCTCGCCGGCCTGGCCGGTATTGGGCAAGGCGCCGTCGGGATATTCGCTGTCGCCGCCACGGACATAGGCCAGCGCCATACCGTCATGGCTCAGCGTCACCTCGAAAAGCTCGACACCATCGTCCTGGTTATAGGCGGTGAGCGGGTGACCCGGCATGTCGGGCCCGCCGACCCAGATGTTGCGCACGCCCGCTTCGTTCTCGATCCAGGCGAAGCGCGGCACGTCACGCGCGCCGGCCAGGCCGCTGGCGATGGGCAGCGCGAGATGGGTTGCCAGGTCGTCCGCGGCGGGCTGCGCGTGGAGCGCGACGCCGAGCATGAGGGCGGGTACGCACAAGGTGAGTTTGAAACCGTGTCGGAAGATCATGCCGCAATGCTAGGCACATGCGGGGGCGGGGCAAGCGCCGATGGCCGCGCCATGCTCGCGAGTTATGGCCGCGCCAACACTCTGAATGTCCGCTCGATGATTGCCCCGGCAGCAATTCGCTCTACCGTTGCGGTCATGACACGATCAACGCTTCTGCGCGGCGCGGCGCTTACGTTCTTGTTGATGGGCGCCGCCATGCCGCTCGGCGCGCAGCAGGCGCCGACGCTGACCGACAAGGTCGCGGCGGTGCTGGCGACCGCGCCGGCGGGCACGCGCTTCGGGCTGGT
Source organism: Parasphingomonas halimpatiens (assembly GCF_036663795.1). Taxonomy (NCBI): domain Bacteria; kingdom Pseudomonadati; phylum Pseudomonadota; class Alphaproteobacteria; order Sphingomonadales; family Sphingomonadaceae; genus Parasphingomonas; species Parasphingomonas halimpatiens. The sequence goes on from NZ_JAXOJP010000025.1 coordinate 46,082, forward strand.
CGTGGTGGATGAGACCGAACGGGAGATCATCGCGATCAACCCCGACCAGCGCTTCATCCCGGCCTCCAACACCAAGATGTTCACCACCGCCGTGGCCTTTGCGACGCTCGCAGGCCTCGACGGCTCCGATCCCCAAGGCGGCACCGGTGTGCGGCTGGAGCATAATGGCCATGCGGCGCCCGATGTGGTGCTCGAGGGCAGGGGCGATGCGCGGCTGTCGAGCGCGCCCGACTGCAAGGTCGATTGCCTCGCGACCCTCGCCGATGCGGTGGCGGCGAAGACCCGCGTCGTCGGCGATGTGATCGGCGACGACAGCTGGTTCCCCGACCAGCGCTGGAGCCCGGGGATGAGCTGGAACAACATCCCGACGCGCTCGGGCACCGGCATCTCGGCGCTGACGCTCGACGACAATGAACTCGCCGCGACGGTGACGCCCGGCGCCTTCGGTCTGCCGCCCAAGGTCGAGCTGCCGGCTTATTACACGATCGAGAACCGCGCCGTTACGGTGGCGGGCGGCGCGACCAGCCTGGGCGATGATCGCGATCCCAACGGCTATGTCGTGCGGTTGACGGGGACGATTGCGGTCGGTGCCAAGCCCGAGCAGCTCCGCTTCGGGATCGACGATCCGGCACGCTATGCTGCGTGGCGCTTCCGCGATCTGCTGGTCGCGCGTGGCGTGCGCGTGACGGGCCCCATCGGCGTGCGCCATCGGCCGCTGCTGCCCGGCGACGACCCCGCGATCCGCAAGGGCGCACCTGCGGCGCGGCCACCCGCACCCGACGCGCTGGCGCGACTGTCGCCGCCGCCGCTCGTCGAGGACCTGACGATCATCAACAAGGTCAGCCAGAACCTCCATGCGGAGCTGATGCTGCGCCGTATTGGCCGCGTGGCGGGCAGCGGCTCGATCGCCGACGGGCAGGTCGCGGTCCGCGCGATGCTGGCGCAGGCTGGCGTGCCGCGCACGGCGTTCGATTTCGCTGATGGCTCGGGGATGTCGAGCTACAACCGCATCGCGCCGCGCGGCACGGTGATGATGCTGCGCTGGATCGCGATGCAGCCCTGGGGTGCGGCTTGGCGCGCGACCTTGCCGGTCGGTGGGGAAGGGGGGCTCAGGCGCCGTTTCGGCGGCACCGCGCTCGATCACAAGGTCTTCGCCAAGACCGGCACGCTCAACGCCACCAACGCGCTGTCGGGTTATCTCGTCGCGAAGAGCGGCCGCACGCTGACCTTCTCGATCCTCGCCAACGACGTGCCCGACGGCGCCAGCGCGCTCGAGACGATGGACAAGGCGATACTTACCGTGGCGGCCGAGAGCTGAGCATCTACCTCCCGTTCGTGCTGAGCTTGTCGAAGCACCGTTCTCGCTCTTTCGGGCGGGGCAAGAAAAGGACAGCCCTTCGACAAGCTCAGGGCGAACGGGAAATGGCGCTAGGCCGCGTCGAACTCGGCAACCACCGCATCGCCTGTCTCCGGCCGCAGCGCGAAGATGCCGCTGTCGAAATGCCGCGTCGGGTGGACGCGGTTGGTGAGCAGCGTCCAGGCGAGGCCGCGCTCGAAATCGACCCACAGGCCGGTGCCGGTGAAGCCGGTATGGCCGATCGTCTCGGCCGAACAGGCCTGCCCGCCCGACCAGCCGGCGAAGCGCCGCTCCCAGCCGCAGGTGCGGTCTTCGTAAAAGGGCGTGCGGATCGCCCATAGCATCGCCTCCGAGGCGCCGCTGCCGTCGAGCAGCCCGTGCGCGAAGTCGAGCACCCCGGCGACGGTGCCGAACAGCCCGGCATGGCCGGTCGCGCCGCCCAGCGCCGCGGCATTCTCGTCATGCACCTCGCCCTTGAGCACGCGCTGGCGCCACGGGCAGCGCTCGGTCGCGACCGCCGGGCCGGGCGGCGGCCCATAGCTCAGACCATCACCGAGCGGCCATGCCGCAAGCGATTGCCCCGTCAGCCGCTCGATCGCGATGCCGAGCAGGATGAAGTTGATGTCGGAATAGACCGGTGGCCCATGCTTCCATGCGCGTTGCAGCACGAAGGTGCGTAGCCGCTGCGGGTCGTCGCCATAGGTGTAGACCGGCTCGACCGCGGGCAGGAAGGTGCGGTGCGACAAACAGTCGCGAAAGGTCAGCCGGCGCTCCGGCGCGCCGGCAATGTCATATTGGCGCAGATCAGGGATCGCGTCGGTCAGCGGACGGTCGAGGTCGAGCCGGCCCTGATCGGCGAGCGTAAGGATCATCGTCGTGGTGGCAACGACCTTCGATACCGAGGCGAGGTCGAACCAGTGATCCTCGGTGAGCGTCTCGCGTTCGGGTTCCAGCGCGGCATGGCCGACGACCCTGACCGCGCGCCGGCCATCGGCCGTCACGATGCCCAGCGTCGCCCCGGGAATGCGGCCCTCGGCAACGTAGCGGACGGCGGGCGCAAAGGCAGCTTCGATCATGCCGGCACCGGCTCCTCTTCATCGTCGTCCGGGCGCGGACGAGTGCGGATGATCACGGGGATGAAGACGATCGCCGCCATGCTCATCGCGCCTGCCATGATGAAGAAGCCGTCATAGCCATACTTCTTCTGGAACACGCCAGACAGGCCGGCGAGCAGCCGCGGCAACAGGAATGCCAGTCCCGACAACAGGGCATATTGGGCGCCGGGAAAGCGCGGATTTACCAGCAGCGAGAGATAGACGACGAACACCGCCCCTTCGAAGCCATGCCCGAACTGATCGATTCCCATCGCAAGATAGAGCTTCAGATCGCCACTGGTAATGCCCACCCCCCAGAGCGAGAGCAACACGGCCCCGCCGGCCTGCTGATGCGCCAGCCACGCAAAGACCCAGTTGCTGAGCGCCGATACGATTGCGCCGATCACCAGCGCCCGGCCCATCGGGGCGCGAGCCGCGAGCCATCCGCCCAGCGCGACCCCGACCATGCTCGACACCAGCGCGACCGCACCGTCTGCGACACTAATCTGTTTGAGACCGTAACCGAGCGCATTGAACAACGGGTGGGACAAGGTCAGCGCCATCACGTCGCCCATTCGATAAACCGATACGAACAGCAGAATCGGGATGATGGCATAGTCATAGCGCCAGGCCACGTTGACATAGGGGCCGATGGCAGCCGACCGGCGTGCCGGAGCGCTGGCCGGCAAGCGCCTGAGCCACGGGATGGCAGCGCCCATCGCGATGAAAGGCAGCAGCGCGATGCCGAACACCCAATAGCTCATCACCTTGGGGTCCTCGATCCCGACCGACCCGATCGCCGACAGCAACGCCCAGCCGATCGCCGCAGTGATCGCGGCGACGCCTGCCACGGCGGCGAGGCTGGCAAGCACCCCGGCGACGAGGGCCGTCGTTCGCTGGCCACCCTGGCCGGGGTCGGGGCGCATCGCTGCGAGGATCGGGAAGGGAAGGAAAGCCGCAGCGGCGATGACCAGATAGGCGGTGGTCCAGTCCGCGATGGCGGCGATGTAGATCGCGCCGCTGCCGGCAGCCACCATCGCGCTGCGATAGCCCCACAGATTGGCCGCGACGATCGGTCCCTGTTGTTCCGCCGTTGGCGCGAGCTCGATCCGCCATGCGTCCGCCGCAACCTCGAAGGTGGTCGTCCAGAAGGCGAGCAGAACCGCGAACATCGCGGTCAGCGGCAGGTTCCTGTCCGACGATGTGAACGCCATCGCGACCATCGCTGCAAAGATGCCGAGCTGCGCCAGCATCAGCCAGCCACGCCGCTTTCCCCAGAAGCGTCCGAAGCCCGGCACATCATAGCGATCCAGCAAGGGCGCCCATGCGAACTTGAACGTCGGCAGCAACGCGACCCACGCAAAGAAGCCCACCGTGACGATGTCCACACCGTGGCGCGCGAGCCGCAGCAACAGCACGGCATTGAACATGTAGAAAGGCAGTCCGGCGGAAAAGCCGAGCAGCATGTAAAGCAGCAGACGCGATCTCGGAACCTGCGCGGTTGATGCGACTCTTGAGGTGCTGATCACAGACGCATCGCTCGCAACAGCCGTCATTCACCCATCCCCCAACTACGCCGATCGCCACGCTCGACCGGGCGGCGGCGCGGGTCAATGGCGTTCCTGCGCGGCACTGTTGCGCGCGCGCCACGCTTTGGGCGAATTCGGGGCAGGAGTTGCCATCAGGTTATGGAGCGACCAACAGAAACTATGGCGCGCCGTGACACTCTTGTTACTTAATGCCGCCTTCGCAGTGGGGCTGCGTAACAGGGGGTTTGAATATGCTTGGCTCGACGCATCTTAAATTCATGCTCGCTTCGGGAACCGCGCTCGCCGCACTGATGGTGCCGGCCGCCGCATACGCGCAGGCCAGCTTGCCGAAAGACAAGCCGGCCGAGGCAGCGGCCCCGGCTGAGACCGAAGTGGTGGTCACCGGGTCGCGCATCAAGCAGGACCCCAACAACAGCGCCTTGCCGCTGCAGATCATCGGCCAGCAGGATCTGCGGCGTGAGGGGATCAACAGCCCCGAGCAGCTGATTTCGTTCCTCTCCGCCAACGGCAACGGTGCCGATAACCTTGCCTCGAACTCCGACGTCGTTACGGGCGCCGCACGCGGCACCAACGGCCTGTCCGCCGCGAACCTGCGCGGCCAGGGGAGCGCCGCGACCTTGGTGCTGCTCAACGGTCGCCGCGTCGCCGCCCACGGCCTGCAGGGCTCGGCCGTCGACGTGAACCAGATTCCGTTCGCGGCGATCCAGCGTATCGAGGTTCTGAAGGACGGCGCCTCGGCGATCTACGGCACCGACGCGGTCGGCGGCGTGATCAACTTCATCACCAAGACCAATTTCACCGGCATCGACGTCAGCGGCTTCTCCGACGTCACGCAGCGCGGCGATGCGCCGATCTATCGCCTGTCGGCCACCGCCGGCTGGGGCAAGCTCGAGGAGCAGGGCTTCAACGTGATGGGCGCGGTCAGCAAGAGCTGGAACAGCGCGCTGTTCGGCAACCAGCGCGATTTCGTCAACGGCAACCAGCCCAACCGCGGCCTGTCGATCGACACGCGCGGCACCCCCTTGGCCACCGCATTCCCGATCAATCCCACCGCCGCCGGCGTCGGCATCACGCAGGGTGGCACCTTGCTCGGCGGCACCACACAGTGTCTCACCGGTACGGCGCCGAATTGCACCACCTTCAATCCGGCCTATCTCGCCAATGCGCCCGGGTTCTTCATTCCCGGAACCACAACAGCGGCAATCGGCGGCGTCAACCCGCTCCGCCTGGGCGGCGGCGCCGGCTGCGCCTCGGTCGATGGCGGAATGAACTACGATTCCGTGCTCTATAACACGCCGAATGCCGCGCTCGCCTGCTCATGGGATACCGGGCGGGCCGCGACCCTGCAGCAGCCGATCCAGACGTTGACCTATTATGGCCGAGCGACCGCGCGCTTCGGTTCGCACGAACTCTATGCCGAAGTCACCGGCTCCGACGCCAAGTCGGACAAAATCTTCTCCAACAATCAATATACCTCGAACAATACCTCGCTGCCGATCGCCTATCCGCTCAATGCCCTGACGGCGACGACCTACAATGCCGTCTACAGCACGATCGCGGCGACGCTGCCGGGGGTCGCCGTGAATTACGGCAAGCCGATAACCTTCCGCTGGCGCTGCATCGATTGCGGTCCGCGCGAATACAGCACCGATACCAAGACCTTCCGCGCTGCGGTCGGTATCGACGGACCGTTGTTTGCCGGCTGGGATTATCGGGCGGGCGCGTCCTACGCGAGCAGCGTCGCCAATTCCGTCCTCGGCACCGGCTACAGCTATCGCGGCGTCTATGCGACCGCGGCCGCCGTCACCTACGCCAAGGCCAATGGCAATCCCAACGCCGTGCTGGGCGGCCCCGATCCCCGGGCGCCGACCGCCCCGGGCGCCAGCGCCCCGGGTATCGTCGGTCTGTTCAACTCGGGTATCCTCAACCCCTTCTCGCTGGTGCAGACGCCGCAGGCGCTTGCAGCTCTCGACGCCGTTTCGGCCAAGGGCGTCAAGCTCTATGGGGGCAAATATGAGGTGCGCCAGTTCGACGCCTCGGTTTCCGGCAGCCTGTTCAGGCTGCCCGGCGGCATGGTGAAGGTCGCGCTCGGGGTCGACTTCCGTCACGAGAGTTATTCGTTCAACGGCTCTTCGGCGGCGGATGTCTCGTCGCCCGACATCTTCAACGTGGCGTTCGACAACGTCAACTCGCTGAGCAAGGTGTCGCGCGACGTGAAGGCGGCCTATGGCGAAATCCTGATCCCCGTGTTCAGCATGCTCGAACTGTCGGCAGCGGGCCGCGTCGACGATTACACCGGCTTCGGTTCGACCTTCAATCCGAAGTTCACCGCCAAGTTCCGCCCGATCGACTGGCTGATGTTCCGCGCGTCGTACAACACCGGCTTCCGCGTACCGAGCTTCAACCAGATCTTCAATGGCGTCACGCAGTCGCCCAACCCGGGCAACACCTTGGTCGACCCGACCACCTGTCCGGCGGGTTCGGTCGTCGGGTCCTCGGCAGGATGCGCGGCGATTACCCCGGATTCGCTCAGTGGCGGTAACCTGACTCTGCACCCGGAAACGTCGAAGCAATACAGCTTCGGCGCGGTGTTCCAGCCCTCGCGCCATTTCAGCGCATCGGCCGATTTCTGGTCGATTAATGTCGATAACGTGATCGGCACGATCACGATACCGCAATTGCTCGCCAATATCGGCGCGTTCCCCGATCGCATCACGCGGACCAACGGAATCATCACGCTGGTCGATCTGCGCACTGGCAATTTCGGATCGCGCCGCACCCAGGGCATCGACTTCACCGCCAACGGCAACATCGATGGTCTTGGCGGCACCTTCAGCGCCGGTTTCGACGGCACGCTGCTGCTTCTCAAGAAGGAGAAGCTGCTGCCCAACCTGGCCTATACCAATACGCTCGGCGTCTTCACGCTGACGGGCGATCTCGGCCTGAAGTTCAAGTACAACGCCTATATCACCTACCAGCGCAACGGCTTCGGCCTCACCTTCTCGCAGATCTATCGCGACAGCTATGTCAACCAGCAGTTGCCGTTGAGCGCGACGCGTCCGGACTTCAACCCGCGCGTGAAGCCCTACATCATCTACAATGCGACGATCTCGCAGCGCTTCGGTGATCGCCTGACGCTCACCGCCGGCGTGAAGAACCTGTTCGACACCGATCCGCCCTTCGCGATCACCTATGACTCGAACACGGGTGCGGGCAGCTCGTGGGAACCGCGCGTGGCGGATCCGCGCGGCCGCTCCTTCACCATGCAAGCGCAGGTCAAGTTCTAGGGGACCCTGATATCCCTGGAACGGTCTACGGCGCGCGTTCCTCGCGGAACGCGCGCCGTTTTCTTGTCGGTCATCCGTCGTCGCATTGGTTCTGCGTGCGTCCATCGCCGTCAACGAACGTTAGAGCGGGATGACTCTAGCTTAACCCGGAAGGTGATTCCGCGGAAGCGCAGGTCTCAGCCGCGAAGCCCGATCCCGACCGGCGTGGCGGTCAAAGCGGGCGGCGGCCGATCTTGGTTAGAGCCGGATATGAAGAAGCGGGAACCGGTTTTCGCAACAATCCCGCGACAACAAAAGATTACAGAGCAGGATACGATGCAGCTCAATCGCATCCTGCTCCAAGCATCCGCGGATACGTCAACCCCGGCGCCCGGGCTCACGCTGTCGGCGGCGCGGCCGGCAGGATGACGGTGACGCGCAGACCGCCGAGCGGCGAGGGGCTCGCCTCGATGCGGCCATGGTGCGCCTCGACGATCGACTGCGCGGTGGCGAGGCCGAGGCCGTAGGTTGTGACCGACTCGCCGGGCGCGAGCGAGGTGCGGTAGAAGGGCTCGAACAGTTCGCGCGCGAGGTCGATGTCGACGCCCGGCGCGCTGTCGTCGACGATCAGGCGCCACGCGCCGCGCTGGCCCTCGAGCCCGAGCGCGATGCGGCCTCCGGCGGGCGTGTAGCGCAGACTGTTCTCGATCAGCGCGGTGAACAGCTGTTCGATCCGCGCGCCGTCCCATTTCACCGGCACGGTGTGGCTGGGCATCTGGCCGGTTTCGAGCGTCACGCGCAGCGCATCGGCGCGGCGTTTACTGGTCCAGATCGCGTTGCGGATCAGCGCGCAGGGATCGACCGTCGCGAAGGTGACGGGGAGCCGGCCGAGATCGGCCATCGCCACCGCGTGCAGATCCTCGGCCATTTCCGACAGACGCTGGACGTCGCCGACAATGTCCTCGAACGCGACCTGGTCGTCGACCGGCGATGTTGCGTGCAGCGCGATCAGCTTGTCGCCGAGCAGCTGGACCGGCTTGCGCAATTCTTCCGAGACATTGACCAGCCATGTGCGGCGGGCGGTTTCGAGCCGATCGAACGAACGCGCGATACGGCCGAGGTTGCGCATCGTCGCGCGGGTCTCGGCCGGCCCTTCCTCGCTGACATCGGCGTCGTAATCGCCCTGGGCGATGGCGCGACTGGCGCGGTAGAGCGCGCGCTGCGGGCGCGTCCAGGCGGCGGCGATGCTGTAGCCGGCGACGAGCAGGATCAGCAGGATCGCGGCCATCGCCGCGACGATGCCGACGACCTGGTCGCGCATGAAGGTGTAGCCGGCGCCGTCGCCGACCGGGGCGCGGACGATGCGCACCTGCGCGACTTCCTTCCCGTCGACCTGCAGCGGACGGACGGCGCGGACGCCATCGGCGTCGGGCGTCGCGCCGGCGATGCGGCCGCCGCCGGGCGCATAGAGCGCGACACGCCCGATCAGCGGCGCGGCGGGGTCGCCGTCGCGCTGATTGTCGCGGAAATCGCGTTGTGCCGCGGCGAGGGCGCCCGACATGGGTGCGCCGCCGCGTATCTCGGCGGACACCAGTGCGGTCAGCGCGGCGAGCGCCTGATCGTCCTGCGCGGCGACATAGCTGTCATGCCCGCGACCGAGATTCCATACCAGCAGCGCGCCGGGCAACGCCGCGGCGAGCAGGGCCTGTGCGGTCAGACGTACGTAAAGGCCGGCGAACAAGCGCAACGTACCATTCCCCTATTTCAGGCCGCCCCCCGGAGACCCCCATGCGAGCTAGCGTGGATAGCAACGCGAAACAATCAAATCGGACCGATGTCCCTCATTCGCACGCCGGCACCCATGCCGCCACGGCGGCGAGCACCGTCGCGGCATATTCCGGACGGCAGATCAGCAGGTCGGGCAGCAGCGGATCGCGACAATTATAGACCAGCGCCGCGCCATCGATGCGCGAGGTGTGGAGACCCGCCGCGGCGGCGACCGCCACCGGCGCGCAATTGTCCCATTCATATTGCCCGCCGGCATGGAGATAGATTTCCGCGTCGCCCGCGACCACCGCCATCGCCTTGGCGCCGGCCGATCCCATCGGGACGAGTTCGGCATCGATCGCGCGCGCCACCGCGTTGACCATGGCGTGTGCGCGCGAGCGGCTGACCAGCATGCGCGGCCGCGCAGGCAGCGCGGCAAAGACCGGCGCGGGATCGTCGGTGGTGAACACCTTGTTCAGCGCGGGCAGCGCGACCGCGCCGGCGGCCGGGGCGCCATCGATCGCCAACCCGATATGCACCGCCCAGTCGTCGCGCCGCTCGCCGAACTCGCGCGTGCCGTCGAGCGGATCGACGATCCACACGCGGCGCGCGGCACAGCGCGCGCCATCGTCATGCGATTCTTCCGACAGGATGAAATCATCCGGGCGCGCGGCGTGCAGCAGATCGAGGATCAGCGTGTTGGCCTCGCTGTCCCCGCGCGCGCGCAAGTCGGCGTCGGGGCATCCCCCCGGGGCGCCGAGGTCGCGCAGCAGGGCGGCGGCGGCGAGCGCGACGTCGCGGGCAATTTGACCGTCGGTGCGTTGATCGACGGCGGGAGCGGTGCTGGTCATGGCTGCGCCTGATAGCGTGCTTTGTGCGATGTGCGACCAACGATTGCTGTGCGGCGAACAAGCCGTGCTCATGGTCGTTGGCTCCGTTCGACCGAATCGAGAATGCGCGCGCCGGCCATGAACACCGCGACCGGGCAGACCGCGAACAGCATCCATCCGCCGATGCCGGGATATTGCTGGAGATAGTGCACGCCGCGCTCGACCGCGCCGGTGCCGAGGCCATAGATCACGGCAAACGCCTCGAACTTGGTCTTGATGATGAACAGCCGGGCGATCCTGGTCCACATGCCGTTCGCTAAGCAATGACCGGGCCAAGCGCGGATTCGCGTGCTTTCGCCTTAACGCAGATGGTTAGCTGTAAGTTAATCCGACGCCTGGAGCGCCGCGTCCGGGGAGCTAGACCCGCGCGACGTGGCTGACGCTGTCTCCCTCGACCACGCCGAGCGCGGCGGCGCAGGCGCGGCTCAGCGCGATGCCGTGGCCGCATTCGCGCACCCGGCCATAGGCCGAGCGGAACGCCGTGCGCCGGCCCGCAGCGACCAACGCCTGCTCGCCGCCATCGTCATCGATCGCGACGATCTCATGCGTTCGCGCCTCGCGGATCGTGCGGACCTGATCGGTGCGTGCGGTCATCGTCGGGCCGCCGTCGAAAATGTCGACATATTGCTCGAACGAGAAGCCCTCATTTTCGAGCATGCGCATCGCGGCGCGGCCGGAAGGGTGCGGCAGCCCGATCGCGGCACGGGCGCTTTCCGACAGCATGGCGATATAGACCGGGTGCTTGGGGAACAGGTCGGCGATGAACTGGTGGCCGTGGATCGCGTTGAACTGGTCGGCGTCCTGGAAATTCATCCCGAAGAAGCGCCCGGCAAGGCCGTCCCAGAAGGGCGAGCCGCCGGCCTCGTCGATGATCCCGCGCAGTTCCGCCAGGATGCGATCCGCGAAGCGCGCGCGGTGTGCGGCGATGAACAGATAGCGGCTGCGCGCGAGCAGCATGCCGAGCCCGCCGGCGCGCTCGCCGGGATGGAGGAACAGCCCGCCGACCTCGCTCGACCCTTCGAGATCGGTGGTCAGGCCGAGCATGTCGGCGCGGAAGGTGCGGTTGAGTTCGCGGCTATGCTGCGTCAGCGTGCCGATGCGATAGCTGTAAAAGGGATATTGCTGGCCGACATGGGTGAAGATCTGGCAGGTGCCGCGCACCTCGCCGGTCTCGCTATTCTCGAGCACCAGCACGAACAGGTCGTCGGCGAGCGCATCGTCCTCGCGTCCGAAGGCGGCGCGGCTGCGGTCGAGCTTGGCCTGTAGCGCCTTGCGGTCCGCCGGCAGGTTGGTGAAACCGCCCCCGGTCAGCTTGGCCATTTCATAGAGCGGTTGCAGGTCGGAATCGCGCGCGGCGCGGATCAGGAAGGTCACAGGCCACCTCGTTCGGCAATGCGCAATATCGTCACGGCGGAAAGCGCGGCGCGCTCCGCCAGGCTATCGACGATCATGAATTCTTGCGGAGAATGGATCGCGCCGCCGCGCGCGCCCATCGTGTCGACCACCGGCACACCGCACGCCGCGATGTTGTTGCCGTCGCACACCCCGCCGGTCGCGCGCCAGCCGATGACCAGACCGAGATCAGCGCCAGCCAACTTGACCAGGTCGAACAATGTTGCCGCGCCGGGGTCGATCGGCTTGGGAGGGCGATTGAAGCTGCCATGCACCTCGATCCGCACCTCGTGCTCGCACGTGATGGCGGCGATGACGCTGTCGAGCAGCGCCTGCGCGCGGACGATATCGGCGGGTGTCGCGGGGCGGAAGTTGACGCGCAGCAGCGCGAAGTCGGGGACGACATTGTTGGGCCCGCCGCCCTCGATCCGCGCCGGGTTGACCGCCAGCCCGGCGCCGCGTGCCGCCGCGAGCCGCACGGCAAGATCGGCGGCGGCGACGAGCGCGTTGCGGCCATCCTCTGGGTTGCGGCCGGCATGCGCACTGCGGCCATGGACGACAATCGAGAAATTGCCCGTGCCGCCGCGCGCGCCGGCCAGCGTGCCGTCGGGCAGCGCGGGCTCGTAGGTCAGCGCGGCGACCTTGCCGCGCGCCGCGCGCGCGAGCAGCGCGGCGGAGGAGAAGGAGCCGGTCTCCTCGTCCGAATTGATCACGACCTCATAGCCGATTCGCGTGGCGAGCGGGCTGGCCTCGACCGCGCTGAGTGCGGCGAGCATCACCGCCAGCCCGCCCTTCATGTCGGCGACGCCGGGGCCGTGCAGCGACCCGTCGTCGCGCAGCGTGAGCGTCTGGAACGGGTGATCGACCGGATAGACGGTGTCCATATGTCCGGTGAACAGCATGCGCACGGGCGCGTCGGGGCGAACGTTGAGGTGGAGATGCCGGCCATGGTCGAGCTGCGACACGCTGCCGTCGGCAGCGACGCTCTCGACCGGCGCCGGCTCGACCAGCTCGATCTTGCCCGGCAAGGCGGAGAAGGCTTCGCCAAGCGCGGTCGCGACTGTCTTCAGGCCGGCGAGGTTGCGCGTGCCGCTGTTGATCGTCGCCCAGTGCTGGACCTGATCGAGCATCGGCTGGTCGTGGATGGTCTCGATCGCGGCAACTTCGATCGGCGAGAGCTGGGTCATCGCGGCGTGTTAGCCCGATAGGCCGCGCTTGGGAACCAAGGGACCGATCCGAAGCGGATAGATCGCGGCTATGGCCGGGCGGGATATCAGAAGCTGTAGACCAGCGATGCGCGGCTGGTGGTGTCGGTGGTCACGCGCCCGACCGGCGGCATGCTCTCATATTGCACGCCATAGGACAGTTGCGCGGCGAGCGGCCCGATGAGCTTGGCTTTCACGGCTGTCGTGCTGCTGACCGTGCTGTTGTAATGCTGCAGATAGGCCGAGGCGATCTGGCTGAGCGAGACCGCATCGGTGAGTTTCCAGCCGAAATTGACCGAACCACGCGCCGCCGCGCTACTCTCGACCGTCGCGTCGGTGAAGGCGGTGTAGCGAAACGCCGGCCCAACTTCGATGTCGAGCGTCACGCGCGGTTGCTTGATCGCGCTGTACCCCGCGCCGATCGACGCGGCGTAGCGCTCGTCATAACCGAGATAATGGTCGCTCTCGAACAGCGCCGAGCCGTAGACATAGCCGCGCGCGCCGAACTTGAAATTGGGTTCGTAGCTGGCGAGGTAATGCTCGCGGCTGACCACGCCCGCGCTTTGCTGATAGTCGGCGGCGAGATGCAGCTTGTGGCGCCAGCGCTTCGTCTCGCGCACCACGTCGATCGCCGTGCTTGCGCCGACATCGCTGGTGTTGCCGGACGTCGCAAAGCCGCCCAGCTCGACCTTGCCTTTCCAGATGTCGGACGCGGCGTTGTCCGCCGCCGCCTTCTTCGTCGCCACGGCCTTGTGCCAATCGTCGATCAGCAGGTTGATCGCCTCGCTGGCCTCGGGCGCGGCGGCGCGGGCATATTTGGCCACGGTCGCGACCTCTGCCTCATTGCCGGTCACGATCGCGGCATCGAGCATCGCCTTGACGGGCGCGGGGATCGGCGCCGGCGCGGCGGCGATCAGCAGGGGAGCGAGGCTGAACAAGGCAAGCGGGCGCATGCCTTTTTCGATATCGCCGAAGGCGCACAAATCAAACGATTTTGACCGTGCTCCGGCAATGATTCAGTCGAGATCGTCGCCGAATGCCGCCAGCACCTGCTCATAGAGTTCGCGCTTGAACGGGACGATCACCGTCGGCAGCTCCTGCGGCGGGAGCCAACGCCACGCGCGGAACTCCTGATGCGCGGTGGCGATGTCGATGTCGCCGTCCTCGCCGACAAAGCGGTAGAGGAACCAGCGCTGAATCTGCCCGCGATATTTGCCCTTCCACACCTTGCCGATCAACTCGTCGGGCAGGTCATAGCGGAATTCGCCGGGCGCGATCGTGACGAGTTCGACCTTGTCGGGCGCGATGCCCGTTTCCTCGCCCAGTTCGCGCAGCGCCGCGGCCTCGGCATCCTCGCCCTCGTCGATGCCGCCCTGCGGCATCTGCCACGCTTCGACGCTGCTATCGATCCGCTGGCCGACGAACACCTCGCCCTGGCGGTTGACCAGCATGATGCCGGCACAGAGGCGGTAGGGGAGATTGACGGGATCGATCATGGGTTCACGCTGCGCGCGGTGTCTGCGGCAATGATCGTCGCACAGCCGGATTCGCTCGCGCTCGCACAAACTCGCGCGGTGCCGAACTGCGCATGCAGAATCTCTTCGGCCTGAGCAAGATCGATCGGTGGATGATCGGCGTTGAAGGGTGCGCCGCGCACCGCGTAGTTGAGCGTGTAGATCGCGTCCTCGTCGCGGAACATGAGGATGAAATCCTGCTCGCCGGCCCCGGTCAAAGCAGCCGGATAGGCGCCAGCCGGAAGCGCGCCACAACCAATGGCGATGACCGAAAGTCTGAGGGGCCCTTCAATCTGTTTTTCGCCGAAGTTGCGATATATGTGCCCCTGTGTGCAGGAGACGGGGTCGAAGACTGCCTTTGCAATGACTGCACTTGCCAAATCGGGGCGAATGCCGTGGGTTGCTCTGATGGTGATGAGACGAGTCCAGTTCTCCACGGTTTCGCCTTTTGGAACGATCTCCATCAGAAACTGTCGGTCATTGCTTTGTGGCGGTACGGGCTGAAAGTTGGCCGGCAGATGAAATCCCAAGACCCGGTTATAGAGTCGGATGACAAAATTGGTCGTCGGCGCCGTGATCGTCGCCGGCGCTTCGCCGGCGGGCAAAAGCAACGCGAACATCGCCAAAATGACGCCCCGCATCACGCCGCCGCCTGCGCCATGACGCGCTCGGCCTCGGCCTCGACGATCATCCCCTTCAGCGCGGCAAGCGCCGACGACACGTCGCCGACCGACGACGGGATCGCCTTGCGCAGGTTGATGAAGCCATGGATGTTGCCGACCGCCTCGCGGAAGATCACTGGCACACCCGCCTTGGCCAGCGCGGCGGCATAAGCGCGACCCTGGTCGCGGATCGGATCGAGGCTGGCGGTGACGACCACGGCGGGGGGCATGCCGGCCATCGCGCCGAGCAGCGGCGATGCGCGCACGTCGCTCGTCTCGGGCGCGTAGCTGGCCTCGAACCATTCCATCGTCGCGCGAGTCAGCAGATAACCTTCGGCGAACTCGGCATAGGAGGAATATTCGACCGTCGAATCGGTTGCCGGGTAGAAGGGCAGCTGCGCGATCACCGGCACCTTGGCGGGTTTGTCGCGCAAGGCCATCGCCGTGACGATCGTCAGATTGCCGCCGGCGCTGTCGCCGCACAGCACCAGACTGGTGACGGTGCGGCCGAGTTCTGCGGGGCTGTCCGCGACCCAGCGCGCCGCCGCCTTGCAATCGTCGGGGGCGGCGGGCCAGGGCGATTCGGGGGCAAGGCGATAATCGACCGAGATCACCGGCAGATCGAGCGTCCGCGCAATCTCGGCGCAGATCGCGGCGTGCGATTCGACGTCGCCGATCACGTAACCGCCGCCATGGTAGAACACCATCACGGGGCCGGGCTCACGCGAGGTGCGCGGATCGAACATCGTCGCCGGGATCGTGCCGGCCGGCCCGGGAATGGCGAGGTCGAGGCGTGTGCCGAGGTCGCCGACCGGCAGATCGGTCACGTCGCGCATCGCGAGATAGACCTGCCGCGCCGCGGGCGCGTCCATCTCATGCATCTTGGGGCCGGGCATCGCGTTGAGGAAATCGAGAAAGGCGCGGGCGTCCGGGCGGACATAAGGTTCGGTCATGGTCGGTCCTCTCGCATCGGCCGGTGGCGCCAGCCCTTGTCCGTGCCTAGGTAAGGCGCGTGATCGCCGTCGTCCATCATCCAAGCTATATAGCCGAAGCGCCGTCGCGCAGTGCCTATCGCTGGAACAAGAACGGCCTGATTCGCGACCTGCTGCTTGCCCAAGGCGCGGCGATCGACTGGCACGAGCCCGTACCGGCGCCGCGCGCGTGGATCGAGGCAGCGCACGACCCCGACTATGTCGATGAGGTGCTGACGGCGCGCGTCCCGCGCGACAAGGAACGACGGATTGGCTTTGCGGTGAGCGAAGCGGTGGCGCACCGCGCGCCCCATGTCGTCGGCGGCACCTGGCTGGCCGCGATACTGGCGCTCGAGCGTGGCTTTGCCGCGAACAGCGCGGGCGGCAGCCATCACGCGCTCGCCGCGAGCGGCGCGGGCTATTGCGTCTTCAACGATCTCGCCGTCACGGCGCTGCGACTGGTCGAGGAGGGACGCATGGCGCGGGTGATGGTCGTCGATTGCGACGTCCATCAGGGTGACGGCACGGCGGCATTGCTCGCCGGGCGCGATGGCATCACCACCTATTCGATCCATGCCGAGAAGAATTTTCCGGTGCGCAAGGCGCGGTCGACGCTCGACGTGGCGTTGCCCGACGGGACCGGCGACGAGGCCTATCTCGCCACGCTGGAGGCGACACTCGCGCCGATGCTCGATCGCGAGCGGCCGGAGTTGGTGTTGTATCAGGCCGGCGTCGATCCTTTCCTTGGCGACCGACTGGGGCGGCTCGCGCTGAGCGAGGCAGGGCTGGTGGCGCGCGAGCGATTGATCGCCAAGTTGATGATCGCGCGGGGCATTCCGCTCGCGAGCACCGTCGGTGGCGGCTATGGCGACGACGCGCTGGCGATTGCCGAGCGGCATGTCAGCACCATTCTTACCCTGGGTGAGGCGCTCTACGGGAAAGTAGCGGTTGCACCGCCCGCGCATGAAACTAGGTTGGCCCGCCACCGTCCAGCGCATAAGGGCGGCGCAACGAAGTCCACGGGATATTGCTGATGGCGACCGCCGCCCACCTGACCACGCCGCAAGAGGCATCTGCCAACCCACCTGCCGAGTCGATCGTCGTCCGCTTCGCGGGCGATTCCGGCGATGGCATGCAGCTCACCGGGGGGCAGTTCACGCTGTCGACCGCGCTGGCCGGCAACGATCTCGCCACCTTCCCCGATTTTCCGGCCGAAATCCGCGCGCCGCAGGGCACGCTGTTCGGCGTGTCGGCCTTCCAGATCAATTTCGGCTCGACCGCGATCGAGACCGCCGGCGACGCGCCCGACGTGCTCGTCGCGATGAACCCGGCGGCGCTCAAGACCAATGTCGATGCGCTCAAGACCGGCGGGCTGATCATCGCCGACGCCGGCGAGTTCGGCGACCGCAACCTCGCCAAGGCGAAATATGCTGCCAATCCGCTCACCGACGGCAGCCTCGCCAAGTGGCAGCTGCTGGCGTTCGACATTTCGCAGCTGACGCTCGAATCGGTCAAGCCGTTCGGGCTGGGCAACAAGGAAGCGCTGCGCTGCAAGAATATGTGGACGCTCGGCCTGGCCTTGTGGATGTTCGATCGCGGACGCGAGCCGATCATCGACTGGCTCAAGGCCAAGTTCGCCAAGAACCCGACACTGGCCGAGGCGAACATCGCCGCGCTCAATGCCGGCCATGCCTATGGCGAAACCGCCGAACTGTCGGGCAGCGGTCTCGGCGCGGTGCGCCTGCACCAGCAGCATGTCGCCGCCGCGCCGGCCGAGCCCGGCCTGTACCGCACGGTGACGGGGGCCGAGGCGATCTCGCTCGGTCTCGTCGCGGGTGCGCAGCTGGCCGATCTGCCGATGTTCTTCGGCGGTTATCCGATCACCCCGGCCTCGGCGATCCTGCATCATCTGTCGCGGCTGAAGGAATATCGCGTCACGACCTTCCAGGCCGAGGACGAGATCGCGGCAATCGCCAGTGCGATCGGCGCCTCCTATGCCGGCCAGCTTGGTGTCACCTCATCGTCGGGGCCCGGCATCGCGCTCAAGGGCGAGGCGATGGGCCTGGCGATCATGACCGAGCTGCCGCTGGTCATCATCAACTCGCAGCGCGGTGGCCCGTCGACCGGCCTGCCGACCAAGACCGAACAGTCGGATCTCTACCAGGCGGTTTATGGCCGCAATGGCGATGCGCCGATGCCGGTGATCGCGGCACGCTCGCCGTCGGACGCGTTCGAAGTGGCGATCGAGGCGGTGCGCATCGCGACGCAATATATGACGCCGGTGATGGTGCTGACCGATGGTTATATCGCCAACGCCGCCGAGCCGTGGAAGGTGCCGTCGATCGACAGCTTCGCGCCATTCCCCGTTGAATTCATGGACGTTGCGCCGGAAGGTGGCTTCCTGCCCTATGCCCGCGACGAGAAGCTGGCGCGGCCCTGGGTCAAGCCCGGCACGCCCGGGCTGCTCCACCGCATCGGCGGGATCGAGAAGCAACTCGGCACCGGCAACATCGAATATGGCGCCGCCAACCATCAGGCGATGACCAATATCCGCCACGACAAGGTCGCCAATATCGCAGTGCCCGATCAGGAGGTCGCGATGGGCGACAGCTCGGGCAAGCTGGTCGTGGTCGGCTGGGGCTCGACCTTCGGGCCGATCCACCAGGCGGTGCGGCGCGGCCGGCGCAAGGGGCTCGACGTCAGCCATGTCCATATCCGCCACATCTGGCCGATGCCGGCAAATCTGGGCGCGTTGCTCAAGAGTTACGACAAGATACTCGTTCCCGAAATGAACACAGGCCAGCTCAAGACGGTGCTGCGCGACCAGTTCCTGGTCGACGCCAAGCCGCTCAACAAGGTGTCCGGCCAGCCGTTCCGCATCTTCGAGATTGAGCAAGCCATCGAGGAGATGCTCGCATGAACGACATGACCCCCATCGCGAAGCTGACTACGCCCAAGGATTGGGAAACCGACCAGGAAGTGCGCTGGTGCCCGGGCTGCGGCGATTATGCGATCCTCAAGGCAGTGCAGCGCACCATGCCCGAGATCGGCGCGCGGCCGGAGAACACCGTGTTCGTCAGCGGTATCGGCTGCTCGTCGCGCTTTCCCTATTATATGGAAACCTATGGCTTCCACACCATCCACGGCCGCGCGCCGGCGGTGGCGACCGGGGTCAAGCTGGCCAATCCCGAACTCGATGTTTGGATCATCACCGGCGACGGCGACGCGCTGTCGATCGGCGGCAACCACACGATGCACCTCATTCGTCGCAATCTCGATTGCCAGGTGCTGCTGTTCAACAACGAGATTTACGGCCTGACCAAGGGCCAGTACTCGCCAACCAGCCGCGAAGGCACGCGCTCGCCCTCGACGCCCTATGGCTCGGTCGATCATCCGGCCAAGCCGTGCGCCTTCGCGCTCGGCGCGGGCGGGCGCTTCATCGCGCGGGCGATCGACGTCAACAAGAACCTGCCGGCGGTGCTCAAGGCGGCCTATGCGCACAAGGGCACGGGTTTCGTCGAGATCTTCCAGAACTGCATCGTCTACAATGACGAGGTGTTCGGCGCCTTCACCGAAAAGGCCCATGCCGGGACCAACCAGTTGTGGGTCGAGCATGGCAAGCCGCTGCTGTTCGCCGGCGGCACCAAGGGCCTGGCGATGGATCTCGCGCGGCTGACACTCAAGGTCGTCGACGTGGTCGATGGCGACTGGGAATCGGTCGGCGTCGCGGTGCACGACCAGACCAACCGTGGCCTCGCCCACATGCTGGTCGAGATGCCGTTCGGTGCCTTCCCGATGGCGCTCGGCGTGATCTACGACGATCCCGCGCCGACCTTCGACGACGCGGTCATCGCGCAGAACATTGCTGCTGCACAGGGCAAGACGCCCAACCTGCAGAAGCTGCTCAGCCAGGGCCAGACCTGGATGGTCGAAGCACAACCGCACGAGATGTGATGGGGAGCGCATTTGCTCTCTCAGTTTTGGCGCTTATCTCGATCGTTGCGATTGACGACGACCCCTTGCCGCCGAAGGGCAGGGCATCGTTGATCGCAGCGCGTTGGCAAGATGCAGCGATCATTGGTTGTTTCGCTGACGACACGATATGCACGATGCCGTTGGTTCGGGCGCATTTGTTTTCGGTTGTGACGCTGAGCGGCCCACGCACTCCGCACGACTTGTCGCTGGAGGTTCGTAGCCATGCGGATCCATCGCCAAGCCATGATGAGATTCTGGCAGTCTGGCAGACCGCTGACGGGTCATGGCGCGGCGAACGATTGCCGACAATGAAGCGGGGCGACTGGACTTGCCTTGCTGCGGATGATCTTGAGAGATTTCGTATCCGACGCGTCCGGAGAAGCTCCCGCATAGGGGACGTAACCTGTTTCAAGCCGCGATGAACGATCCGGTGATCGTCTGGTTTCGTCGTGACCTCCGCCTGTCAGATCAGGCGGCACTGATCGCTGCCGCGAATGAGGGGCCGGTCATCCCGGTCTATGTCCTCGATGACGACACGCCGAAGCATCGCCGGATGGGCGGTGCGTCGCGCTGGTGGCTGCACCACAGCCTTGCCGCGCTCGATGCCAGCCTGCGGGAGAAGGGCTCGCGGCTGATCCTGCGGCGGGGCAGGGTGGACGAGGTGCTGGCGGCACTCGCCGAGGAAATCGGCGCGAAGCGCGTTCACGCGATCCGGCATTATGAGCCCTGGTGGCGCAATGCCGAGCGTGCGGTGGTGAAGCGGGTCGATCTCGTGTGCCATGACGGCAATTATCTCGTGCCGCCGGGATCGGTGACGACCGGGGCCGGGCAACCCTACAAGATCTTTACGCCCTTCTGGCGCGCGCTCCAGCAGCAGATGCCACCGCCCGCACCGCTGCCACCGCCGGGTGAGCTTTCCGCTCCCGCGACATGGCCGGCCAGCGACGAACTGGGCGACTGGGATTTGCTGCCGCGTAAGCCTGACTGGGCGAAGGGCTTCGCCGCAGAATGGACGCCGGGCGAGCAAGGCGCAGCGGCCCGGCTGGAATCCTTCCGCGATCACGCCGCGCGCTACGAGGCAACGCGCAACCTGCCGTCGATCGAGGGCAGCTCACGCCTGTCGCCGCATCTCCATTTCGGCGAGCTTTCGGCGGCGCAGGTGTGGCATCGTACTGCCGATCTGGGAGGCTCGGTCGAGACCTTTCTCGGCGAGATCGGCTGGCGAGATTATGCGCAGAACATCATCCTGCAATTCCCCGATTATGGGACACGTAACGGTCGGCCGGCGCTCGACGATCTGCCGTGGCGAACGGGCCCCGCGGCCGACGCGGAACTGCGCGCCTGGCAGCGCGGTGAGACGGGTTACCCGATTGTCGATGCCGGCATGCGCCAGCTCTGGGCAACGGGATGGATGCACAATCGCGTGCGGATGATCGCCGCCTCGTTCCTCATCAAGCATCTGCTGATCGACTGGCGCCGGGGCGAGCAATGGTTCTGGGATACGCTGGTCGATGCCGATTACGCCAGCAACGTGGTCAACTGGCAGTGGACGGCGGGAACCGGCGTCGATTCGAACATGTTCGTGCGAATCATGGCGCCGCTCAGCCAGTCGGAGAAGTTCGACGCCGCCGGCTATATCCGGCAATGGGTGCCCGAACTCGCACGCCTGTCCGATGCGGTCATCCACGATCCCGAAGAGGCCGGGCGCCGGCCCGCCGGATACCCCGCCAAGATCATCGGCCATCGCGCGGCGCGCGAACGCGCTCTGGCGGCGGCAAGCGCGGCGCGATAAGCGGGGCGCGGTTGGGGGATGTGGGGTTGCGGATGGTAGCGCCGATTGGCGATCGGGTGCTCGGACGGATCGATCGCGGACTGGCGCAAGGCTCGATCGAGGCGACGCTTCCGGGTGGTACCCGGCGCGTGCTCGGCGGCCATGCGCCGGGCCCGTGCGCGGTCGTCCATGTCGTGCATTGGCGCGCGCTGCGGCGGCTGGCGGCGGGCGGTTCGGCTGGCTGGTACGAGGCATGGGCTGCGGGCGAGTGGACCAGCCCCGACCCGGTCGTGCTGTTCGAATTGTTCATGCGCAACCGTCGCACGCTGGGTCGTGCCGCGCGGGCGAGCGGGCTGTCGAAGCTGGCGCGACGCGCATGGCACTTGCTGCGCCGCAATCACCGGGCGGGCGCGAAACGCAACGTCGCCGCGCATTACGACCTCGGCAACGACTTCTACGAGACCTGGCTCGATACTTCGCGGACCTATTCGAGCGGCCTGTTTGTGGAGCCGATTTCGGAGGCACAGTCACTAGAAAGTGCGCAGCAGGCGAAGCTCGCGGCGATCCTCGATCGGACTGCCACCAGGCCGGGCGATACGATTCTGGAGATCGGCTGCGGCTGGGGCTCGTTCGCGTCCGTCGCTTCCGCCGCGGGTATCAAGGTGCACGGCATCACGCTGTCCGAAGAGCAAAAGGCCTTTGTCGATGACCGGGGTCTACCCGGCGTCACGGTGTCGCTGACCGACTATCGCGACGTTCGCGGCCAGTATGATGCGGTCGCCAGCATCGAGATGGTCGAGGCGGTCGGCGAGGAATTCTGGTCCGCCTATCTCCGCGTGGTCGCCGGGACGCTCAAGCCCGGCGGCCGCGCCGCGATCCAGCTGATCTCGATCGATGACGCGATCTTCGACGCTTATGCGGCGAGCGTCGACTTCATCCAGCGCTACATCTTTCCCGGCGGCATGCTGATTTCGGAAAGCCGCTTTCGCGCGATCGCCGAGCGCGCCGGGCTGGTGTGGCATGACCGGCACGGCTTCGGCCTGCATTATGCCGAGACGTTGCTGCGCTGGCGTACAGCGTTCGATGTGGCGGTGGCCGAAAAGCGTTTGCCGACGCGGTTCGATGCGGACTTCGTCGCGATGTGGCGCTACTATCTGATGTATTGCGAAGGCGGCTTTCGCGGCGGCGGTATCGACGTCGCGCAGGTAACGCTGGTCAAGGAGGGGTAATGAACAAGTCGATCCTGGCGCTTATCGCGCTGGCGCTGGCCGGATGCGCGAACACCGCTACGCGCCCGGTACCGGTTGCCGCCGCCGCGACCCGCGATCCTGCCGCCGAGGCGCATATCCGTCAGGCCGGGGCCGAGATCCTGTTCTGGTCGCAGGCGCAGCGCGACGCGAACTTTCCGCATATGGAAGCGCAGTTTCCCGGGAACGTCGTCAAGGCCGGCGGGCGGGTTCACCCGTTGCCGGCGGGCAAGGCGCTGCCGATCGCCGACGACGAGGTCGACTCGTTCATGGCGGCGCAGAATGTCGCCGGGCTGATCGTGCTGCAGGATGGCAAGATCCGCCTCGAGCGCTACGCGCGCGGTTATGGGCGCGACGGGCGCTGGACATCCTTCTCGGTCGCCAAATCGTTCACCTCGACGCTGGTCGGCGCGGCGATCCGCGACGGCTATATCAAGTCGGTCGACGAGCCCGTGACGCGCTACATCCCCGATCTGGCGGGCAGCGGTTATGACGGCGTGACCATCGCGCAATTGCTGACGATGACCTCGGGCGTGCGCTGGAACGAGGACTATACCGATCCGAACTCGGACGTGGCGCAGATGTTCGCCAAGCCCGTTCCGGCCGGTGCCGATCCGACCGTCGCCTATATGCGCACGCTGCCGCGCGCCGACGCGCCGGGAACCAAATGGGTCTACAAGACCGGCGAGACCAATTTGATCGGCACGCTGGTCCAGCGCGCGACGGGCAAGTCGCTGGCGAGCTATCTCAGCGAGAAGGTGTTCAAGCGCTACGGCATGGAGCGCGACGGTTTCTGGATGGTCGATCAGGCCGGGCACGAAATCGGCGGCTGCTGCCAGTCGGTGAGTCTGCGCGACTATGCGCGGATGGGGCAGTTCGTGCTCGACGGCGGCAAGGGCGTGGTGCCCGATGGCTGGTTCGCCTCGGCCACCGCCGCCCATGCCGAGATCGGGCGACCGGGCTTCGGCTATGGCTATCAATGGTGGACCTATCCGCAGGGCCGCTTCGGCGCGCAGGGTATTTTCGGGCAGGGCATCACGATCGACCCCGCGCATCATATCGTCATCGCTATATCGAGCGCCGCGCCGCACGCGAGCGATCGCACCTATTCGCTGGCGCGATTCGCTTTCACGCAAAAGCTGTTCGACGCGGCCGCGAAATAGCGTGCGGCCGTCCTGCTCATTCGGTGTGAATCAGCCGGATATTGGCGATTTCGAGTTTGAAGACGCCTGGCCGGTCCGCCGCGACGAGTAGCAGCATGGCGTTGTGGGAATCGAAATTACGCAGGCTGGCAAAGGGGATCGTGACCTCCTTCCAGTCGCCCGTCACCGAGAGCGGTGCAACGGCGGGGCGCTGACCGCCGGCGGGCGAGAAGCCCATGAGGGCAAAGCTCTTGCCCTCGCCGCGCACCCAGAAGCGCAGCGCATTTGCCGCGCTGAGGTCGGCGGGGGCGAAGGGCTGCGCGCCGGGACTGAACCCGACCCCGGCCCACGGCGCGATGAAATCGGCGGTGACCTCACCGCTCATGACCAATGCAGCATTGCCATCGGGCGCGGCGCCGGCGACCGACAGCGAGACGCGCGACGTGCCGCCGGCGATCGAATCGGTCGACACCTGCCAGCCCGCACCGAACGGCGCCTTGAGCACCGGCTTGCCATCGACATTGGCGAACGACTCGATCCGGCCGCCTGCCGGCAGTGCGATGGGCGGCGCGACGGCCGCGGGCGCCGCATTGGCCAGTTCGGTGCGGCGTGCGGCGCGCAACGGGCTGGCGGCCACGCCGTCCTTCCAGATTTCGACGATGTCATGGACGGCGCCGATGTTGGCCGTCGGGTCGCCGTCGACCAGCAGCAGATCGGCCTTGAGCCCCGGCGCGATGTGCCCGCGATCGGCGAGGCGGAAGGCGCTCGCCGGTGCTGCGGTCGCCGCGGTCAGCGCCTGAACCGGGCTCAGGCCCGCCTTGACCAGCAATTCGAGTTCGCGGTGGATGCTCAGGCCGTACCAGGTGCCCGGGTTGCCGGCGTCGGTGCCCGCGAGGATCGGGACGCCGGCCTTTGCCAGCGCCGTGATATTGGCCGCTTCGAGCGCATCGAGCTTGGCGCTCCGATCTGACCCGAAGGACTGGTGCAGCGTCGATACGGCCGTCTTGGGCAGCAGGCCGTTCAGCGCCGGCCGGTCGAGCAGCGCGGCACCGCCGGATCGGCCGCTGAACACCTCGAACACGCTATAGGTCGGCACGACAAAGACATGATGCGCCTTGGCGAGCTGGCCAAAGGCGCTGCCCCCATCAAGGTCGATGAACAGATGGGCGAGGCCATCGGCGCCTTCCTCAATCGATTCGGTCGCCGTCGCCAGACTCTGGGCATGGACGACCGCGAGCTTGCCGCGTTTATGCGCCGCGACGATCAGCGCGTGGATCGTCGCGCGATCGAGCGTCGGGAAGGGCCGGCCGACGGTCGTTCCGGGCTCGTCGATGATCTTGATGAAGTCGGAGCCCTCGGCGATCCGTGCGTCGACCCAGGCATCGGCTTCGGCCGGCGTGGTAAGGGTCGGGATCGGAAAACCATATTCGGTGCCATGTCCCTTGGGCACGGTCGCGAGAATTCCGGAGGTGAAAATGTCGGCGGCCTTGCTGTTGGTGCCGCTCGCCATCCGCGCGCGGATCGCCCGCGTCGAGGCCGGCGCGCTGAACATGTCGAGCTGCGTCGTGACGCCGAACAGCAGCGCGTCGTCCTGGCCCTGAAAGGCGTGGACATGGCTGTCGATCAGCCCGGGCAGCAGCGTCTTGCCGGTGCCGTCGACGACCTTCATGTCCGCCGTCGGCGCGCCGCGATAATCGATGTCGGCGATCTTGCCATCGCGAATCAGCACGCCGTGGCGGCCAAGGCTGCGGTTGCCATCGAACACCGCGACGTTGCGGATCAGCGTCGCCGACGGCGCGGGCGCCTGGCTTTGCGCCATCGCGCCGGCCGAGACCGCCGCCAGCAAGAGCAAGAGTTTACGCGCCATCATTGCCATGTCCCCCAAGGCTCATAACGCTCGGGATATCACAGCCGTATTATTCAAGCAATACACAGGGAAAGTCGCTGTTTACCCGACGTCGAGCACGCCCGAAGTTTTATTGCTCGACGCGCTCGAAATGCCCGGTCGCGAAGCCCGACACGGCGAGCGCGGCGATTCGTGCCGCGACAACCGCCGGCTCCTTGACCGACGCGGGGTCCTCGCCGGGATAGGCCCGCGCACGCATCACGGTCCGCGTCGCGCCGGGGTCGATCAGCGCGGTGCGGACCTTGCTGACCTGCGCCATCTCCGCGCCATAGGCGGCGAGCAGCGTCTCGAACGCCGCCTTGGACGCGCCGTACAGCCCCCAATAGGCGCGCGGATGGCGCGCGACGCTGGAGGTCAGGCCGATCACGCGCGCGCCGGCCGATTTGCGCAGCATCGGGTCGAACGCGGTGATCAGCGCGGCCTGGGCGCTGACGTTGAGCGTCATGATCGTCGCCAGTTCCTTGGGTTCGATCGCCGGCACCGCGCCGAGGCTGCCGAGCGTCGCCGCGCTGAGCACCATGATGTCGAGCGCCTGCCAGCGTTCGCTGACCGCCGTGGCAAGTCGTGCTATGGCATCGGTCTGGGTCAGGTCGAGCGGGGCGATCGTCGCAGATCCGCCGGCGGCGAAGATCGCCTCCTCGACTTCTTCGAGCCCGGAAGCGGTCCGCGCGGTGAGCACGACATGCGCGCCGTGCGCGGCGAGCGCGAGCGCGGTGGCGGCGCCGATGCCGCGGCTGGCACCGGTGACGAGGGCGGTCTGGTTCGAAAGAGGCTTGTCGGTCATGGCCGCGCGCTTGCCCCAGCCAGCCGGCCGGGACAAGCCCGTCTTAGCGAACTCGCTCGGCGAGCAACGCGAACTGGTCGACCGAGGCGACATCGTCCTGGTCGGTCAGCGTCGTCGGATAGTCGCCGGTGAAGCAGGCATCGCAGTGGCTCGGGCGGATGTCGGCCCGCTTCGGTTCGCCCAGCGCCTTGTAGAGCCCGTCGATCGACACGAAGGCGAGGCTGTCGGCCTGGATGAAAGCGTTCATCTCCTCGACATTCTTGGTCGCGGCGAGCAGCTTGGCGCGCTCGGGGGTGTCGACGCCGTAGAAGCAGCTGTGGCGCGTCGGCGGCGAGGCGATGCGCATGTGAACTTCGGCGGCACCCGCCTCGCGCATCATCTGGACGATCTTGAGGCTGGTCGTGCCGCGCACGATCGAATCGTCGATCAGCACGACGCGCTGGCCCTTGATCAGCGCGCGATTGGCATTGTGCTTGAGCTTGACGCCAAGGTGACGAACCTTGTCGCCCGGCTGGATGAAGGTCCGCCCGACATAATGCGAGCGGATGATGCCGAGCTCGAACGGTATGCCGGACTGCTGGGCATAGCCGATCGCCGCAGGCGTGCCCGAATCGGGCACCGGGATGATCAGGTCAGCATCGACCGGGCTCTCGATCGCCAGCTGCGCGCCGATCGCCTTGCGCACAGTGTAGACGCTGCGGTCTTCCGAGATCGAGTCGGGGCGCGAGAAATAGACATATTCGAAGATGC
This sequence comes from Parasphingomonas halimpatiens, assembly GCF_036663795.1. Taxonomy (NCBI): domain Bacteria; kingdom Pseudomonadati; phylum Pseudomonadota; class Alphaproteobacteria; order Sphingomonadales; family Sphingomonadaceae; genus Parasphingomonas; species Parasphingomonas halimpatiens. The sequence goes on from NZ_JAXOJP010000025.1 coordinate 73,325, forward strand.
ACGGCCGTGGATTGACGGCGGCGAAGGGGCGGTGCGAGCTGATCTCGGTGCCCTTGACCATCACCAGTTCGCCGGGATCGATCGAGCGGACGAAGGTCGCGCCGACCACGTCGAGCGCGACGGTTTCCGAGGCGAAGATGATCGCGTCGTCGAGCTTGCCCATCACCAGCGGGCGGATGCCGAGCGGGTCGCGGCAGGCGATCATGCCCTCGGGCGTCATCACGATCAGCGAATAGGCGCCCTCGACCTGCTTCAGCGCATCGATGAACTTGTCGACCACGGTGCGGTAGTTCGAGGTCGCGACGAGGTGGATGATCGTCTCGGTGTCGGAGGTCGACTGGAAGATCGAGCCGCGCCGGACAAGGTCGCGGCGCAGCCGCATCGCGTTGGAAATATTGCCGTTATGCGAGATGGCGAAGCCGCCCGAGGCAAGATCGGCATAGAGCGGCTGGACGTTGCGCAGCGCGGTCTCGCCGGTCGTCGAATAGCGCACATGGCCGCACGCCACCGTGCCGCGCAGCGCCTGGATGATCTCGTCGCGGTCGAAATTGCCCGCGACATGCCCCATCGCGCGATAGGTGTGGAATTCGGTGCCGTCGAAGGTGGTGATGCCCGCCGCCTCCTGCCCGCGATGCTGCAGGGCGTGGAGGCCCAGCGCTACCAGCGCGGCAGCGCTGCTGTTGCCGGATACGCCGAATATCCCGCACTCCTCGTGCAGGTGATCGTCATCGAATGGGTTTGTTGTAAGCATGGCGCCCTTCAGGGGGGTAGCGTCGCGAGAGGCCTATAGAGCGGCGCTTCGGGTTTGTCGCCTGTTTGTCATCATTGCACCGGTCATTCGTCGCGTTCGGTCGATTCACCGTGTGAGGTGACGGGCAGGGGCGCGCGCGCTACACCGCAAAACATGCCCGACTCCCGCGAACCCGGCCTCACGCTCGATCCGAAATATGATGCCAGCGGGCTGATCACCGCCGTCGCCACCGATCGCACCAGCGGCGAGCTGCTGATGCTCGCCCATATGAATGCCGAGGCGCTCGCCGCGACCATCGCGACGGGCGAGGCGCACTTCTGGTCGCGCAGTCGCGGCCGGTTGTGGAAGAAGGGCGAGACCTCGGGTCACGTGCTGCACGTCGTCGAGATGCGAATCGATTGCGACCAGGACGCGCTGTGGCTGATCGTCGATGCACAGGGTCCCGCCTGTCATACCGGCGAGCGCAGCTGTTTCTACCGCCGCATCGACGGCGACGGGCTGGTGGCGGTCGCGTGAGGCGCTTCGGTCTCGCCATGTTGCTGGTGCTGGCGGCCTGTTCGCGCGGCGCCCCGCCGAGCGAGAAACGGACCGCGACGCCGGCGACCGGCCTCGAGGCGGCGGCGATCCAGGCCGGGGTGATTCCCGATCCCGCCGACACCGACATCACCGGCCTCTATGCGCGCGACACCGACCGGGTGTGCATCGTGCCGGGCGCGACGGCGTACCGCATCGGCGTCTATGTCGATTATGACGAGCAGCAGAATTGCGGCGGCTCGGGCACCGCGACGCGCGTCCGCGACACCGTCCATGTCCAGATGGACGGCGTCGAGGGCTGCAGCTTCGACGCGCGCTTCGAGGGCGATCGCCTCGTCTTTCCGGGCCGCGTGCCCGATGCGTGCCAGAAGCTCTGTTCGCGGCGTGCCTCGCTGGCGGCGCTCGATGTCGATCGGTTGAGCGAATCGGTTTCGGAAGCCTCGACGCTGCGTGACGCGCACGGCCGATTGCTGTGCGGGAGCGGCGGCTGAGCTTGACGTTCACGTAAAGGGAAGGTAGGCGATCGGTCATGTCGAGCGTAGCCGCCTATGCCGCGATCGAGCGTCACCCCGATCGCGACCAGTTCACGATTTCCGACCTGTCGGCCGAATTCGGCGTGACGGCGCGCGCGCTGCGCTTCTACGAGGATGAGGGGCTGATTACACCGGAGCGGCGCGGCACCGCACGCATCTATTCGCACCGCGATCGTGCGCGACTCGCCTGGATCCTGCGCGGCAAGCGCGTCGGGTTCAGCCTTGGCGAGATCCGCGAGATGATCGACCTTTACGATCTCGGCGACGGCCGCAGGAGCCAGCGCGCCGTGACGATCGAGCGCTGCCGCCACCGCATCGCGCTGCTCGAAACCCAGAAACACGATATCGACGCCGCGATCGGCGAACTCGACGCATTCGTTGCACTGCTCGAACAGCAAGGCTGAAGGAAGTCACATGCCCCAATATACCCCGCCCGTGCGCGACGTGCGCTTCGTCCTCGATCATGTCGTCGGTTTGGGCGCCTATGCCAACCTGCCGGGTTTCCAGAATGCGACGCCTGACACGGTCGATGCGATCCTCGACGAGGGCGGCAAGTTCGTCGCCGAGGTGCTGTTCCCGCTCAACCATAGCGGCGACCAGCAAGGCTGCGCGCGCCATGAAGACGGCTCGGTCACGACGCCGGCGGGGTTCAAGGAAGCCTATGCGCGTTTCGTCGAGTCGGGCTGGGGCACGCTCTCCGCACCCGAGGAATTTGGGGGCCAGGCGATGCCGCACGTCGTCTCGACGGCTTTTCAGGAATTCATGATCTCGTCGAACATGGCCTTCGCCATGTATCCCGGGCTCACGCACGGCGCGATTGCCGCGCTGCTGGTCAAGGGCAGCCCCGAGCAGCAGGCGAAGTACGTCCCCAACATGGTCTCGGGCAAATGGGGTGGCACGATGAACCTCACCGAGCCGCAATGCGGCACCGATCTCGGGCTGATCCGCACCCGCGCCGAGCCGCAGGCCGATGGCAGCTACGCCATTACCGGCACCAAGATCTTCATCTCGTCGGGCGAGCACGACCTGACCGAGAACATCATCCATCTCGTCCTCGCCAAGACGCCGGGCGCGCCGGAAAGCTCGAAGGGCATCTCGCTGTTCGTCGTGCCCAAGTTCATGGTCAATGACGATGGCTCGCTCGGCGCGCGCAACGCGGTGTCGTGCGGCTCGATCGAGCACAAGATGGGCATCCACGCCAATTCGACCTGCGTGATGAACTATGACGGCGCGACGGGCTGGCTGGTCGGCGAGGAGATGAAGGGTCTCGCCGCGATGTTCATCATGATGAACGCCGCGCGGCTCGGCGTCGGCCTGCAGGGGCTCGCGGTGGCGGAGACGGCCTATCAGAATGCCGTGCAGTACGCGCATGACCGTCGCCAGGGCCGTGCGCTGACCGGCGCGAAGGAGCCGAACGAGAAGGCGGATACGCTGTTCGTCCATCCCGATGTGCGCCGCATGCTGATGGACGGCAAGGCGCTGACCGAGGGGCTGCGCGCGCTGTGCCTGTGGGCTGCGCTGCAGGTCGATCTCGAACATGCCGCGCCGAGCGAGGAGGAGCGCCAACTCGCCGCCGACCTGATCGGGCTGCTCACCCCGGTGATCAAGGGTTATGGCACCGATAAGGGCTATGACGTCGCGACCAACGCGCAGCAGGTCTATGGCGGGCACGGCTACATCGCCGAATGGGGCATGGAGCAATATGTCCGCGATGCCCGCATCGCCATGATCTACGAAGGCACAAATGGCGTGCAGGCGATGGATCTGGTCGGGCGCAAGCTGGCGCAGAATGGCGGGCGCGCCGTGCAGGCGATGTTCCGCATCGTCGCCGAGGAAGTCGCGGCGGCCAAGGCCGATCCGGCGACCGCCGATTTTGCCGGGCGCCTCGAAAAGGCCAATGGCGAGCTCCAGGCAGCGACCATGTGGTTCATGCAGAACGGCATGCAGAACCCCGACAATGTCGGTGCCGGCGCGCACAGCTACATGCATCTGATGGGCATCGTCGCGGTCGGCCTGATGTGGCTGCGCATGGCGGTCGCCGCGACGAAGCTGAAAGCGGCGGGTGAGGGCGATGTCGCGTTTCTCGACGCCAAGCTTGTCACCGCGCGCTATTTCGCCGAGCGGATCATGCCCGAGGCAGGGTCGCTGCGCCGCAAGATTGAAGGCGGCGCCGAGGCGCTGATGGCGCTGCCGCCCGAGATGTTTGCGGCGGCCTGACAGGATAGCCCTGGGACTGCTGCGCTCGCGACTTTCTCTACTTGCTTCCCCGGCGAAGTGTACAGACCGGGGAGATGGTGGACGGGTGTTCGGAGACATGGTGGACAGATCGGCATGGAGGATTAGCCATGCCGTTCAAGGAGTGTTCGCTGATGTCGGAGCGCGAAGAGTTTTGTCGCCTGGCAGCGATGCCTGATGCGAACAAGCGCGAGCTTTGTCGGCGCTTCAGGATCAGCCCGCAAACGGGGTATAAGTGGATAAGTCGCTTTCGCGCTGACGGCGATGGCGGGCTGGCCGATCGGTCGCGACGTCCGCTGATCAGCCCGGCCCGGACCGCCGAGCCGGTGGAGGCGGATGTGCTGGAGGTGCGGCGCGAGTATCCGGCCTGGGGCGGTCGCAAGATCCGGCGCGTCTTGCAGATGCGGGGCGTATCGGATGTTCCTTCGGCCTCGACGATCACCGCGATCCTGCGGCGCCACGGCTTGCTGGACGGCCCGCGCGCCGGGGAGGCGCGGGACCACATCCGCTTCGAGCACGCCCGGCCGAAC
>NZ_JAXOJP010000026.1:0-77159 GCF_036663795.1 Parasphingomonas halimpatiens
CTATGTTGCCGGCGGGCGGTATCAGTCCAGGCCATCTGCTTCTCCTATCGTCTCGACAACGACGGTGAATCACAACCTACTGATATCGCTCAACCACTTTCCGCTCGGGCTCTTAGACAATCAGGGGATTGCGCTAACGGCGAGAGCCGGCGCCGAGCTACCCGAGAAGAGCTTTGGCTACTTCTCAAACGGGCTGATGAAGCTGTTGGTGTAATATCATGCATTGGGGGCTTGCCGAGCGACCGCTATAGCAGACTGTGCACCGGGCCGACCAACCCGCACAGCTCGATTCAACATTCGCCGCATCGGCGCAAACCGTGGTGGTACCGTGCCTCGACTCGATGCATGGCCGCTCTTTCGCATGGTCCGGCCCGAAAAATATGACCCCTGCATTGCGGGCGGTATTCCCCTGGGAGGCGCGCTTTCCTCCCCTGCAAACGGCGCAATTCTACCCTGCTTTTTCGGAGCAGGGGAGCGGGTTCATAACCGTATGTAACGGAACGTAAAAATCGGCGCGAAAAATGGTAGGAGCAGGGGAGATTTTCCCCTGCTTCGGAATCGCTCGATGGCGACGACGCGGATCGCAACTGCGAGGCGCCAGGATTGGGGGGATCGCCATCTTCTCGTCACCCCGGACTTGTTCCGGGGTCCACCGGCCCACAAGCTCTGCAATCCGAGAGGTTCTCAAAACCCGGCCCGGTGGATCCCGGAATAAATCCGGGATGACGAAGGTGTTCGCAACCCCGCGCGCCGTACTTCGCTCGAACACGCCTAGCGAAAATGCTCCGACGGCCCGAGCACCAGCGCGAAGCCGGCCAGCACCACCGCGCCGGCAACGATCACCGGCCAGTTGCGCGCAATCACGAAAGGCTTCGTCTCCACACCCGACGGCACCGTGAAACCGACCGAGATCATCCCCGCATTGCCGCCGAATGACGACGCTGCGGCCGACATGATGGTAATGAACACGCCCAGCGGGTTGAGTAGGCCGACCAGCACCGCGGCGCAGCCGATCGTCGCATAATAGCCATGCGCGATGATGCGCCGCGCCGCCACCGTCGCGGGGGAATCGCCGAGCATCGCGGTCAGCGTGCGGATCGCGGCGCGCACCAGCAGCACATAGGCGGCGATGCCGATCGCCAGTTCTCCGGCGCGCCACAAATAGGGCAGGGGCAGCGGGCCGATTCCGCCGCCGTCGCCCGGCCCGAGGTCGCCGACCCCCGTCGCGCCCGAGAAGCAGAAATAGCCCGCCGCGACGAACGCCTTGGTCACCCAGATCAGCCACAGCACCAGCCGCGCGAGATCGCTCCGCGCGCCACGCCACAGCGCGAAGGCGAGGAGTGCCAGAACGCTATCGACGGCGACGCCGGCGATCGCCACGACGATGCGCGGCAAACCCTCGAGCCCTTCGCAGTCGACATAAAAGGCGCCGATCGTCACCACCTTGCCACCCTGGACGGCGCAGGCCGCCGCGTGCCCGCCAATCTCGTGCCACATCGTCAGCAGCGGCATCAGCAGCATACCCAGCCCGACAACCGTCGCGATATCGATGCGTTGCGTCTCGTTCGTCATGTGCTGCTCCCGCGCCGTGCGTCAGCCTATCGCGTCACGCCGGAGATGCGAAGCCGCCGCGTCACAGGGTCAGGTTTCCGCGCGCCCGCGATCGGCCTATGCTGCTGCATGCCGACTCGACGGGGGACGGCTGGGCGGAGGCGTTGCCATGGCCACCGGATGGAGAGTTGCAGCATTCTGGCTCGCTGTGGCCGGCAGCGTGGCGCCGGTTGCCGCGCAGATCGATCCGCTCGCCGAACTCGATTCGCTGTCGCAGGCCAGCGTGGATCCGGCCGCCGGACTGGTGCTGGCGCGGCAACAGGTTGCGCGCGGCGATCTCGTCGGCGCGGTCGCGACGACCGAGCGCATCATCGCGCTGCATCCCGAATCCGACGATGCGCTGCTGTTCCATGTCAGCCTGTTGTGTCGGCTCGACGATCCCGCCGGCGCGCGCGCCGAGCTCGCCGAATTGCCCGCCGGCCGCATGCGCGGCGACTGGTCGCCGGTCGTCGCGGCGTGCGGTCCCGGCATCCGGGGGAGGGGCTGACCATGGCACGAAGCTTGCGACTCGCGCTCGGTGCCGCCGTCGTGGCGACGGCATCGCTTGCGCTCGGCGGCGTCGCGATCGGCGCCGACAACGCCAATACGATCGGTATCAACGCCGTGGTCTACAACAATGTCCGGCTGAAGAGCGCGGGCGCGCCCCAGGCGCATGTCGCGGTGGTGCGCGAGCGGGTCGGCCTCGGTGACGAGGTGCAGACCGGCGGCCGCAGCCAGCTCCAGGTCCTGCTGCTCGACAAGACCGTCTTCACCGTCGGCTCGGGCGCGCGGGTGACGATCGACCGATTTGTCTATGACCCGGTGCGCGGCGCGCGGTCGATGAGCGCGTCGGTGGTGAAGGGGGCGTTCCGCTTCATGTCGGGCCGCACCGATCGGCCCGGCACGACCAGCATCAACACCCCAATCGCCTCGATCGGCGTGCGCGGCACGATCGTCGAGGGCGTGGTCGGCCAGGCCGCGGCGGAAATCGCCGCAGGCGAGGACGCGGTCGGCCCCAACGTGCGCAGCGACCCCGCAACCGCCTCGCTGATCCTGCTGCGTGGTCCGGGTGCTCGAACTCAGGGCCGGCTCGGCCCCGGCGCGATCGACGTGACCGCCGGCGGTCGTACCGTGGCGGTAACCCAGCCGATGCGCGCGGTGTTCGTCCCCGCCGCCGGCCAGCCGCCGATCGGGCCGTTCCTGCTGTCGGAGCGCGGCTATGGCCAGTTGCGCGCCTTGCTCTTCCCTTTGCTCGCCCAGCGACTCGGCATGCCGATCCCCGGCGAGCGCCCGTTCACCCCCTATGGCAATGGCGATCGCGACCACGGTCGCCTCCTGCCGCTGCCGCCGGGTGCAAATCCGGGCTATCCCAGTTTCGATCAGCCCGGTGGACCGTCCGTGCCCTTCGGGACACCCGGCATCCCCGACCGTTTCCCCGATCAGTCTGCCGGCTCGCCGGCCAAGCCGGCCCAGAGCCCCGCAGCCCAGAGTCCTGCGGCCCAAAGTCCCGCGGCAGGCTCCCCGCAACCCTCGCAGGATCCTGTGGCGCCGCCCCCCAAGGACCCGGGGAAACCCTGATCAGGTTGCCGCGGCGTTCGCGATCACCGAGCGCACTGCCTTATCCCACCCCGCCAATCGCGCGTCGCGCCGCACCGAATCATAGTCGGGCGTGAAGCGCTTGACCGCACCGCGCATCGCGCTCGCCGCCGCCAGGTCGTCGAACAGCCCGCAGCCGACGCCCGCCAGCATCGCCGCGCCGAGCGCGGTCGTCTCGGCCATGGCCGGCCGCTCGACCGCGACGTCGAGCATGTCGGCAAGGTCCTGTGCCATCCAGTCATTGGCGACCATCCCGCCGTCGATTCTGAGTGTCGTCCAGTCGACGCCGTCGGCGGCGAAGGCGGTCTTCAGGTCATGCGCCTGATGCGCCATCGCCTCCAGTGCTGCGCGCACGATATGCGCTCGCGAACTGGCAAAGCTCAGCCCCGATATCGCCGCACGCGCCTCGGCCTCCCACCACGGCGCGCCAAGGCCCGACAGCGCGGGCACGAGATAGACGCCGGCATTGTCCGCGACCGATCGCGCCAGCGCCTCGGTCTCGCCCGCCGTGCCGATCAGCCCGACCGCGTCGCGCAGCCACTTGATCAGGCTGCCGGCGACGAACACCGATCCTTCCAGCGCATAGGCGCGCCGCCCGCCGATCTGCCACACCACGGTCGACAGCAGCCGGTTGCGCGATACCGGCGGGGTCGCGCCGGCCTGGGTCAGCACGAACGCACCGGTGCCGAAGGTCGCCTTGGTCTCGCCGACCGCGAGGCACGACTGACCGATCGTCGCCGCCTGCTGGTCTCCGGCGATGCCGCAGATCGGGATCGCGTCGCCAAACAAGGTCGTCTCGCCGAACCGCCCGGCGCAATCGATGATTTCGGGCAGCGCGGCGCGCGGCGCGCCGAACAGCTCGATCAACCCGTCGTCCCAATGCCCGCTGCCGATTGCCATCAGCGCGGTGCGGCTGGCATTGGTCGCGTCGGTCACGTGCAGCCCGCCGGTCAGCTTCCAGATCAGCCAGCTGTCGATCGTGCCCACCGCCAGCCGTTCGCCGGCCTCGGCCAGTTGCGGCCAGTTGCTCATCGCCCAGCCGATCTTCGAGCCGGAGAAATAGGGGTCGAGCAACAGCCCGGTCTTGGCCTGTACCCCCGGCTCTTCGCCATCGTCCTTCAGCGCGCGGCAGATCGCGGCGGTGCGCCGGTCCTGCCAGACGATCGCCGGGGCGAGCGGTTCGCCGCTGACCTTGTCCCAGAACACCACCGTTTCGCGCTGGTTGGTGATGCCGATCGCGGCGATTCGTTCGGCGCCGCCGGCTGATTCGATCGCGGTGCGACAGCAGCCAAGCGTGCGGTCCCAGATTTCCGTCGCGTCATGCTCGACGCGGCCGGCCGCGGGATAATGCTGGGTAAGCTCCATGCCGTGCGTCGCACGGACGGCGCCGTCGGGGGCAAAGATCATTGCCCGTGTGGAGGTGGTGCCTTCGTCGATGACGAGAATGAGGTCGCGCATGAAACGAAGCTAGCGATCATTGCGCGCGAGGGGAATGCCGCTAGGACAGGAGACATGGTGGATCAGAACGACAATAGCGGTTCTTTCGGCTTGCCCCATGACGAGCAGGGCGCGGATGCCGAGCGCGTCGCCCAGCGCCGCGATCGCCTGTTCGCCGCGCTCACGCTGATCGCCGGGCTCGGTCTCGCCATCGCCATGCCCTTCGCGCTCAAGGAAGGCGCGGAATTCTTCCTGCCGACCACCGCTGCTTTGGTCATCGCCATCGCGCTGGTGCCGATTCTCGAATGGCTCGAGCGGCACCGCATCCCGTCGCCGATCGCCGCCTTCGCCTGTGTGCTGTTCTTCGTCGCGGCGGCGGTCCTGGCGGTCGTCGCCATCGTCATCCCCGCGACCGAATTCTTCCGCAAGCTTCCCGAGCGCATCGACCGCATCCAGATGAACCTCGCGCCACTGATCGAGCTCTACGCCTCGCTCGAAAAGAGCGTGAACCGCACGGTACGCCACCTTGCCGCGACCGGCCCGGTAAAGCCCTCGCCCACCGCGGCGGTGAGCCCGCCGGGCTCGATTCTGGAACTCGCCGCGACCACTGCGCCGGGCATTTTCATCCAGATCTTCTTCGGCATCCTCGTTGTCTATTTCTTCCTGTCGCACTGGACCAAGCTGCGGCGCCAGACGATCAACAACCGCGCCAGCTTCGGTGGAGCGATGGCCACCGCCCGCGTCATCCAGGACGTTGTCGACGATACCGCCGCCTATCTCGGCACCATCACGCTGATCAACGCCTCGCTCGGCGCGATCATCGCCTTCGCGCTGTGGCTGATCGGCATGCCCTATCCGGTGATGTGGGGTGGCATCGCTGCGCTGCTCAACTATGTGCCCTATTTCGGCCCGATCGCCGCTGCCATGCTGCTCGCGGTCGGCGGGCTGATGACCTTCAGCGACATCTGGGTGGCGGTGCTTCCCGCCGCGATCATGATCGGCTGTCACCTGCTGGAGGCCAATGCGATCACACCGCTGATCGTCGGCCACCGTCTGACCATCAACCCGGTGCTGATCCTCATCTCGATCAGCTTCTGGAGCTGGGTGTGGGGCACGCCTGGCGCGGTGCTCGCCGTACCGCTGCTGATCATCCTGCAGACCGTCATCGGTGCCGCCGGCAAGCCCGATATCGCCGGTTTCCTGTTCGAGCACGGCACGCTGACGCAACAGCGCCGCGCGCGTTTCGGGCGCAGGGACGATACGGATGACGGCAGCGGTTGACAGGGTATGGCGGCTCGCCTAGTTGCGCCGCCTCACGCTTTCCAAGCGGGTGTAGCTCAGTTGGTTAGAGCGCCGGCCTGTCACGCCGGAGGTCGCGGGTTCGAGCCCCGTCACTCGCGCCATTCCCCTTTCGGAATGAAGTTCACCGCTCGGTGCCGGCTTCCATCCACGCCAGGATGCGCCGCATCGGCAGCAGCCAGATCCACACGATCCCGGTGATCAGGTAGAAGCCGAGCTGCACCAGCGTCGGCCAGTTGCCGACGATCCGCGACAGGCTTGCCACGCCGATCACCCACAGCGCGATGATCAGCAGGATCAGCAGCATGCCAAAGGGTTTGCGCCAGCTCGGGGTCATCGTGTGATCCATTCCTGTTCGGTCGCGACCGCGTCGAGCGGCACGTCCCATGCTTCGGTGGCCAGCGCGTCGACGCGCTGGATCGACCAGGCGATACCGATTCGCCACGCCTGCGGGAAGGCGGCGAACGCCCGGTCATAATAGCCCGCGCCTTGGCCGAGTCGGTTGAGCGCTGCGTCGAACGCCACCAACGGCGTCAGCACGATGTCGGGCGCCAGCGCCGGTGCGTCGTGATGCGGCTGGTGCAGCCCGAACGGGCCGGGGACGAGATCGACCTCGCTGTCCCACGCCAGAAAGCGCAGCGGCGCGGCGCGCGTCGTCACGTGCGGCAGGGCGATCACGCACCCGGCATCGGCTGCTGCACGCGCCAGCGCGGCAGGATCGGCCTCGCCCGTCATCGGCACATAGGAGGCGACGGTCAGGCCGGGAGCGAGTCGAGAGAGAAAGGCGGGCGAGGGGACCGGCGCACGATCGGCGTGCGCGGCAAAGGCGATTCGCGCCGCCCGCATCCGCGCGCGTAGCGCCACCTTGTCCTCGATCATGGCGATATCCGTGAAGAAGCGGTGGCGGGACCGCCGTGGCCGTTTGCCGGGTTATCCTCTGACGCACGGTACGTCAGGTGGGGACCATGTGCTTCGGACCAGGATCCGGGCAGGGACAGCCCCCTTGGATGATGAATAGCCTCAGGGATAATAAAGGCTCGTACCGGGCAGTGCCCGCCACCTACCCATCTAGGGATTCGCGGCGCTTTTCTCAAGGGTCGCGACGAGCGCCTCGAGCTTCTCCGCAATGCGGACGGCAACGGCGCTTTCCGCGGCGCCGGGCGGGCGGCGCTCGGCCTCGTCGAGCGCGTCGGCGAGCATCAGCGCGACGAACAACATCGCGCGTTCGCCGCCGACATTGCCGGCCGCGCGCTGGGCCGTCGGCCAATGCGCGTCGAGCATCGTGCCCAGCCGGCGCAGCTGGTCTTCCTCGCCATCGCGGCAGGCGACGGTATGGCGGCGGTCGCCGATGGTCAGCGTGACATCGGCCATCAGGCGTCGGATCCCTGATCGATGAGCGTGTCGAGCGCGGCGATTGCCTGGCTCACACGATGGCGCAGTGTTTCATGGCGGCGCGATAGCGCGGCGTCAGCCTTCGCTTGCCCTTTGACGATCGATTCGATCCGCGTGATCGCGCGATCGATCCGGTCGAGCGCTGAAATATTATTGTCATCTGCCACGGCGGTCGGGATAGCATGGCTTTCAGGGCGGGCAAGATCGATTTGCCTCGTCGCGGTTGACGTGAGGCGCAGCCCACCGCAAAGACCGCGCGCTTTACAGAATCGCCGACCATCGTCGCGCCAGAACCCTTTTGCGCGCGACCCCGTCGGCATCGCCACGGCGAGGGGAGTCACGATGACGGTCAAGGTTGCAATCAACGGTTTCGGGCGCATCGGTCGCCTTGTGGCACGCGCGCTGCTCGAGCGCGGCGATACCGGGCTCGAACTGGTCGCGATCAACGACCTCGCCGACGCCAAGGCCAATGCCTGGCTGTTCTCGCGCGATAGCGTCCACGGCAAATATCCCGGCAAGGTCTCGGCCGAGGGCAATGACCTCGTCGTCGATGGCAAGCATATCCGCGTCACCGCCGAGCGCGACCCCGCGAACCTGCCGCACAAGGAACTGGGCATCGACATCGTGCTCGAATGCACCGGCTTCTTCACCGATCGCGAGAGCTGCCAGAAGCATCTCGACGCCGGCGCCAAGAAGGTGCTGATCTCCGCGCCGGGCAAGGGCGTCGACCTGACGGTCGTCTTCGGCGTCAACAACGACAAGCTCGAGGCCGGCCACACCATCGTCTCGAACGCCTCGTGCACCACCAACTGCCTCGCGCCCGTCGCCAAGGTGCTCAACGACGCGATCGGCATTGAGCGGGGGCTGATGACCACGGTGCATGCTTATACCAACGACCAGAAGATCCTCGACCAGATCCATCCCGATCTGCGCCGCGCCCGCGCCGCAGCGATGTCGATGATCCCGACCACCACCGGCGCCGCCCGCGCGGTCGGCGAGGTGCTGCCCGAACTCAAGGGCAAGCTCGACGGCTCGGCGATCCGCGTGCCGGTGCCCGATGTCAGCCTGATCGACCTGACCTTCACGCCCAAGCGCGACACGACGAAGGAAGAGGTCAACGCCATCCTCAAGGCGGCGTCCGAAAGCGGGCCGCTGGTCGGCATCCTCGATTACACCGACGAGCCGCTCGTCTCGATCGATCTGATGCACACCTCGGCCAGCTCGACCGTCGACAGCCTCGAGACCGCGGTGCTCGACGGCAAGCTGGTCCGCGTCGTCAGCTGGTACGACAATGAATGGGGCTTTTCGAACCGCATGGTCGATACCGCCGGGGCAATGGCAAAGTTCATCTGACGCGGTGCGCCGTCAGCTGATTCCGTCGCGCCCGCGAGAGCCGGCGTCTCCCGGGAACGGAGATAGTCCGGCTGTCGCCGGCGTCGCGGCGCAGCAACGATGACTGGCAGGCTGGCCGGGATCGCCCGCCATCCGCGTCCCAAGGCGGCGATGGAGTTGATCGATCATGCCGATGTCACGCTGGACGCCGGCATCGCTGGCGACTTCCGTGGCGCGGTCAAGCCCGGCGGCAGGGGCCGACGCCAGATCACGCTGATCGAACGGCGCCAGTGGGACGCTGCGATGGCGGAACTCGGGCGTGACATTCCGTGGCAGGAACGCCGCGCCAACCTCTTGGTCGAGGGCGTTTCCTTACCGAGGGAACGCGGTGCGCTGTTGCGTATCGGCGCAGACGTCGTCGTCCGGATCACCGGCGAATGCGACCCGTGCAGCCGCATGGAAAGCATCGCGCCTGGCCTCAAGGCCGTGCTTTTGCCCGACTGGCGTGGTGGCGTGACGGCCAAGGTGTTACATGGCGGCAGGATCGCCATCGACGATGAAATCAGGATCGAGGAAGTATGACCAAGGCCTTCAAGACGCTCGACGATATCGGCGATATTCGCGGCAAACGCGTGCTCGTCCGCGAAGATCTCAACGTGCCGATGGTCGATGGGGTGGTCAGCGACGATACCCGCCTTACAGCGACTTTGCCGACCGTTACCGAACTCGCCGACAAGGGCGCGATCGTGCTGATCCTCGCGCATTTCGGTCGACCCAAGGGCCAGCGCGTCCCGGAAATGTCGCTTGCTCCAGTCGTGCGTCCGTACAGTGAAGTAGTTGGACGTCCGGTCAGTTTCATCGATGACTGCCAGGGCGATACCGCCGCCGCGGCGGTCGCGAAGCTGCAACCCGGTGATATCGCGATCCTCGAAAACACCCGCTTCCACGCCGGCGAAGAGAAGAATGATCCTGCGTTCGTCGCGGCGATCTCCAAACTCGGCGATATCTACGTCAACGACGCCTTCTCCGCCGCGCACCGCGCCCATGCGTCGACCGAGGGGCTGGCGCATGTCTTGCCTGCTTATGCCGGCCGCGCGATGGAGGCCGAACTCGTTGCGCTCGACAAGGCGCTCGGCAACCCCGAACACCCCGTGGCAGCCGTCGTCGGCGGCGCGAAGGTGTCGAGCAAGCTCGACGTGCTCCAGCATCTCGTCACCAAAGTCGATCATCTGATCATCGGCGGCGGCATGGCCAATACCTTTCTCGCCGCGCGTGGAGTCGATGTCGGCACGTCATTGTGCGAGCATGACCTGACCGGCACCGCCGAGGCGATCTTCGACGCCGCCGAGCGCGCCAACTGCACCATCCATCTTCCCTATGATGTGGTCGTCGCGAAGGAATTCCGCGCCAACCCGCCGACGCGCACGGTCAATGTGCACGAGGTAGCGGCCGACGAGATGATCCTCGATATCGGCCCCGCCGCGACCGAAGCGCTCGCCGACGTGCTCAAAAACTGCCGCACGCTGGTTTGGAACGGTCCGCTCGGCGCGTTCGAGACTCCGCCCTTCGATACGGCGACGGTCGCGCTGGCCCGCACCGCAGCAGCCCTGACGCGCGATGGCTCGCTCGTCTCGGTCGCCGGCGGTGGCGACACGGTCGCGGCGCTCAACCAGGCGGGTGCGGCCGGCGACTTCACCTTCGTCTCGACCGCCGGCGGCGCGTTTCTCGAATGGATGGAGGGCAAGGATCTGCCCGGCGTAGCGGCGCTGACTCGGGGCTGAGCGTCGCGAGTCGCCATCCTCACACGCGCGCTGTATCGACGTCGCCATGGGGAGCGACGCGGCCGCAGGACCTGACATATCCGCGCGTAATGCGACGCTGTGCACGGCGTGCGGCCTTTGCTGCGACGGGTCGTTGTTCGAAGCGGTAAGGGTCGATGCCGTCGAGATTGCGCCGCTAGAACAACTCGGCCTGGCGATCGAGCGCGGCGACGAGCCCCGTTTCAGGCAACCATGCACGAAGCTCATTGATCGCTGCTGTTCGATCTATGCGGCGCGTCCGCGCATCTGCCGTAATTTTGCCTGCGCACTGCTGAAGCGGCTGCACAAGGGCGACGTCACCCTCGACCAGGCGCGCGGCGTCGTCGCGACGGCGCAAACGCTGCGGGCGAGAGTCGCTGGGGCAACGCCTCATGCAATCGGCATTGCCGCATCGCTGGCGGCCGCGCCCGACCAGGACTGGGTCGCGATTGTCGACCCTGCCATGCGGCGATCTGCCGCCCATAGGCACCTCGATCAAATGGTCTTGCGCGACTATCTCGCAACCCATTTCCGGCTGCCGGGAGACAAGCCCGGCGCAGGTGCCGGCGAGCCCTGACGCGGTAGCGGTCGTTGCGGCTACGCCACGGCTTGCGTCGAAAGTCCAAGTGACTGCGAAAACTTGCCTTGCTGTGCAGAGCGTCGACCTGACCTTCGCGCTGGCCGAGCGCGTTCTGGTGTCCCGCTGCCGATAACGCAGGAGCGCGTAGCGCAATCCCTGTCACGTAAAAGGGGCGGCCCTTTCGGACCGCCCCTCCCACATATCGTTCCTGGCCAGGCTGCGCCGGGCCGGTCGGAAATTCAGAACTTAAACGTCGCGCCCGCGCGGAACTGGCGGCCGATCAGGCCGGCATAGTGCCACGTGGTCAGGAAGTTCGGCGCACTGGCATAGGCTGCCGGCGCGATCGGGGCATGCGCGTCAAACAGGTTCTTCACGTTGAAGAAGAACGTGAAGTCGTCATGCACCCGTGCGGTGAAGTTCAGGTCGGTCGTGATGAACGGACGAACGTAGCAGAAGCTGTTGCCCGTCGCATCGCTCGGCGTCTTGTAGAGGTTTGCCGAGCAGTCGGTCGACAGGTTGCCCTGGTCGGTCCCGACTTCCTTGATCCGGCCAACATAATAGGCGGTCAGGCTGAGCGAGTACGGTCCGGCCGCAAGGGTGTTCTGCCAGTTGCCGCGCCAGCTCGGCGTGCCGTTGCCGGACGAAAGATCGTACGGCCCGAGTGTGCCGGCATAGTGCTGAACGTCGCCGCTGTTGGTGTGGAGATCGTATTTGAGGGTGTGCGTGACCTCGATCCGGCTGGTGAACTTCACGTCGCCGCCGAGCGGGATGCTCGCCGTTGCCGCGAAATCGATGCCCGACGTGATCGCGTAGTTTGCGTTCACATAGGGCACGTTGATGATCAGCACGCGGGGCAGCGCTGACGGGAACAACGGATCGGCACCATCAGCGGTATTGACCGAATAACCCGGGCCAACGGCAGCGACAGCTGCGGCAGCAGCGGCCGGATTGGCAGCGGCGAAGTATGCCGAGACGGCCTTGCCGATGTCCGGGCCAGCAACGATCAGGTTCGACTTCTTCACGTTGTAATAGTCGACCGTCAGGCTCAGCCACGGCACCGGCTGGATGATCGTGCCCAGCGTGAAGCTGCGCGAGGTTTCCGGCTTCAGGTTCGGGTTGCCCGCCACGCCGCGGCCCAGCGAATAGGCGTTGTTGTAGGGGTTGCCGTTGGCCGAGCAGCTGGCCAGCGTACCCGAACCGCCATGCGCCAGGATGAAGGCGCACGGCGGGGTCGTGGTCACGAAACCGGCATATTGGCTGCGCGGGCCGGATTCAGCGAAGGTCGGTGCGCGGAAGCCCTGCGAATAGGTGCCGCGGAACGCGATCTGCTTGATCGGGGTGAACTTCACGCCGACCTTGGGCGAGAAGTGGCCGAAGCCTTCCGAATAATGATCGTAGCGGCCCGACAGGTTGACGTCGAGTTGCTCGAACACCGGCGCGTCGAGTTCGAAATAGGCGGCGGCCACGGTGTGCTGGCCAAAGGCCGATGCCGTGGTCAGGCCATAGGTATCGAGATTGACGTTCTGGTTATTGTTCTCGAGCTTTTCGCGGCGGACCTGCCCACCCAGCGCCAACTGAAGCGGACCGCCCGGAAGGGTTGCCAGAACCTTGGTGATCGACGCATCGAGGCTGTACATCTCCGAGAAGGACGGCGTCGTCTTGTCCGGCGAGAGCGCCGCACGAACCGCAGCGCTGTTCAGCGACGGGTTGACGAAATTATACGAGCCCGTGTTGATCGCCTTTGCCAGCGCGGCGATGTTGATCAGGCCGTGCTGCGTGATGCTGAGATTGTCGCGCGCATAGACGGCATCGATCTGCCAGTTCCAGTCACCGGCAAAGCTACCCTTCAAGCCGCCCGTGAAGCGATAGACCGAGTTGGTCCGATCGCTACCCGCCGGGATGTCGCTGAACAGATAATAGATGCGTGCGGCGCCGTTGGACGGATTGGCGGCAAAAGCTGCGGCGTAGGGGTTGTTCGGGTTCAGCGTGCGATCGGCTGCGGTCGAGCAATTGACGCCGCTCGAGCAGATATAGACCGGAAGCACGATGCCCGGGTTCGACGATGCGACGAGCGGCGCGGCGCCGAACGGCTGCGTCTGGCGGATGGCCGAAGGCGGGCTGTGAATGCTGACATAGCTGCGGCTGTAGCTGCCGGTCACATAACCTTCGATATTGTCCGACAGCCGGAAGCTGATTCGACCATTGACCGAATAACGCTCCTGCAGCGGCTGCAACTCGCGATACAGGTCGGTGATGTCATATTTGCAGCCCGTGCCCTGCGCGCTGCCGCTGGTTACCGTATAGGTTTCGCGGGCGCAGTTGTTTAGCCCAAGCGCCGTGTATTGGTTGGTAAGCGGCGAGCCGACCATGCCACTCAGCGGATTGTTGAGGTCGCTCTGGGTGACGCGGGTGACATAAGCCGTTGGCGTGTTGACCACCAGGGATTGGTCGGCCGTGTTGTTGTCGGCGCCGCCAATCGAGGTCAGGTCCTGCGTGTTGTACGGGAAGCCGCGGCTGCTGCTGGTGACGCGGCCGTCGCGCTGATATTCGCCGTTGATATAGACGTTGAAGCCCTTCTCGGCATAATCGCCATAGCCGAGCGTCAGCTCGGCGCGCTGGTGCGCCGCATCGCCGCGCGAGGCAACACCGCCCTCGACCAAGCCGGACACACCGGTGAAGTGCTTCTGGAGCTTGATGTTGACCACGCCGCCGATCGCATCGGCACCATAGGTCGACGAGGCGCCGTCCTTCAGCACTTCGATGCGGTCAACCAGGCTGAACGGGATCGAGTTGAGATCGACATAGGCGTTGTGGCCGTCGTCGTTGATCGGGAAGTTGGTCGAGCGCAGGCCGTCCACCAGCACGAGCGTCGACGAAACGCCGAGGCCGCGCAGCGACACGGCGGAACCACCGGCGGAGAAGCCGGTCTGGAAGCCCGTGCCGATCGAACCGGCGCGGTCAGCCGAGATCGAGCGGATCGCGTCGGTCGCGGTCGTGATGCCGGCGCGCGAGAGGCTTTCCGACGTAAGAACCGTTACGGGTGAAGGAGTCTCGGTATTTGCGCGACGAAACAGCGAGCCGGTGACGACGACGTCAGCGGTGTTGTCGTCCGCGCTGGCCTTGGCCGCTGCCGGGGCCGGAGTCGCAGCCGTCTGGGCAAAGGCTGGTTGCGCTGCGATCGCAAGCACAAGCACAAGCGCGAGCGGCGCGACACCGCTGCGGAATCAAAGCGTGCGGTTCCTTTGCGAAAAATTCATCTGTATTGACTCCCCAAATGTACAATCTGTCGGCCCCTCGCCGACGACGTGTGGCGACAACGACGCCAGCCACATCATGGGTTGACGCTGCAACGCAGCGTAAGCCGTGTAAATGGCCGAAACGGAATTTTCTCGCGTGTTGCAGTAGGGCAACACACGTCGCGGCCGTTCATTTTATCAGGTCGGCGCCGCCGAACTGCGGTCGTCATGACAGCAGAATCGACCATCGCCGCAGTGATCGTCGTCTGCCCGCGACCTCTATCCGGCCGCCGGCGGAATGGGCACCGGCTCATTCAGCAGCGGCACGATCTCCCGATTGAGATCGTCAAGGTCGAACGCCGCTGCCTTGGCGTAGCGAATATGGCTCGATCGATCGATGACATAGTTGGTCGGCACGCCCTGCAGTACCGGATAATTGCCCTTGATCCGCTTTGCCGATGGCATGTGCATCATCGCGAACAGCTTTTTGAGCATATAGGGCGGCAACGAATCCTCGGTCGCGATGGCATAGACCTTCAGGCCATGATCCTTCTGGATGTCGTAATATTTGTCGAGCAGCGGCAATTCCGCCTTGCACGGCCCGCACCAGGTCGCCCAGAAATTCAGCACGACGACCTGGCCGCGTAGCTGGTCGAGCGTCACTTTCGAGCCGTCGATCAGCGTCAGTTCGAAAGGGGGGGCGACCGTGCCGACCTTGGGTGGTCCTGCGCCGATCGACAGCGCCGCGCCGATGACCAGCGCGAGCGCCCTGATACCCCTTGGCAGAAATCGTCTCATGTCACAGCCCCTTGTTTTGCCAAGGATTGCCGGTAGGCCGCCCGCGGTCAAGCGACATCGCAGTCATTCAGGACCTGATCGTGTCGTGGCATGATTCAAGCGTTGGCTCGCCACTCATATTCGTGTTGCGTGTTCGTATCCTGCCTCCGTTCGATGCTCGCCGGCGACGCGGTGCGCTCTGTTCCCGCCCGTGATCCTTCTGTTCCGGATCGCGCTATTCTCTGTTCGCGCTTCTGTTCTTCTCGACCGGCCGAATCGATTCAAGAGTTTGATCGAAAAGGAAAAGCTGGCTCATATCGGCATCGTCCAAGGGCCAAAAAATTCTCTCGCCCTGTTATCGCCCCTGTTATTCGCGCAAAACAGGCGAATTGCAGGGTTTTTCGCAGCCTGTTCCCGCCGGCTCGACAACGTTGCCCCGGCAGCAGGTCCCGGCTAACAGCCGCGCCAACCACCACGTTCGTCCTGCACAGGGGATCCCGATGACGCCGACGGTCAAAGCCATTCTCGACAAATATGAATCCGACAGCCCCGGCGTTAAGGCCAACCTCGCGCGCATCCTGATGCAGGGGCGGCTCGGCGGTACCGGCAAGCTGATCATCCTGCCGGTCGATCAGGGTTTCGAGCACGGCCCGGCGCGGAGCTTCGCGATCAACCCGGCGGCTTATGACCCGCATTACCACTATCAGCTGGCGATCGACGCCGGCCTGTCGGCCTATGCCGCACCGCTCGGCATGATCGAGGCCGGGGCCGAGACCTTTGCCGGCCAGATCCCGACGATCCTCAAGCTCAACAGCTCGAACAGCTGGGCGACCTCGATCGACCAGGCCGTCACCGGCGGCGTCGACGATGCACTGCGGCTCGGCTGCGCCGCGATCGGCTTCACCATCTATCCCGGCTCGGACAATATCTTCGAGATGCTCGAGGAATTCCGCGAGCTCTCGGCCGAAGCCAAGTCGGTCGGCATCGCCTCGGTGCTTTGGTCCTATCCGCGTGGCGGCGACCTGTCGAAGGATGGCGAGCTGGCGCTCGATGTCGGCGCCTATGCCGCGCACATGGCGGCGCTGATGGGGGCGCACATCATCAAGACCAAGCTGCCGACCGCGCATATCGAACAGAAGGAAGCCGTTGCGGCGTACAAGGACGGCGACTGGTCGACCCAGGCCAAGCGCGTCGCGCATGTCGTCCAGTCGAGCTTCGCCGGCCGACGCATCAACGTCTTTTCCGGCGGCGCGGCCAAGGGTGCCGACGCGGTCTATCAGGACGCGCGCGACATTCGCGACGGTGGCGGCAACGGCTCGATCATCGGCCGCAACACCTTCCAGCGCCCGCGCGACGAGGCGCTGGCGATGCTCGACAAGCTGGTGCGCATCTACAAGGGCGAGGAATAAGCCGATGGCCGTCGCCCGCCGTGTTCTGCTGGGTGGCGGCCTCGCGCTCGCCATGCTCGGCAAGGCAGCGGTGGCGGCGGCATCGACCGGCATTGAGACGCCGGCGATGTACGGCATGATCGGGAAAATGAAGGCCAAGCCGGGCCAGCGCGCCGCGCTTGCCGCGATCCTTGGTGAGGGCTCAGGCACGATGCCCGGCTGCCGCGCCTATATCATCGCCGAAGACCTCGCCGATGCCGACGCGCTGTGGATCGCCGAGATCTGGGACGACAAGGCCGCGCACGACGCGTCGCTCGCCCTGCCGCAGGTCAAGGACGCGATTCGTCGCGGACGCCCGCTGATCGCCGGTTTCGAACTCGGTGCCGAGCTTCGACCGCTCAGTGGGGTCGGGCGATGAGCGATCCGCGCTGGACCGCGGTCGACGACTATATCGTCGGCCATCTGCTCGGCGACGATCGGGTGCAGGAAGCGACGCTCGCCGCCAACGCGGCCGGCGGCCTGCCCGAGATCGACGTATCGGCAACGCAGGGCAAGATGCTTCACCTCTTCGCCCGCATGGCCGGCGCGCGGCGCATCCTCGAGGTCGGTACGCTCGGCGGCTATTCGACGATTTGGCTCGCCCGGGCGCTGCCGGACGACGGCGTGCTGGTGACGCTGGAACTGGAGCCGCACCATGCCGCCGTTGCCCGCGCCAACATCGCGCATGCCGGTTTTGACGAGCGCGTAGATGTCCGTGTTGGCGCGGCGGTCGATACGCTCCACGCGATGATCGCGGCCGGCGAGCCGCCGTTCGATCTGATCTTCATCGACGCCGACAAGCTGAGCAACGTCGCCTACCTCAACGCCGCGCTCGCCCTTTCGCGCCCCGGCACGACGATCGTCGTCGACAATGTCGTGCGCGAGGGCGGCATTCTCGATGCGTCCGGCACCGACGATCGCATCGAGGGTTCGCGTCGTCTGTTCGAAGCCGTCGCCGTCGAACCACGGCTATCGGCGACGGCGGTGCAGACGGTCGGCGCGAAGAAGTGGGATGGTTTCTTGCTCGCGCTGGTCGGCTCGTGACGGCTGCACAACCCTTCGCCTATCATCGCAGTATCGCGCCGCTGATGTGGGTGTTCGTCGCGATCGCCACGGTCGAACTGGTCGTGGTGCACCTGTTGTTGGTGCTGTGGCGGCCATGGGTCGCGCTGACCTTGTCGGCGATAAGTCTTGCAAGCATCGCGTGGCTGATCGCAGCCATCCGTTCGTTCCGCACCTTGCCGGTGCTGGTTGCCCCAGAACGCATCGTGTTGCGCGCCGGCCGGCTGCGCAGCGTCGAGATCGCTCCCGGCAACATCGCCGGGTTTCGCGGCCAGTGGGACCGCGCCGCGCTCAAGGCGCCAGGCGTCGTCAACCTCGCACTGCTCGCCTATCCCAATGTCGTGCTCGACCTGCGCGAGCCCATTGCCGGGCGTCGCCGTCCGGTGACCGCCGTGGCGCACCGACTCGACCACCCCGCCGCTTTTGCCGCCGCGATCGAGGCGCTAGGACAAGTTCATGATTGACGACGATCCCCTCGGCCCGCTCGACCCCGATTTCGCGCGCGCCTTCACGCGCGACCAGCGCCGGCCGCCGTGCCAGCTCTATCTCGTCTCGCCGCTCGATGTGGGTGGTAGCTTCCCCGATCGGTTGGCGCGCGCGCTCGATGCCGGCCCGGTCGCCGCGTTCCAGTTCCGCGTGAAGGACATCGACCAGCACGCTGCCGCCGCGCTTGCCGAACCGCTGCAACGCGTCTGCGCCGACCGTGAGGTCGCTTTCCTGATCAACGACAGCATCGCGCTCGCCAAGCGCCTCGGCGCCGACGGCGTTCATCTCGGCCAGGGCGACGGCGATCCGCGCGAGGCGCGTGCCATTCTCGGCCCGGAGGCGCAGATCGGCGTGACGTGCCACGACAGCCGCCACCTCGCGATGGAAGCAGGCGAGGCGGGTGCCGATTATGTCGCGTTCGGCAGCTTCTACTCGACCACCACCAAGGCCGTCGATCATCATGCCGATCCGGTGATCCTGAGCTGGTGGTCGACCGTGTTCGAACTGCCCTGCGTGGCGATCGGTGGCATCACCCCCGCCAACGCCGCGCCGCTCGTTGCCGCCGGTGCCGACTTTATTGCCGTGTCGCACGCGGTGTGGAGCGGCGACGAGGCGGCGGCGGTAAGGGCGTTTGGTGACGTGCTGGGGTGAGCGTCGCGGCCGTCGCTCCGCTAGAACCGCGTCCGGCCGGCGCGTATCTCGACCTTGGCGGTGAACAGCTTGCGCGCCTTCACCCCCGAATCGCGCATCAATACCAGCACCGCGTCGTCTGCCTGGATGATCTCGTCGCTCGCAGGGCGGGTGATGACCTCGCTGCCGCGCTTGATCTGCACGATGAAGAAGGCACCTGCCGCCTGGCGTTCGGCCTGGCCGACCGAGAGGTTGCACATTGCCGAACCGGCATGCGCGGGCACCAGTTCGAGATCGAGCCCCAGCTCGCCGAGGTCGCGCTGCACGCGCACCAGTTCCTCATGCGAGGAAAGGTCGGCGCTGGCCGGGAACAGGATCATCCGCGCGATCCGTTCGGCGCCGATATGGGTCGGCATGACGACCTGGTTGGCGCCGGCGCGTAGCAGCTTGCGTTCGGTCGTCGGCGCCTCGCCCCGCGCGATGATCTCGAGCCTGGGGCTGAGGTTGCGCGCGCTCAGGGTGATGAACACATTGGCGGCGTCGTCGGGCAGCACGGTTGCCAGGACGCGGGCGCGTGCGATCCCGGCGGCGTACAGCACCTCTTCCTCGGTCGCGTCGCCGGCGATGCAGAGATAGCCCGCCGCCTCGGCCTCGGCGAGACGCTCGGCGCCACGGTCGACGATGACCAGCGGCATGCCCGCCGCGGCGAGATCGCGCGCCAGCGTGACACCGATCCGGCCGAAGCCGCAGATGATGACATGGCCCGACAGCTTTTCGATGCGGCTCTGCATGCGGTTGGCTCCCAATATCTGCCTGAGTTGCATGGCGGTGAAGAACTGCACAAGCACGCCGGTGAGCAGGATCATGCCGGTGCAGCCGAACACCATCGTCGCCACGGTCACGCCGTGGAGATAGGGCGTATCGATCGGCCGCACCTCGCCATAGCCGACGGTGTAGACGGTGAGCAGAACCATGTAGCTGGCGTCGGCAAAGCTCCAGCCCGCCGCCATATAGCCGAGCGTCGCGAACACCATGACGGTGAGCACGAACGCCACGATCGCCGCGAGATTGCGGGCGGGAGAGGCAAGGACGCTCTCGGCGTCGGCATATATTCTGCGCACGGGTCGGGACTGTGACCGAGCGCCGTGTCACTGTCCAGTAAGGGAAAGGTTCAGATCGTCATCCGGTCCGCCGCGTGTCCGACTACCAGCGGCGCACGCGGCCGGTATCGACATGGACGAAGCCATCGCGCGGGTAATAGCCGACCCCGCCGCCGCCGAGCGACAGCGCGGCGGCGTGCAGCCGGTCGAGCGGCACGCCGGAGACCATGATGTCGGAGGCTTTGCCCAGCATGTGCTGGCTCTGGCTTGCGACGCCGGTGTGGCTGCCGCCGGCCGCGCGCAGCGCCGCATTGGTCTTGGGCGAACGATAGCCCGAGATCAGGTCGATCTTGCGGTTGCCCGGCAGATCGAGCCGCTCGCGCAGCGTGACGAGCAGTGCAAGCAGGCGGCGATCCATCGTCGTCGCCTCACCGGTGCGCCAGTCGCGCAGCCCGTGATTCAACTCGTCGATGCCCGCCGCTACGAACCGACCGTCGCGCGCGAACACGGTGTCGACGCTTTCGTTGGTGTGGACGTTGCGGATGGCGAGGCGCCATTCGCCGGTGGCGGCAAGGGCCGGGAAGGGGAGGGCAAGCGCAGCGCTGCCGGCGATCGCGCCGCCGATGAGCTGGCGGCGGGTCGGTGCGGCGGAAACAACCCGCCGGTGCATCGTTATGTCCATGTCTTCTATTTAGGAATTTGAATTGTCGAGAAAACTACTGCGTGGCGCGGCCTGCCTCGTTTTGGCCCCGCTTTGTCTTGGAGCCGCCAGCGCGCCGGGAACCAAAGTGTCGGTGGTCAATCTGCCGGTACTCCACGTCCAGGTCATTCTCGACCATCTCGGCTTTGCCCCGGGTGTCCTTGACGGGAAACGCGGCCAGTCGCTGACGGCAGCACTCAAGGGATTTCAGGAATCGCACGACCTGCCGGTGACGGGGCTGGTCGACGAAGCGACGCTGGTCGAGCTCGACAAGTATCAGGGCTTGCGCGCAACGCGCACCTTGCGGCTCACTGCGGAGGCGCTGTCAGGCCCCTTCGTCAATCCGTTGCCGAAATCACCGGCCGAGCAGGCGAAGCTGACGACGCTCGCTTATCGTTCGGCGATGGAGAAGCTGGCGGAGATGTTCCATACCACGCCAGCGGTGCTGGTCGCACTCAACGGCCCCGACACGCCGCTGCGCCCCGGTACCGCAGTGGTGTTTCCCAACGCGTTGCCGACCTCGCGCGACTATGACGCCAAGCTGCCGGCAGCGTGGCGCAAGACACTGGCCGATCTCAACGTCGATGCGCAGCAGCCGCACGGCACGCAGGTCGTCGTCGACAAGTCGGACCAAGTGTTGCGCGTGCTCGATGCGCAGGGCAAGCTCGTCGCGCAGTTCACCGCGACGATGGGGAGCGAGCATGATCCGTTGCCGCTCGGTCGCTGGAAGATTCAGGGGTTCACCTACAATCCGCCGTTCCACTATAATCCGGCCTTGTTCTGGGATGCGCGCAAGAGCGCCAAAGAGGCATTGCTGCCACCCGGCCCCAATGGTCCGGTCGGCGTGATCTGGCTTGACCTGTCCAAGCCGCATTACGGCATTCATGGCACGCCCGAGCCGAGCACGATCGGCCGCGCCGAGAGCCATGGCTGCATTCGCCTGACCAACTGGGATGCGGCGCGGCTGTCGCTGATGATCAAGCCCGGCACGCCGGCGATCTTCCAGGAATGAGCGCGTGCGCATCCTGATCGGCCTTGGTGGATTGGCGGTTACCGTGATCCTGTTGTGGATCGCGGCGCTGACCGTATTGCCCGATGCGCGGGTCGAAACCGCGCGCACGGTCGCGCGGTCATCGCCAACGGCGGCAGTACCACCGCGTGCATCGGTCACCGCGGCGACACTTTCAACGGCGTCCCCGCCTGCTGGTGGCGGTGCCGAACTGGCCATGCCGATCGCGGGACTTGCCCCCGCCGCGCTGGTCGACAGCTGGGGCGATCCGCGCGAGAACGGCATGCGCGCGCATCACGGCATCGACATCATGGCGCTGCAGATGACGCCGGTACGCGCGGCGGCGGCGGGCACGATCGAGAAGCTGTTCGAGAGCAAGGCGGGCGGTACGACGATCTACCTGCGCACCGTGCCGCGCGACTGGACGCTCTATTACGCCCATCTCGCCGGCTACGCGCCGGACCTGCATGAGGGCCAGGCGGTGCAGGTCGGTGACGTCATCGGTTATGTCGGCGACACCGGCGATGCGGGGCCGGGCAACTACCATCTCCATTTCGGCCTGACCCGCACCACGCCCGAGCAACATTGGTACCAGGGCGAGGATGTCGACCCTTACCCCTACCTTGCCCGAAGCCAGCCCCTTCGCTAAAGGCCCGCCTTCGCTCTTTCCAGCAGGTAGACCATGAAGATCAACGCGGTCGAGATTCGTCCCGGCAATATCCTTGAATATGAAGGCGGCATCTGGCGTGCGGTCAAGATCCAGCATACCCAGCCCGGCAAGGGCGGCGCCTATATGCAGGTCGAGATGAAGAACCTGATCGACGGCCGCAAGAATAATGTGCGCTTCCGCTCGGCCGAGTCGGTCGAGAAGGTCCGGCTCGACACCACCGACTTCCAGTTCCTGTTCCGCGAAGGCGACCAGCTGACCTTCATGGACAAGATCAACTACGAGCAGATCGTGCTCGACGCCGGCATCCTGGGAGATGCCGCGGCCTTCCTGCAGGATGGCATGGATGTGGTCATGGAGCTGTGGGAAGAGCGCCCGATCTCGGTGCAGCTGCCCGACACGATCGAGGCGCTGATCGTCGAGGCCGACGCGGTGGTGAAGGGGCAGACCGCCTCGTCGAGCTACAAGCCGGCACTGCTCGAAAACGGCGTGCGCGTGATGGTCCCGCCGCATATCGGCGCCGGCACGCGCATCGTCGTCGATGTGTACGAACAGACCTATGTGAAGCGCGCGGACTGACCTTCTTCTCCCCCTCCCGTATGCGGGAGGGGGCCGGGGGGTGGGCACCCGCCCTCCATGTTGCGCATCGTTGATAGCGCGAGCCCACCCCCGACCCCTCCCGCAAGCGGGAGGGGGGAGACTATAAAGATGCCATCCCATTCCGGCCTGATGACGATCATCGATCGCGCCGCGCGCAAGGCGGGGCCGCGGCTGCGTCGCGACTTCAACGAGGTTCAGCAGCTGCAGGTCAGCCGCAAGGGCCCGGCCGACTTCGTCACCATGGCCGATCAGCGCGCCGAGCAGACCCTGTTCGAGGAACTGAGCCGCGGGCGCCCCGATTGGGGTTTCCTGATGGAGGAGCGTGGCGAGGTCGCCGGTGATCCGAACAAGCCGCGCTTCATCGTCGATCCGCTCGATGGCACGACCAACTTCCTCCACGGCATCCCGCATTTCGCGATCTCGATCGCGGTCGAGGAGCCGATGCCCAACGGCAAGCGCGAAATCACCTCGGCGATGGTGTATCAGCCGCTGACCGACGAAGCGTTCTGGGCCGAAAAGGGCAGGGGCGCCTGGGTGCAGGAACAGCGTCTGCGCGTTTCGGCGCGGCGTGACCTGTCCGACGCGCTGATCGCGACCGGCATCCCGTTCCTTGGCCATGGCAACTTCGCGCAGTGGAGCCGCATCTTCGGTGCGATCGCGCCCGAGGTTGCCGGCATCCGCCGGCTCGGCTCGGCGGCGCTCGATCTCGCCTGGGTCGCGGCGGGCCGCTTCGACGGATTCTGGGAAGCCGATCTCAAGCCATGGGACGTCGCGGCCGGCCTGTTGCTGGTCAAGGAAGCGGGCGGCTTCGTCACCGACTTCCGCGGCGGCGACAAGATGATGGAACGCAGGGAATTCCTCGCCGCCAATGACGGGTTGCAGTCGCGACTGCACAAGCTGTTGGCGGGCGCGCTGCGCTAGGCCGGGCATAGCCAGGCAAGCTATTGTGACAACAATGGAATGAGTCTAGCCTTTGCTCATTCGGGAGGAACAGGCAGATGCATCCTATCACCGGACTCTTCGCGATTGTTGCCGTTGCCGCTTCAAGCCCCGCTGTCGCCAGTGCGCCGAAGATCGCTTTCGAGGTGCCGGCCCAGTATCGCCTGATCGACGGCATCGCCACCGACGGTTCCACCTTCTGGTTGAGCAGCGTGCAGGACCGCGTGATCGGCGTGCATCGGGGCGATGGTTTCCGGGCGATCAAGCTGCCGGCCGATGCCGGGCGCCCGCGCGGGCTGGACTTCGACCTGCGGCGCAACCTGCTCTGGATCGCGACGGACTGACCGGTCGGCATCGACGCCGGCGGTTGCACCACCGGCATGCTGCTGGTGATGGATCGCAACGGCATCATCAAGAAGCGACTCGTGCCCTCCAGCGGTAAGCCGGCCGATTTCGATCAGGTCGGCGTCAGTAGCTATGGCGATGTTTACAAGGTTGGCGACCAGACGACCGAGCAAGTGACCGTCACCGACATACGCAGCGGCATCACCTATGTCTGCCGCGACGAATGCACGTCGCTCGACGACATCGCGCAACTCATGGCGGCGGGTCAGTTCCGCAATCTCAAGGACAGCGGGGTCAAGGTCGCCCCCGCGCCGACGCCGCCAGTGCACGCCGCCGGCAACGACGTCGCCGGGATGGCCTTTGCCGGCAGTTATGTGATTGCAACGCAACGGCAGCCCGGCGGCGGTCGCGTCATCGCTTTTCAGCGTTACGAAGGGAGGGTCCACAATGCGCGACAGCTGGCTGACGCCAGCGTGGTTCCCGAGCCCGGTCAGGTCACCACCTTCGGCACGCGGGCATGGGTCGTCGCCGACTCGCAATGGTCCAGCTACGCCGGCGCGACGCCCGGCGTGCAACGACCAACCCCCGTCGTGGTGATGAGCGTTCCGCAATAGGCGGCGCCAGCGCGTGTTGGCGGGGCGAAGGCGAAGCCCCGCCCCGCAACCTCACTTGCCGATATGCTTCTCGAACGCGGCCATCGTCGCGACCCAGAACTGCAGATTGTCCTCGAACAGGCCGTAGCTCATGCCGCCATCGTCGAGATCGACGTCCATCTCGATCCGCGACGAACCCTTGTCGCTGATATAGGCGCGGCCGAAGCGATGGTCGGAGTTCCAGCCGTTGATGACGCTGAGCGAGGCGGTCTTGTCGGGATAGCCGGCAAAGAACTGGATCGTGCGGCAATCGGTGTGGTTGGTGCAATTGTAGAAGAACACCGTGAAGCTCGATCCGCTCGACGATGAGGTGATCATCGGGTCACCGCTCGTATCTTTGGTGAGCTGCGCAGCGTAACCGGCTTTCTGCATCGCAGCGGACACACTTGCCGGGTTCTGCGCGGTGATCTGGGCATGGGCGGTGGCGGGCACGACGGCCATGGCGAGTGCGGCGAGGTAATAACGGATCATAACAAGGTCCCCCAGGTGATGGCGCCCCGAGCTTATGCGCCCTGTGAGCGTTGCCAAGCCAAAAAGCGGCTGATTGCGATTCGCGACCGATATGGCGGCACTGCCCGACGTGCGGGCGCCTTGCATAGAAGGTATCGTCACTTTCGTGCGATCGGTCATTTCACCGCGGTCAGCATCGCAAGGCGAGGTCGGCCGGATTCGGTACATTCGCATGCTCCAATTGCGAATCATTCTCACGCCCTCCACGCCTTGCCCGACTCCCCGCTTGCTCCTAAAGCCGCCGCATCACTTCGCAGTTGCGAGATACCCTTGGTCGATCTGTCAGAATATCTCCCGATCCTGCTGTTCCTGGGGGTCGCGCTTGCCATCTCGGGCGTGTTCGTGTTCGCGCCGATCGTCGCGGCGCGCTTCACCGGTGCGCACAAGCCGTCGCCGGAGAAGCTCAGCGAATATGAATGCGGTTTCCCCGCCTTCGAGGACAGCCGCAGCCAATTCGACGTGCGCTTCTATCTCGTCGCGATCCTGTTCATCGTGTTCGATCTCGAAGCGGCGTTTCTCTACCCCTGGGCGGTCACCGTGTTCAAACTCGGCTGGGTGGCGTGGATCGCGATGATGGTGTTCATCGCCGAACTCGCGCTCGGCCTGATCTATGCGTGGAAGAAGGGAGCGCTCGAGTGGGAGTAGAACTCACCGCGGCACCCGGCGGCGCGATCATCCCGCCCGACCAGTCCTTTTTCGAGGGGCTGAACGGCGAGCTGGGCGACAAGGGTTTCCTCGTCACCTCGACCGAAGACCTGTTCCAATGGGCGCGCACCGGCAGCCTGTGGTGGATGACCTTCGGCCTGGCGTGCTGCGCGGTCGAGATGATCCACGTCAACATGCCGCGCTACGATCTCGAACGCTTCGGCGCCGCGCCGCGCGCGTCCCCGCGCCAGTCCGACGTTATGATCGTCGCGGGAACGCTGTGCAACAAGATGGCCCCGGCGCTGCGCCGCGTTTACGACCAGATGTCGGAGCCGAAATACGTCATCTCGATGGGCAGCTGCGCCAATGGCGGCGGCTATTATCACTATAGCTACAGCGTCGTGCGCGGCTGCGATCGGATCGTGCCGGTCGACATCTATGTGCCGGGCTGCCCGCCGACCGCCGAAGCGCTGCTCTATGGCATCATGCAGCTGCAGCGGAAAATCCGTCGCGTGGGGACGATTGAACGGTGAGGGCGCCTGCTCCGGCTTATGCCGCGAATGACGGCATCATCGACGCTGCGACCGCCGTGCTCGGCGGCCATCTGCTGTCGGGCGTCGACGCGGTCGGCGAGGTCGCGCTGCATGTCGATCGCGAGTCGCTCGTTGCGACGATGACCGCGCTGCGCGACACGCCCGGCCTCGAATATCAGCAGCTGATGGAAATCGCCGGGGTCGACTATCCCGACCGGCCCGACCGCTTCGAGGTGGTCTATTGCCTGCTCAGCCTGACGCGCAACCACCGCATCCGCGTCCATGTCGCGACCGACGAGGTCAAGCCGGTGCCGTCGGTGACGGGGATCTGGCCGGTCGCCGGCTGGCTCGAGCGCGAGGTGTACGACATGTACGGCGTGCTGTTCGCCGGCAATGCCGATCTGCGTCGCATCCTGACCGATTACGGCTTCCGCGGTCACCCGCAGCGCAAGGATTTCCCGCTCACCGGCTATGTCGAGCTGCGTTATTCCGAAGAGCAGAAGCGCGTGGTCTATGAGCCCGTCCAGCTGGCGCAGGATTTCCGCAGTTTCGACTTCATGAGCCCGTGGGAAGGCGCCGCCTATATCCTGCCCGGCGACGAGAAGGGCATGGTGCCCGAGGCCAAGGGCGCGCCGACGCCGCTCAAGGCCGACGAAATCGTCAAGGCCGATGCGGCGAAGTCCGCGCCGGCAGCGCCGGCCGCTACGCCAAAGGTGTCCGAGAGCACGGCGCAGACCGGCGCCGGCAAGGCTGGCCCCGAAGCCGGGCCGAAGCCGGCCGAACCCAATGTGGTGAAAAAGGCTGCCAAGCCGCGTGCGCCGCGCAAGCCGAAGGGTGCGGCATGATGGGCGAGATTAACCTTATTTCCTTCCCCGGCGAAGGCCGGGGCCCAGTTGGGAAAGCAGAAATAATGATGCGCGCCGCCAACCAATTCGCCGCTCCCAACTGGGCCCCGGCCTTCGCCGGGGAAGGTATGGTTGTTGTTGCTTGCGGTGGCGCAAATGGCTGACACGCTCGACAAGATCGAGGGCCTGTCCGACGCCGCCGACCCGACCACGGGCGACGTCGCGATCCAGAACTACACGATCAATTTCGGCCCGCAGCACCCAGCGGCACACGGCGTGCTGCGGCTCGTCATGGAGCTCGACGGCGAGATCGTCGAGCGGGTCGATCCGCATATCGGGCTGCTGCACCGCGGCACCGAGAAGCTGATCGAGTACAAGACCTATCTCCAGGCTTTGCCCTATTTCGACCGGCTCGATTACTGCTCGCCGCTGTGCATGGAGCATAGCTATGTACTCGCGGTCGAGAAGCTGCTCGACCTCGAAGTGCCGATCCGCGCGCAATATCTCCGCGTGTTCTTCGCCGAGCTGACGCGTATCTCGAACCACATGCTCAACCTCGGCAGCCATGTCATGGACGTCGGGGCGATGACGCCGAACCTGTGGCTGTTCGAGATCCGCGAGGATTGCCTCAATTTCTTCGAGCGTGTCTCGGGCGCGCGCATGCACAGCGCCTATTTCCGGCCCGGCGGCGTGCACCAGGATGCGCCGCTCAAGCTGCTGACCGACATCGCCGACTGGCTCGACACGCGCCTGCCGCGCCTGTTCGAGGATGCGATCAGCCTCGTCGCCGACAACCGCATCTTCAAGCAGCGCAATGTCGACATCGCCGTGGTCAGCCGCGACGATGCGGTGAAATGGGGCTTCTCCGGCCCGATGATCCGCGGCTCGGGCATTGCCTGGGATCTGCGCAAGTCGCAGCCCTATGACGTCTACGCCAAGATGGACTTCGACGTGCCGGTCGGCACGCGCGGCGACTGCTATGATCGCTTCATGGTGCGCGTCGAGGAAGTCCGCCAGTCGGTGCGGATCATGAAGCAGTGCCTCGCCGAAATGCCCGAAGGGCCGATCGCCAGCCTCGACCGCAAGGTCGTCCCGCCGAGCCGCGGCGAGATGAAGCGCTCGATGGAAGCGCTGATCCACCATTTCAAGCTCTACACCGAAGGCTATCACGTACCGGCCGGCGACGTCTATGTCGCGACCGAGAGCCCCAAGGGCGAGTTCGGGGTCTATCTGGTCTCGGATGGCAGCAACAAGCCGTACCGCTGCAAGATACGCCCGACCGCGTTCAGCCACCTCCAGGCGATGGACTTCATGTCGCGCGGACACATGCTCGCCGATACGACCGCCATCCTCGGCGCGCTCGATATCGTGTTTGGGGAGTGTGACCGGTGAGGGCCACAAATTCTATTTTTGGCGCTGGGCTTTTTTGTGCGGCCAGCGCCTCGTTCGGGCAGGCAGCCCCGCCAACTGCACCCGCAACGGCCACCTCCGTGTCACCGGTCCGGTCGTTCTTAGTTGCCGCCGATACCAATAACTTTGAAGCCATGTTGCCGCTGATCGTCGGTAAGGTTTTGGTAGGTGGCGCGCAAAATATCTCCGGTCAGGATTTCCTGAAGAAAATAGCACCCTGTTATTTGCGTCGCGTCTACAAGAATGATCAGTCGGGTGAGTTGCTCGCGACATGGATGTGCGCTGAAGGTCAGAGTAAATCGCGTGTTGTCATCGCCAAGGTCGCGGAGGCAACTGCCGGGGTCGCGCTGACCGTTGAACTGGAACAGCGCAATGCGCGACCCGCTCCAGCGCGCGTGGAATCCGCATTCGCTAATGAGCGCAACTGATGGCTGATGCACCCAATCCCCGGATCGACACCGCTCATCGCATGATCGCGCTCTACAATGCGCAGGATGCGGACGGTTATGTCGAACTGATGACCGACGCCGCCTGTGAGGCGACCTATCGTGGCGCCGTGCTGCGCGACGGCAAGGAAGGCGTTCGTTCCGGCCTGAAGGCGATGTTCGCACAGTTTCCAGAGAACAAGGCGGACATCCTCTCATCCTATGTGCTCGGTGAGACGGTGATGCTGCACGAGAAGGTCTCGCGGGCGCCCGACGGCGACCAGTTCGAGGTCATGTCCATCTATTCCTTCAGCGGCGACAAGGTCGATCGCGTGGAGTTCATTCGCTAATGGCCGACGCACCCCAAATCCCCGACGAGGCCGAGACCCGCGCGCGCTGGGGCGCGTTTGCGTGGTCAGTCGAGAACGCCGCCAAGGCGAAGGAAATCCTCGGTCGTTATCCGGCCGGACGGGCGCAATCGGCGTCGTTGCCGTTGCTCGATCTCGCCCAGCGCCAGGTCGGTGCCGAGACGCAGACGCAGGGCTGGTTGCCGGTGCCGGTGATCGAATTCGTCGCGCGCGAGATCGGCGTGCCGTACATGCGCGTCTATGAGGTCGCGACCTTCTACACGATGTTCAACATGGCGCCGGTCGGGCGCTATCATGTCCAGGTGTGCGGCACGACGCCGTGCATGCTCGCCGGATCGGACGATGTGTTCGCGGCGTGCCGGAATCACGGGCTGATCAAGGGCAAGACCACGCCCGACGGGCTGTTCACGCTGACCGAGGTCGAGTGCCTCGGCGTGTGCGCCAATGCGCCGATGGTACAGATCAACGACGACAATTTCGAGGACCTCGACTACGACCGCACCACCGCGATGCTCGAGGCGCTGGCGCAGGGCAAGACGCCGACGCCGGGCTCGACGGTCGGCCGGCGCGCGAGTTGCCCCGAGGGCGGCCCGACCAGCCTCAAGGACATGGTATCCGAGAACCACGATTACCGGGGGGAATGGGCATGAAGGACGTGAATCCGATTATCGCTGTGCTGGCCGTCATTGGCGGCCTGGTCGTGCTGGGTTGGCTGCTGCGCATCACTTTCACGCTGCTGCCGCTGCTCGTGCTGATCGCGATCGGCGTTGGGGTTTATCTGTTCTTCCAGCAGCAGGCGGGGCGGCGATAGTGGCCTTGCCTCTCATCCTGCGTCACCCTGAACTTGGTTCAGTGCGCGAGCTTTGGCTTGCCCCCGGCAAGCCAAGATTGTGTTCGGGGAACACAATCTCGCTCGCACACATGCGCGTTCGCTTCGGCACAAACGACGCTCCTGGGGCGACTGACCGCGCATGGATGCTGAAACAAGTTCAGCATGACGATATTAGAGAGGCGCGGGGTTGATGCTCGCTGACAAGGACCGGATCTTCACCAACGTCTACGGTTTTCAGTCCTGGGGGCTGAAGGCCGCGATGGCGCGTGGCGACTGGGACAATACCAAGAAGCTGATGGAAATCGGGCAGGACCCGATCATCGACACGATCAAGGCGTCGGGTCTGCGTGGGCGCGGCGGGGCAGGGTTCCCGACCGGCACCAAATGGTCGTTCATGCCCAAGGAACCCAAGCCCGACCGGCCGAACTTCCTGGTCATCAACGCCGATGAATCCGAGCCGGGCAGCTGCAAGGACCGCGAGATCATCCGCCACGATCCGCACAAGCTGATCGAGGGTGCGCTGATCGCGGGTTATGCGATGCGCGCCCGCGCGGCGTACATCTACATTCGCGGCGAATATATCCGCGAAGCCGAGGTGCTGTTCGCGGCGGTGGCCGAGGCCTATGCTGCCGGGCTGATCGGCAAGAATGCTTGCAAGTCGGGTTATGATTTCGACGTCTTCGTCCATCGCGGTGCGGGCGCATACATCTGCGGCGAAGAGACCGCGATGCTCGAAAGCCTCGAAGGCAAGAAGGGCCAGCCGCGATTGAAGCCGCCCTTCCCGGCGGGGGCGGGGCTCTATGGCTGCCCGACCACGGTCAACAATGTCGAATCGATCGCGGTCGCACCGACGATCCTGCGGCGCGGCGCGGCATGGTTTTCGAGCTTCGGCGCAGAGAATAATCGCGGCACCAAGCTGTTCCAGATCAGCGGCCATGTGAACAAGCCGTGCGTGGTCGAGGAAGCGATGAGCATCCCGTTCCGCCAGCTGATCGAGGAACATTGCGGCGGCATCCGCGGCGGGTGGGACAATCTGCTCGCGGTTATCCCGGGCGGGTCGTCGGTGCCGCTGGTGCCGGCGGCGCAGATCGTGGACTGCCCGATGGATTTCGACGGGCTGAAGGCGCTCGGCTCGGGGCTCGGCACCGCGGCGGTGATCGTGATGGACAAGTCGACCGACATCGTCCGCGCCATTTCGCGCCTGAGCTATTTCTACAAGCATGAGAGCTGCGGCCAGTGCACGCCGTGCCGCGAGGGCACCGGCTGGATGTGGCGCGTGATGGAGCGGCTGCGCACCGGCGACGCCGACATCTCCGAGATCGACACGCTGTTTCAGGTGACCAAGCAGGTCGAGGGCCACACGATCTGCGCGCTGGGCGACGCGGCGGCGTGGCCGATCCAGGGCCTGATCCGGCATTTCCGCCCCGAAATCGAGCGGCGGATCAACGAGCGCAACGGCGGTACCGGTGGGCTTGAGCCGATGATGGAGGCGGCGGAGTGATGGGGACGGCACCAATGACCGCTCTTCCGCCCTTCGTGCGTATGGCGCCTCCGTTTTTTTATGCCATTGGCGTGCTCGATTTCGCCAAGAACATCGTTCCGTTGTTCACCTATCTCACCTCGGGCACATACCGCTCGATCGACTATACGAGCGATCTTCGTCCACAGCTGTTCGCGATATTCCTATCTGCTGTGATCTATGCGTCGGGCTGGGTTGCCTATGGCGTGTTTGCGACGATTTTGCTTTCCATTCACGATCATATTCAGGGTTTGCGCCGGTCGGCCGATGCCGCAGCGACGGGCCAACAAGGTGGCACAGATGCCTAAACTCAAGGTCGACGGAATCGAAGTCGAGGTCCCCGCCGGCGCCACCGTGCTCCAGGCGTGCGAGGCCGCGGGCAAGGAGATTCCGCGCTTCTGTTATCACGAGCGGCTGTCGATCGCCGGCAATTGCCGCATGTGTCTGGTCGAGGTTAAGCCCGGGCCGCCCAAGCCGCAGGCGAGCTGCGCGCTGCCGGCCGCCGAGAACCAGGAAATCTTCACCAACACGCCGATGGTGAAGAACGCCCGCGAGGGCGTGATGGAATTCCTGCTGATCAACCATCCGCTCGACTGCCCGATCTGCGACCAGGGCGGCGAGTGCGACCTGCAGGACCAGAGCCTGGCCTATGGCCGTGGCCATTCGCGCTACACCGAGAACAAGCGCGCGGTGACCGAGAAATATATGGGGCCGATCGTCAAGACGGTGATGACGCGCTGCATCCAGTGCACGCGCTGCATCCGCTTTGCCGAGGAAGTCGCCGGGGTCGAGGAAATCGGCGCGCTGTATCGCGGCGAAGACATGCAGATCACCTCCTATCTCGAAGGCGCGGTGACCAGCGAGCTATCGGGCAATGTCGTCGATCTGTGCCCGGTCGGCGCGCTTACCTCCAAGCCCTATGCCTTTGAGGCGCGGCCGTGGGAGCTCAAGAAAACGCTGTCGATCGACGTGATGGATGCGGTCGGCACCAACATCCGGCTCGACAGCCGCGGTCGCCAGGTGCTGCGCGCGCTGCCGGTGATCAACGAGGACGTCAACGAGGAATGGGCCTCGGACAAGACGCGCCATGCCGTTGACGGCCTGGTGCGGCGGCGGCTCGACCGGCCGTTCGTGCGCAAGCATGGCAAGCTGGTCGAAGCGAGCTGGGACGAGGCATTCGCCGCGATCGCCGCGGTAAAGCCGGGCAACAGCGTCGCCGCGGTGCATGGCGACCTGCTCGACTGCGAGACGATGTATGCCGCCAAGGCGCTGCTCGCGTCGATGGGCTCGTCGCTGCTCGAAGGGCGGCAGACGGGGATGGCTTACGACACGTCGTCTTTGGCGGCGGTCAACTTCAACACCACCATCGCCGGCGCCGAAAAGGCCGATGCGATCCTGCTGGTCGGCACCAATCTGCGCTGGGAAGCGCCGCTGGTGAACACGCGGATCCGCAAGGCGATCAAGAAGGGCGCGAAGGTTTTCGCGATCGGGCCTGAGACCGACCTGACCTACAAGGTCGAGTGGCTCGGCAACGACCTGTCGATCCTCGCCAAGCTGCCCAAGCCGGCAATGGACGCGTTCAAGGCGGCCGAGCGGCCGATGGTGATCGTCGGCGGTGCGGCGCTGAAGGGCGGCCATGGCGCCGCGCTCAAGCTCGCCAAGACCTATAATGTCGTGCGCGAGGGCTGGAACGGCTTCAACGTGCTGCACATGGCGGCGAGCCGGATGGGCGGG
This sequence comes from Parasphingomonas halimpatiens, assembly GCF_036663795.1. Taxonomy (NCBI): domain Bacteria; kingdom Pseudomonadati; phylum Pseudomonadota; class Alphaproteobacteria; order Sphingomonadales; family Sphingomonadaceae; genus Parasphingomonas; species Parasphingomonas halimpatiens. The sequence continues at coordinate 33,478 of NZ_JAXOJP010000026.1, forward strand.
CTGATGCTCGGCTGGGCGCAGCCCGGCGGCATTGCCGACCTGGTCGCCGCCAAGCCGAAGCTGGTCTTCTTCCTCGGCGCGGACGAGGTCGATTTCTCGAACTTCGCCGACAGCTTCAAGGTCTTTATCGGCCATCATGGCGACAAGGGCGCGGCCGTCGCCGATGTCGTGTTGCCGGGCGCGAGCTATGCCGAGAAGTCGGGCACCTGGGTGAATCTCGAAGGTCGCGTGCAGCGCGGCGAGCGCGCGGTATTCCCGCCGGGCGACGCGCGCGACGACTGGACGATCCTGCGCGCGCTGAGCGAAAAGTTCGGCACCGTGCTGCCGTTCGACACGATCGAGGAACTGCGCGCGGCGATGGCGGTCGATTGCCCCGAACTCGCAACGCCCGGTCTGACGACGTTCGCCTGGAACACCCCGGCGCTCGACGCCAAGGCGGAGGGCGAGGTGGGTTACCCGATCAAGGATTTCTACCTGACCAACGCGATCTGCCGCGCCAGCCCGACGATGCAACGCTGCTCGGCGGAACTGGTCCATGGCCAGGCCTTTGCGGAGGCGGCGGAGTGATGACTTTTGTTAAATCCTCCCCGGAACGGGGAGGGGGACCGGCGAAGCCGGTGGAGGGGGCTCGCCGCCGACCTCAGCGCTCGTGGAGGCCCCCCTCCACCAGCCTGCGGCTGGTCCCCCTCCCCGTGCCGGGGAGGAATTTTTGATGACCGCCTTCTTCGCCTCATTCGGCATGTCCTATGGCTGGGCGTGGTTCGTCGCCACCATCGTCGGCATCCTCGTTATCGCGCTGCCGCTGATGCTGGCGGTGGCGATGATCATCTATGCCGATCGCAAGATCTGGGCGGCGATGGCGCTGCGTCGCGGCCCCAATGTCGTCGGCCCGTTCGGGCTGCTGCAGAGCTTCGCCGACGGGTTGAAGGTGTTCCTGCAGGAAACGATCATCCCGTCCGCCGCCAACAAGGGGCTGTTCCTGCTCGCGCCGATCATCACCTTCACGGTGGCGCTGATCGTGTGGGCGGTGGTGCCGTTCCAGGCCGGCGTGGTGCTGTCGAACATCAATGTCGGGCTGCTCTACGTGCTCGCGGCGTCGTCGCTCGGCGTCTACGGCATCGTCATCGCCGGTTGGGCGTCGAATTCGAAATACCCCTTCTACTCGGCGATCCGCGCCGCGGCGCAGATGGTGAGCTACGAAGTCGCGATCGGCTTCGTGCTGATCTCGATCGTGATGTGGACCGGCAGCTTCAACCTGTCGAAGATCGTCGAGGCGCAGCAGGGCGCGTTCGGCCCGTTCAACTTCTTCGCCGCCAACCCGCTGCTGTTCCCGATGGCGGTGGTGTTCTTCATCTCCTCGCTGGCCGAGACGCAGCGCGCGCCGTTCGACCTGACCGAGGCGGAGAGCGAGCTCGTCGCCGGTTACCAGACCGAATATTCGTCGATGAGCTTCGCGCTCTACTGGCTGGGTGAGTATGCCAACGTCATCCTGATGTGCGTGCTCAACGCGACGTTGTTCTGGGGTGGCTACCTGCCGCCGCTCGATATCCCGATCCTCTATCACGTGCCCGGGATCCTCTGGCTGTTTCTAAAGTTCCTGACGTTCTTTTTCCTGTTCAGCTGGGTCAAGGCGACCGTCCCGCGCTACCGCTACGACCAGCTGATGCGGCTGGGCTGGAAAATCTTCCTGCCGCTGTCGCTGTTCTGGGTGTTCCTCGTTTCCGGCTTCCTGATGTGGCAGCGTGTGGGAGTTCCGGCATGACCGCGATCCTGATGATGCTCGCGGCGGCAGCAACGACGGTCAGCTACGACTGCGTGCTTGAGCCACCACAGACATTGATCACCGAGAGCGGTAAGCCGAGTCTGAACCCGCTCCAGCTTGGCGGTGTTACGGCGGATAACTGGAAGTTCACGGTCCAACTCGTTCCGAAAGGTATCGGGCGAGAAGCGAAAGTTCTTTGGGCGGGCGATCCGATCCAGATTGCCGGTGCTCATCCCGTCGTGCCTACCTCCGCAGGTTCGGTGGCGATCGTCGCCGCTGCGGCCGGTCCGTGCATGTTCACCGAAACCGGCTGTGTCACCGTGGTTCATCTGGTCGATGATGCAAATGGTGCAAAGGTAACGATCATGCCTACTGCGCTTGCATCGGATAGCGCCGCGCATACGCGCGCACCTTTTACCGTCATAATCGAGGGACGTTGCTCGCGCAGCGAAGGAAGCAAATGACCCCCGCGCAGATCATCAAGGCGTTCACCCTTTGGGAGTTCGTTAAGGCGCACGCCCTGACGTTGCGCTATTTCTTCCGCGCCAAGGCGACGATCAACTATCCGTTCGAGAAGAACCCGATCTCACCGCGCTTCCGCGGCGAGCATGCGCTGCGCCGTTATCCGAACGGCGAAGAGCGCTGCATCGCGTGTAAGCTGTGCGAGGCGGTGTGCCCGGCACAGGCGATCACGATCGAGGCCGAGCCGCGTGACGACGGCAGCCGCCGAACGACGCGCTACGACATCGACATGACCAAGTGCATCTATTGCGGGCTTTGCCAGGAAGCGTGCCCGGTCGATGCGATCGTCGAGGGGCCGAATTTCGAATTTTCGACCGAAACGCGCGAGGAACTGATCTACGACAAGGCAAAGCTGCTCGATAACGGCGATCGCTGGGAAAGTGCGATCGCCGCGAACCTTGCCGCCGATGCACCCTACCGTTAAGCGCCAGCCAGATTTCAGGGGCCCACTGATTCCGTGATCCAAGCCATCGCCTTTTATCTCTTCGCGAGCATCGTCATCGCCTCGGCGGCGCTGACGATCACGGCGCGCAACCCGGTGCATGCCGTGCTGTGGCTTATCCTCGCCTTCTTCAACGCCGCCGGGCTGATGGTGCTGGTCGGCGCCGAGTTCATCGCGATGCTGCTGGTGATCGTTTATGTCGGCGCGGTCGCGGTGCTGTTCCTGTTCGTCGTGATGATGCTCAACGTCGATTTCGCCGAGTTGCGCAGCGGCTTCGCACGCTACCTGCCGGTCGGCCTCGCGCTGGCGATCGCGCTGGCGGCCGAGGTGATCATCGCGATCGGCGCCTATGGCGCGGGTGCGGTCGAGCTGGGGCGCCGCGTCGCGGTGATCAAGGACGACGTGCCCAATATCGAGGCGATCGGCAACCTGCTCTACACGCGCTATCTCTTCGTGTTCGAAGGTGCGGGCCTCGTGCTGCTGGTGGCGATGATCGGCGCGATCGTGCTGACGCATCGCGAGCGCTCGGGCGTGCGGCCGCAGAACGTTTCGCGCCAGGTATCGCGGCGCCCGCAGGATGCGGTGCGCAAGACGCAACCCGGGGTCGGGCAGGGGGTCGAACTGTGATCGGGCTGACGCATTATCTCGTCGTCGCGGCGATCCTCTTCGCGCTTGGCGTGCTGGGGATCGTGGTGAACCGCAAGAACCTCATCGTCATGCTGATGGCGATCGAGCTGATCCTGCTCGCGGTGAACCTCAACTTCGTCGCCTTCTCGGCCTATCTCGACGATCTCGTGGGCCAGGTGTTCGCGATGTTCGTGCTGACCGTCGCGGCCGGCGAGGCGGCGATCGGGCTGGCCATATTGGTGATCTATTTCCGTGGGCGCGGGACGATTTCGGTCGACGACGTCAACCGGATGAAGGGCTGAACACGTGATCCTCTTCATCGTCTTCCTGCCGCTGCTCGCCGCGGCCATTGCCGGGTTGAGCAACAAGGCGTTCGGCAGCACCTTGCCCAAGCTGGTCACCACCGGCGCGCTGTTTCTGTCCTGCGCGATGAGCTGGCCGATCTTCATACATTATCTCGGCGGTGCCGAGCCGACGATCCAACCGGTGTTCGAATGGATGAAGTCGGGCGATCTCGACATCGCCTGGGCGCTGCGCGTCGACGCGCTGACCGCAGTGATGCTGGTCGTCGTCACCTCGGTCTCGGCGCTCGTCCACCTCTATAGCTGGGGCTATATGGAGGAGGATCCGGACCAGCCGCGCTTCTTCGCCTATCTCTCGCTGTTCACCTTCGCGATGCTGATGCTCGTCACCGCGAACAACCTGGTGCAGATGTTCTTCGGCTGGGAGGGCGTCGGTCTCGCCTCCTACCTGCTGATCGGTTTCTGGTTCCGCAAGCCCAGCGCCAATGCCGCCGCGATCAAGGCATTCGTCGTCAACCGCGTCGGCGATCTCGGCTTCATGCTCGGCATCTTCGGCATCTATCTGGTGTTCGGCACGGTTTCGATCCCCGAGATCCTCGCCGCCGCGCCGCACATGGCGGGTTCGACGATCGGTTTCCTCGGTTACCGTGTCGATACGCTGACCTTGCTCTGCCTGCTGCTGTTCGTCGGCGCGTGCGGCAAGTCGGCGCAGCTCGGCCTGCACACCTGGCTGCCCGACGCGATGGAAGGCCCGACCCCGGTGTCGGCGCTGATCCACGCCGCGACGATGGTCACCGCCGGCGTGTTCATGGTGTGCCGCATGTCGCCGCTGTTCGAGACCTCGATTGTGGCGCAGCACGTCGTGATGACCGTCGGCGCCGCGACCTGCTTTTTCGCCGCGACGATCGGGCTGGTGCAGACCGACATCAAGCGCGTCATCGCTTATTCGACCTGCTCGCAGCTCGGCTACATGTTCTTCGCCGCCGGCGTCGGCGCCTATGACGCGGCGATGTTCCACCTCTTCACCCATGCCTTTTTCAAGGCGCTGCTGTTCCTCGGTGCGGGCTCGGTGATCCATGCCATGCACCATGAGCAGGACATGCGTTTCTATGGCGGCCTGCGGAAGCACATCCCGATCACCTTCTGGGCGATGATGGCCGGCACGCTGGCGATCACCGGCGTCGGCATTCCGGCGGTGTTCGGCAACCCGCTCGCGATCGGCTTTGCCGGCTTCCATTCCAAGGACGCAATCATCGAGGCGGCCTGGGCGTCGGGACAGCAAGGGGCGTCGATCGTCGGCATCCTCGTCGCGCTGCTGACGAGCTTCTATTCGTGGCGGCTGATGTTCCTGACCTTCTGGGGCAAGCCGCGCTGGGCGCAGTCCGAGCATATCCAGCACGCGCTGCACGACGAGCATGGCCATGGCCATGGTGATCATGGACATGACGATCACGCGCATGATGCGCATCACGAGCATGATCACCACGCCGCGCATGACGGCACCGGCGGCTATCATCCGCATGAAAGCCCGCTGCCGATCCTTATCCCTCTGATCCTGCTGTCGGTCGGCGCGGTGTTGGCCGGTTTCGCCTTCCATCACTATTTTATCGATCCGAGCGCGGGCGAGGCCTATTGGAAGGGCTCGATCGCGTTCCGCGAGAAGCTGATGGAAGCGATGGAGGAGCTGCCGCTCGGCGTGAAGCTGTCGGCGACGATCGCCATGCTGCTCGGCCTGTTCACCGCGTGGCGGCTGTATATCAGCTCGCCCGATCTGCCGGCCAAGATCGCCGCGCAATTCTCGGTGGTGTACGATTTCCTGCTCCACAAATGGTATATCGACGAGCTCTACGACATCCTCTTCGTCCGCCCGGCCTTCGCCATCGGCCGGTTCTTCTGGAAGAAGGGTGATGAGGGCACGATCGACCGCTTCGGGCCGAACGGCTCGGCCTGGCTGGTGTCGCAGGGCACGCGCATCGCCGGCCGGCTGCAATCGGGCTATGTTTACACCTATGCTTTCGTCATGCTGATCGGCCTGACGGCGGCGCTGACCTGGGCGATCCGCGCGTGACCGGCTTTCCGATCCTTTCCGTCATGCTCGCGGTGCCGGCGATCGCCGCGATCGCCTGCCTGTTCCTCAGCGCCAGCGGCGCGCGCTGGCTCGCGCTCGCCGCGACCTTGGTCGATCTCGCGCTGGGCATCCTGCTCTGGGCGCAGTTCGATATCGGCGGCGCGCAGTGGCAATTCGTCGAGAATCACGAGCATCTGTTCGGCCCGCTCGGCTGGGCGCTCGGCATCGATGGCTTTGCGCTGCTGCTGATCATGCTCAGCGTGTTCCTGATGCCGATCTGCATCGGCGCCAGCTGGGTCGCGATCGAGAAGCGCGTGCAGGAATATATGTGCGCCTTCCTCGTCACCGAGATGCTGATGATCGGCACCTTCGCGGCGCAGGACCTGTTCCTGTTCTACATCTTCTTCGAGGCCGGCCTGATCCCGATGTACCTGATCATCGGCATCTGGGGCGGCGCGAACCGCATCTACGCGAGCTACAAATTCTTCCTCTACACGCTGCTCGGCTCGGTGGTGATGTTCATCGCGATGCTGTGGATGGCGCAATATGCCGGCACGACCAACATCCCGACGCTGCTCAACACCGATTTCCCGGTGCATGTGCAGACCTGGCTGTGGCTCGCGTTCTTCGCCTCGTTCGCGGTCAAGATGCCGATGTGGCCATTCCACACCTGGCTGCCCGACGCGCACGTCCAGGCGCCGACCGCCGGTTCTGTGATCCTTGCCGGCGTGCTGCTCAAGCTTGGCGGTTACGGGTTCCTGCGCTTCTCGCTGCCGATGTTCCCGGAAGCCTCGGCGCAGCTCGGCTGGATCATCTTCGGCCTGTCGGCGGTGGCGGTGATCTACACCTCGCTGGTCGCGCTGGTGCAGAGCGACATGAAGAAGCTGATCGCCTATTCCTCGGTCGCGCACATGGCGATCGTTACGGTCGGGCTGTTCGCCTTCAACCGTCAGGGCATCGAGGGCGCGATGATGGTCATGCTCGGGCACGGCCTCGTGTCGGGCGCCTTGTTCCTGTGCGTCGGCGTGATCTACGACCGGCTGCATACCCGCGAGATCGACCGTTACGGCGGCCTCGCGATCAACATGCCGCGCTACGCGCTGTTCTTCATGCTCTTCACCATGGCCTCGGTCGGCCTGCCGGGCACGAGCAACTTCGTCGGTGAGTTCCTCAGTCTTGCCGGCATCTACCAGGTGTCGACCACCATCACCCTGTTGTGCACCACGGGGATCATCCTCGGCGCGGCCTATATGCTGTATCTCTATCGCCGCGTGGTGTTCGGCGAGCTGACCAAGGACGATGTACGCGCGATGCCCGATCTCACTGTCCGCGAGATCGCCCTGCTCGCGCCGATCGCCGCCGCCGTGCTGTGGATGGGCGTGTACCCCGAAAGCTTCCTCGCCCCGATGCGCGGCGATGTCGGCACGCTGGTCGCGCGGATCGAGCGTGCCACGCCCAAGGGTGATTCGCTGCCGACGGCCGGCCATGGCCCCGTCGCCACGCTGGAGGCCGCGAAATGACCGCCTCGCTGTTGATGACGCTGCCCGAGGAAATCCTCGGCGCCGCCGCGCTGCTGCTGATGCTCGCTGCCGCATGGGGCGGTTCCGGCGCGACGCGCGCGATTTCCTGGGTGTCGGTCGCGGTGCTGGTCGGCGCCGGGATCGCGCTGTTCGGTGCCGCTTCGACCGGCGGTGAGGCCTATGGCGGCCTATACCGCGCCGATGCCTTTGCGGCCTTCTCCAAGGTGCTGATCTATATCGCGGCGGGCGTGTCGATCCTGCTCGCGCCCAATTTCTTCCAGCGCACAGCCGGCGACGATCTGCGCCCGGAATATCCGGTGCTGATCCTGCTCTCGGCGGCGGGCATGGGCATGATGGTGTCGGCGGGCGATTTGCTGACGCTCTATGTCGGGCTCGAACTCCAGAGCCTTGCCGCCTATGTGCTGGCGAGCTTCATGCGGCGCGACACGCGCTCGGCCGAGGCGGGCCTCAAATATTTCGTGCTCGGGGCGCTGGCCAGCGGCATCCTGCTCTACGGTATCTCGCTGGTTTACGGTTTCACCGGCACCACGCTCTTCTCCTCGATTGCCACGGCCTATGGCGCGGGTCATTCGATGGGCCTGACCTTCGGGCTGGTGTTCGTCTTTGCCGGGCTTGCCTTCAAAATCTCGGCGGTGCCGTTCCACATGTGGACGCCCGACGTGTACGAGGGCGCACCGACCCCGGTGACGGCCTTCTTCGCTACCGCGCCCAAGGTCGCGGCGATGGCGATGGCGGTGCGCGTCGCGGTCGAGGCGATGGGCCCGGCGACCGACCAGTGGCGCCAGATCGTGATCTTCGCCAGCCTCGCCTCGATCGTCTTCGGCGCGGTCGCGGCGATCGGTCAGACCAACATCAAGCGCCTGCTCGCCTATAGCTCGATCAACAATGTCGGCTTCGCGCTGGTCGGTCTGGCGGCGGGTACGCAGCAGGGCGTGTCGGCGGTGCTGATGTACCTGACGATCTATGTCGCCATGACGCTGGGCAGCTTCCTGATCGTGCTGCAGATGCGCGATGCCGATGGCCAGCCGGTTGAGACGATCGCCAGCCTGGCGGGCCTGTCCAAGACGCGGCCGATGCTGGCATTGGCCATGCTGGTGTTCATGCTCAGCCTTGCCGGCATCCCGCCGCTGTTCGGCTTCTACGCCAAGTTCGCGGTGTTCTGGGCGGCGGTGCAGGCCGGGTTGTACCCGTTCGCGGTGGTTGGCATCGTCGCTTCTACAATCGGCGCCTATTATTATCTGCGCGTCGTCAAGACGATGTACTTCGACGATCCCGCGCCCGCCTTCGCGCCATCCGACGATCGCGTCGAGGGCGGCATGATCGCGCTGGCCGCGCTGTTCGTCTCGCCGCTTGGCTATCTCGCCATTCCGCTGATCGGCGCCTGGAGCATGGCGGCGGCAAAGGCGCTGTTCTGACGACGATCCGCACCGTCGCCACGACAGGATCGACCAATGCCGATGTGATTGCGCTCGCCCGCGCCGGGGCCGAGGAAGGGCTCTGGCTACGTGCCGAACAGCAGAGCGGCGGGCGCGGGCGCCAGGGGCGCGACTGGGCCTCGCCGCCGGGCAATCTCTACGCCAGCACGCTCGTTCGCCTGCGCCCGAGCGATCCGTCTCCCGCAACGCTGGCGCTGGTCGCCGCGGTGGCACTCGACGAGGCGGCGCGTGTCTGGCTCGACGATAGTATTCCGCTCCGGATCAAATGGCCCAATGATCTGCTGATCGGCGCCGCCAAGCTGTCGGGCATCCTGCTCGAACGTGCCGACGACGCGGTGGTGATCGGCTTCGGCGTCAACCTCGCCTTTCATCCCGAATTGCCCGATCGCCCGACGACGAGTCTTGCCGCGCACGGTGCGATCGTCGGCGCGGGAGATTTTCTCGAAGCGCTCGCCGAGAGTTTCTCGCGCTGGCTCGGCAAATGGCGGGGCGAGGGGCTCGCGCCGATACGGTTGCGCTGGATGGAGCGCGCCCATGCCCCGGGCACCGCGCTCAACGTTCGCCTGCCAGATGGCAGCGCGATTGATGGCCTGTTCGACCGGCTCGATGCCGATGGCGCGCTCATCCTGCGCTTGGCGGACGGCACCACCCGTGTCATTCACGCCGCCGACGTCTTCCTGCTCTAAAAGGGTTTCGCGATGCTGCTCGCCATCGATGCCGGCAACACCAATGTGGTCTTCGCGCTGGTCGACGACAGCCGCGTCATCAAGGCGCGCTGGCGCATCGCCACCGACCCGCGCCGCACCGCCGACGAATATGCCGTCTGGCTCAGCCAGTTGCTCAGCCTGGAGGGGTATGACCGCAAGCAGGTGACCGGCGTGATCATCGCCACCGTAGTGCCGCGCGCGCTCCACAACCTCCAGGTCCTGGCGAGCAAATATTTCGGCAGCGAGGCGCTGATCGCCGGCCAGGCGCCGGTCGAATGGGGCATGCAGCTCGACGTCGAGGAACCGCATGCGGTCGGCGCCGACCGCGCGGTAACGATGATCGCGGCGCATGCGCTTTATCCCGGCGACCTGATCACGATCGATTTCGGCACCGCGACGACCTTCGACTTTTCCGATTTCAAGGGCGCCTATAAGGGCGGCATCATCGCGCCGGGCATCAACCTGTCGCTCGATGCGCTGGTGACGGCGGCAGCCAAGCTGCCGCGCATTGCGATCGAGGCGCCGAGTTCGGCCAGCGTGATCGGGCGCGACACCGTCAGCCAGATGCATATCGGCATCTATTGGGGCTATGTCGCGATGATCGAGGGCCTTGTCGCGCGGATGAAGGCCGAGGTCGGCCGCCCGGTGACGGTGATCGCGACCGGCGGGCTGGCGACCCTGTTCGAGAAACAGACCGATGTGTTCGACCATGTCGAGCCCGATCTCACCATCCAGGGCCTCGCGTTGATGTGGGAACGCGCCAGGCGCTGATAGGTGAGTGGCCCGAAGCCACTTCGGTTGCCGATCGAACCGACACCCCCCGTTCGTTTCGAGCGAAGTCGAGAAACCTGGCGGAGCGCTTGTTGCTGTTTCTCGACTTCGCTCGAAACGAACGGGTTTAGCTAAAGCCATCCCGCCTATGCACTTCAATCGTCACGGAAGTAACTTTATGTGGGCAACTGGTCGTTGGCTGCGAGCACCGCGCCGGCCAGATAGAGTGATCCCAAAACCAGCACGGTAAGCGGCCCGTCGGCGCGCGCGGCCAGCGCCGCCAGTGCCGCGCGGACGTCATCGGCCGTCCCGGTTGCGGGGATGCCAAGCGCTGCCGCGCTTTCCACCAGGGTGGCGGGCGCATGATGCTCGTGGTCAGGCACCGGCACGGCGGTCAGGCTCGCGGCGAGCGGCGCGATCGGACCCAGCAAGCCGGCGGCGTCCTTGTTCGACAGCATGCCGAGAATGAGGTGTAGCGGCACGTGGCCCGTTGCGGCGAGGCTGCGCGCGATCGCGGCGCCGGCCGCCGGATTGTGTCCGCCATCAAGCCATAAGGTGCTGCCACCGGGCAACAGGTCGGTCAGCGGTCCCGGTGCCAGAAGCTGCATCCGCGCCGGCCACTGCGCACTGACCGCTGCAGCGGCAAAGGCTTCGGGTGGTATCGTCAGCAGCGACTGGTGGCGCAGCATCGCGATGGCGAGCGCGAGATTTTCCGGCTGATGCGTGCCGGCCAGCGTCGGCAACGGGGTCGAGATCTTGTCGGCAGCGTCCTTGTAGACGAGATGATCGGGTTCGACCGAAAATAGCCACTTTCCCCCGGCAGCCGCGACCGGCGCTCCTGCGGCGCGCGCTGCCAGCGTGATGCGCTTCTCGACATTGGGCGGATAGCGCATCGTGACCAGCGGCACGCCGGGCTTGGCAATGCCGGCTTTCTCCCCGGCGATCTCCTCGATCGTTTCGCCGAGGAACGACTGGTGATCGACGCCGAGTTGCGCGATGCCGGTAACCAGCGGCCGGGGAATGACATTGGTCGCATCGAGTCTTCCACCAAGTCCGACCTCGATGATGCAGGCGTCGGCAGGCGTGTCTGCGAAGGCGAGGAAGGCGGCGGCGGTCGTCACCTCGAAGAAACTCGCACCGATCCCTTCGGCTTGATCGAGAACACTCTCGAGCAATTGGGCAAGGCGCTCGTCGGCGATCAGCTGCCCGCCGATGCGGATGCGCTCGTTGAAACGCACGAGATGCGGGCTGGTGTAGCTGTGGCACGTCAGCCCCGCCGCTTCGATCGCGGCGCGCAGGAACGCGCAGGTCGATCCCTTGCCGTTGGTGCCCGCGACATGCAGCACCGGCGGCAAGCGCTCCTGCGGGTTGCCGAGCCGGTCGAGCAGGGCGGTGATGCGCTCGAGCCCGAGAATGTCGGCGCCCGGCGACAGCGCCCAGAGCCGGTCGAGCTGCGCCTGGACGGCGGGGTGTGAGGAAGAAGCGGAGTCGGCCAAGTTAATCTCCCCTCCCGCCTGCTGGAGGGGCAGGGGGTGGGCTCGCGCTCGCCGCGAGCGTTGCGCTGGGTATAGACCGGGTGCCCACCCCCCGGCCCCCTCCCGCAAGCGAGAGGGGGAGAATCATCACGCCGCCTGCTTTACGCACAGATAGTCGATCAGCTTCGCCAGCGTGTCGCGCAGGTCGCGGCGATGCTTCACCATGTCGAGCATGCCATGTTCGAGCAGATATTCGGCGCGCTGGAAGCCTTCGGGCAGTTTCTCGCGGATCGTCTGCTCGATCACGCGCTGGCCGGCAAAACCGATCAGCGCGCCGGGTTCGGCGATCTGAACGTCGCCGAGCATCGCATAGCTGGCGGTCACCCCGCCGGTGGTCGGGTCAGTCAGCACTACGATATAGGGCAGGCCGGCATCGTGGAGCATCTGGATCGCAACCGTCGCGCGCGGCATCTGCATCAGCGACAGGATGCCTTCCTGCATGCGCGCACCGCCGGCAGCGGTGAAGATGATATAGGGGCAGCCATCGCTGATCGCGTTCTCGACGCCGCGCACGAACGCCTCGCCGACCGCCATGCCCATCGAGCCGCCCATGAAGGCGAAATCCTGCCCGCCGACGATCGCACGGCGCCCGTCGATCGCGCCGCGTGCGGTGATCAGTGCGTCGCCCTCAGCGGTAGCCGCGCGCGCCGCCTTGATGCGGTCGACATAACGCTTGGTGTCGCGAAACTTAAGCGGATCGTCCTGCACCGTGGGCAGGGGCACGATCGTGAAGCCGGGATCGAAGATCTGCCGGAACCGCACCAGCGGACCGATGCGCTCATGATGCTCGCAATGCGGGCAGACATGGAGATTTTCCTCCAGTTCCTTGACGAACACCATCTGCCCGCATCCCTTGCACTTGTGCCAGAGATTGTCGGGCGTTTCCTTCTTGGCGACGAACGCGAGCGCGTTGCGGACGTTGGTGAGCCAGCTCATGCGATTTCCTTGCTGGTGTCGCGGATCGCGACGGCGAGCGATTCGATATAGGCACGCACCGGCCCGGGCGCATCCTCGCCGTGCTGGCCGACCAGTTCGACGATCGCCGAGCCGACCACCACCCCGTCAGCGACGCGCGCGATCTGCGCGGCCTGTTGCGGCGTGCGGATGCCGAAGCCGACCGCGACAGGCAGGTCGGTCGCCGCCTTCAACGCCGCGACGGCATTGTCGATCGAGCCTTGCGCGGCCTGTTGCAGCCCGGTGATCCCGGCGACCGAGACATAATAGAGGAACCCGCTCGCGCCATCGAGGACGGTGGGCAGGCGTGCCGCATCGGTGGTCGGGGTGGCGAGGCGGATCAGGTCGATTCCGGCCGCGCGCAGTTCAGGGCCGAGCGCATCATCTTCCTCGGGCGGAATGTCGACGCAGATCACGCCGTCGACCCCGGCCTTGGCGGCATGCTCGGCAAACCAGGCGGGGCCGCGCCGCGTCATCGGGTTGGCATAGCCCATCAGCACCAGCGGCGTGTCGGGGTGCCGCGCGCGAAACGCCGTGGCGATGGCGAGAATGTCGGCGGTGGTCGTACCGGACGCAAGGCTGCGCAGATTTGCCGCCTGGATCGCCGGGCCATCGGCCATTGGATCGGTGAAAGGCATGCCCAGCTCGATCACATCGGCGCCGCCGGCGACGATCGCGTCGAGGATGGCGCCGGTCGCACCGCGATGCGGGTCACCCGCCGTGACGAAGGCGACGAGGGCTGGGTGGCCCTTGGCGAAGGCGGCGGAGAGGCGGGTCATCTAGCCCTCTCCCCTTCAGGGGAGTTCGGCTGCGCGACAAGGTGCGGCATGCTCCCAGCATGCCGCAGATCGTGCCGGGGGCCCGATCGACCTTGTCGCGCTGCCGAACTGGTTGGGAGAGGGGGAGTGGCGATAAGACTCTCCAAGTGAGTCAGCACGCCCTCCAAATTCTCCATCACGTCCGAATTGGCAAAACGAACCACACGATATCCTTGAGCTTCGAGGAAGCGTGATCGATTCGCATCCTCATGTTCCCGACCGGCGTGCGTGTCGCCGTCGATCTCTACGACCAACATCGGATCGCGCGATGCGAAATCGACGATGTAGGGGCCGATCACCTTTTGGTTGTGAAATTTTACGCCGCCGAAGCGCTTGGCGCGAAGAGCGAGCCACATGCGAAGTTCGGGCTCTGACGGCTCGCTGCGCATCGCCTTGGCGCGCTTGATCAACTCGGGGTCACGCACGGAACTGCCCCTCTCCCAACCCTCTCCCCTGAAGGGGAGAGGGCTTTTTGGCCCGCGCTCATATCTTCGTCCCCAACGCCTCGGCCACGGTGAAGATGTCCTTGTCGCCGCGGCCGCACAGATTGGCGAGGATCACCTGGTCGCGGTCCATCGTGCGCGCGACCTTGGCGACGGCGGCGATGGCGTGGCTCGGTTCGAGCGCGGGGATGATGCCCTCGGTGCGGCACAGCAGCTGGAAGGCGTCGAGCGCCTCGACATCGGTCGCACTGGTATAATCGACACGGCCGATCTCGCGCAGCCAGGCGTGTTCGGGTCCGATGCCGGGATAGTCGAGCCCGGCCGAGATCGAATGCGCCTCGGTGATCTGGCCGTCCTCGTCCTGCAGCAGGAAGGTCTTGTTGCCATGAAGGATGCCGGGTGCCCCGCCGGCGAGGCTCGCGGCATGTTCCTTGTCGAGCCCGTGCCCGGCCGCTTCGACGCCGAGCATCCTGACGCCCGGATCGTCGAGAAAGGGGTGGAACAGGCCGATCGCGTTCGATCCGCCGCCGATCGCCGCGACCAGCAGGTCGGGCAGCTTGCCGGTGCGCTTGAGCATCTGCTCGCGCGCCTCGCGGCCGATCACGCTCTGAAAGTCGCGCACCAGCTCGGGATAGGGGTGCGGGCCGGCCGCGGTGCCGATGATGTAAAAGGTGTCGTGGACATTGGCGACCCAGTCGCGCAGCGCCTCGTTCATCGCGTCCTTGAGCGTGTTGGCGCCCGAGGTCACCGGGATCACCTCCGCGCCGAGCAGCTTCATGCGGAACACGTTGGGCTGCTGCCGCTCGACGTCCTTGGCGCCCATATAGATGACGCAGGGCAGGCCGAAGCGCGCGCATACCGTCGCGGTGGCGACGCCGTGCTGGCCGGCACCGGTCTCGGCGATGATCCGCGTCTTGCCCATGCGCATGGCAAGCAGGATCTGGCCGACGCAATTGTTGATCTTGTGCGCGCCGGTATGGTTGAGTTCGTCGCGCTTGAACCAGATCTCGGCACCCTTGCCGGCGGGCGCGCCGTCGCGCAGCGCCTCGGTCAGCCGTTCGGCATAATAAAGCGGCGAGGGCCGGCCGACATAATGTTCGAGCAGATCGTCGAACTGGGCGTGGAAGCCGGGATCTTCCTTCGCCGCGCGATAGGCGGCTTCCAGTTCGAGGATCAGCGGCATCAGCGTCTCGGCGACATAGCGGCCGCCGAAATCGCCGAAATGCCCGCGATCGTCGGGCTGGGCGCGATATGAGTTGGGGGTGTTCATGACGCGGTCGCTTTAGCAGGTGCGCGGCGTGCGCCAACCCTGTTCGATCGGGGTGCCCGCCGGGCGCCAATCAGCGCGCGGCGACGGCCTCAAGAAAGGCCGCGATCTTGCCGCTGTCCTTGATCCCGGGTTCGCGCTCGACGCCCGACGACACGTCGACCAGCGTCGCGCCGGTCTGGCGGATCGCATCGCCGACGTTGAGCGGATCGAGCCCGCCCGACAGCGCCCAGGGCAGGGGATGACGAAAGCCTTCGAGCAGTGTCCAGTCGAAGCGCACGCCCATGCCGCCGGGCAATGCGGCGCCGGGCGGGGTCTTGGCATCGTACAGGATGCGATCGACCGCACCGCCAAAGCCCCGCGCCGCGTCGAGGTCGGTTCGGGTCTTGACCGCGACAGCGCCCCATATCTCCAGTCCGGTCTTCGCCCGGATCGCCGAAGCGCGCGGTGGTGTGACCTTGTGAAGTTGCAGAACTTCGAGCTGGCCAGCGGCAGTTGCCGCCTCGATCGTCGCATCATCGGGATCGACGAAAACACCGACGCGGCTGACATGGCCCGGCACGCGCGCCGCGAGTTGCGCGGCGCGCTCGCGGCTAAGATGGCGCGGCGAGGCGAGGTGGAAGACGAAGCCGACATGGCTCGCCCCGCCACGAATCGCGGCGTCGACCGTCTCGGGTGTCGAGAGGCCGCAGATCTTTGCGCTGGTCATTAGAGAGCCCGTAGACGGTTGGCGCGCGTGGGCAAAGCCCGAGTCGGTCGCCTACAGCGTCGCTTCGATCTCGCGTGCGGCGTGATCCGGGTCCGCTGCCTGGGTGATCGGCCGGCCGACGACGATGATCGATGCGCCGGCATCGAGCGCGGCGCGTGGGGTGACGACGCGCTTCTGGTCGCCGCCAAACTGGCTCAAGGCACTGCCGTTGGCGGGCCGCACGCCGGGGACGACGAAGAACCCCTTGGGCCACAGCTTGCGCGCCGCGGCGACCTCCTCGCCCGAGCAGACGATGCCATCGACGCCCGAATCCATCGCCAGCTCGGCCAGTCGCACGACCTGGTCGTGCGCGCTGCCGCGGATGCCGGTGGTGGCGAGATCGCTATCGTCGAGGCTGGTCAGCATCGTCACCGCGACGACCTTGGTGCCGGTCGGCGCAGCGGCCTTGGCGTCTTCCATCATCGCCCGCCCACCGGCGGCGTGGACGGTGAGGATCGCCGGGGCGAGCGGGCGCAGTGCCTGGATCGCCTTGGCAACGGTGTTGGGAATGTCGTGCAGCTTGAGGTCGAGGAAGATCGGCAGGCCGAGTTCGGCCATGTCGTGCACGCCCGTACGGCCATTGGCCATGAAGAATTCGAGCCCGAGCTTGATGCCGCCGACATGATGGCGGACCTTGGTCGCGAGCATCCGCGCTTTTTCCAGATCCGGCGTGTCGAGCGCGACGAAGATGCGGTTGCTCATCAGAGCAACGCCCCGGGTGGCGGCGCTGGCGTCGCGACGACGATCGGCATCGCTTCAGGCGCCCCGTCGGGGACCAGCGCCGGGGCGGGCGCGGACAGCGTGCTGCGCAGATCGTTGATCGCACGCTCGGTCGTCGACAGGCGGTTGCGCAGCCGCCAGCGGACCGTGCTGTAATAGAGCATGGTCGGCAGCAAGCCGGCGAGAAAGGTGAGCAGCAGCAGCAGCGGCAGGTTCACGTCGGCGATCAGGCCGCCCCATAGATGGATCGGCACATTGGTCCAGTTGCCGATCGTGAAGATCGCCGCGACGAACGCGAGCAGGCACCAGAACAGGATCTTGAGGAACTGCATAACCCGACGCTAACCGGGTTGCGCCCGATATGCCAGCCTCAGCCGATCTCGCGCCTGATCGTCTCGATCAATTCCGGGACGGCGGTAAGTTTCGGCGCTTCCTCGTCGAGGATCGCGAGGAAGGCGGCGCGCTTGATCGCGGCGACGCGCGCGGCGGGCAGCATCGCAGCGGCGTCGAGCGTCGAGAGCGTGATGTCGATCATCCGTTCGGCGCCGTGCAGCCGGCCCCACAGATAGTCGTTCTCGCGATAGGCGCGGCTGAAGAAGGCGCCGAAGGTGTTGAACTGGATACCCTTCAGTGTCGCCGCGGCACCGCCGGCGCGGATCGACCGGGCATCGTCGGGCGCGATGCGGTCGACCTTGATCGGGTCGAACTCGTCGAGTCCTTCGCCCTGCAGCATCGGCAGCGTCGCGACATCATAATAGGGAAAGCCGAGATAGGTCAGCAGGATCGGGCGCTTGACGTCGCGCGCCAGCCCGTCGAGCGCGGTGGCGAAGCGCGCTTCGGTCGCGCGGTCGATGCCGTTCATGTTGAGCGACAGCGCGATCTTGTCGAGCAGCGGCCCGGCATCGCCGCGCATCAGGCGGACATCGCGGCGCAGATGGGCGTGGCGCTCGGTCCGCTTGCACTCGAGATAATCGGCCAGCGACAGATAGATCGCCTCACGGATCGGTTCGAGATCGGCCTCCTCATGCTCGGATTCGAGTTCCGACAGGCGCCGCGCGAGCAGGCGCATGCGACGGATGCGGAATCCGAGGTCGTAGGACAGCAGGAAATCGATCGCCTCCTTGCTGCCGCCGCCCGAAAAACTCGACGTCATCTGGTCGAATCCGCGCGCCGCGACCGCCGCGTCGACCGCACTGCGGATCTGCTGCCAGCGCTCCGGGCCGAGTTCGCCGCCGGCGTGGTAGAGCAACTGCGCGATACCCTCGACCACGCCGGACAGTTTGAGTCGGCCATAGGCGGCATAGCTGTAGCCGGCGGCCTTGGCGGCGGCATGCTGCGCCTTGTTGCGCCACGCGGCGAGCCGCGACGGGGTCGGCGAATCGAGGAACAGGGTATAGTCGAACAGTGATTCTACCGCGCTTTCGACCTCGCTGCGGATGCCGGCGATGATCGAGCGCATGCTTTCGATGCGGCGCGATTTTTCGGCGATCGCCTCGAGATTGTCGCGGATCGGCTGCTGGCGCGGCAGCTCGGAGATCGCGCCGATGATCGTCTGGAAGAAGCCGGGCGATTCGGCCGAGGTGTCGCCGAGATGGATCTTCACCCCCGGCTGCGGGTCGATATAGACGAAGCGCCGGTCGATTTCGCGGCGCGCCGGACGCTCGCGCAGCGCGTCGATCGCCGGGCGAAACGGCGCGTTGGCGAGCACCGAACCGTCGATCAGCACCGTCGATTCGGCCGCCTGAGCGGCGCTGTGCTGCGGCAGGATCCGTTCGAGAAACGCCATGCGCCCGGGCCATTCGACCTTGCGCTTGCGCAGCACGGCATCGAGTTCGGCGATGGTGAAAGGGGGGAATGCACCGGGAAAGCTCGACGTCGCCCGCGCGGCATAGGCGAGCTCGGCCGGGTGGGCGAGCGTGTCGCGCCGCTCGCCGCGATCGCCATAGGATGCGATGAGCCGGTGCTCGGTTTCGATCACCTCGGGCGGGGAGTTGAGCTTGAGCCGTTCGGGGTGCCCGCGAAAATCGGTCATCGTCACGAACAGGTCGAGCGGCTGGCCGGGCGGCAGCAGCCGCGCGCCGCGCTCGCTCGCCGCCATCGCGTCGAGCGCGTCGAGCAACAGGCCGGTGAACAATTCGCCGCCGAACGGCGGCTCGAACCAGCGCGAGCGGATGAAGTGCGACAGCTTCGCATGCACCTCGGCGCGCGTGCCGGGTTCGACCAGTGCATCGACGCTGGTGCCGCTGCGCCGCGCCGCCATCCAGGTCAACGGCATCGCCCAGGCCTTGGAGAAGCGCGACTTGGGCGCCTGGGTCGGGTCGACCAGCGCCTCGACATCGGCCGAATCGAGCCATAATTTTGTCAGGGGTTCAAGCGACTGGCCGGTCGATATCGCCTGGGCGAGAAACACCCCGTTGATGCCGCCGGCGCTGGCCCCGGCGACGATGTCGATGAGCACGCGCAGGCGCAGATTGCTGTGCTGCTCGATCTCCTGGAGCAGCGCGTGGTAGACGGCCTGACTGCCCGATTGCGGGGTTTCGTCGCCGTGAAACGCCTGGCTGGCGCGCGCGAGCCGCCAGATCTCCTTGGTGATGCCGTGCATGTAGACGGCCAGGCTGATGCCGCCGTAGCAGACCAAAGCGAGGCGGAGTTCCTTCTCGCGCATCAGTGACTTTCCAGCTCGGCCCAGATCGGCAGATGGTCGGAGGCGCGCCGTGATATCGCGCTGCTGTGCACGCCGCAATCGACGACCCGCAGGTCGGGCGTGTGCATGATGCGGTCGAGCGCGGCGACCGGGCGGCGGACGTGGAAGCTCGGCCCCGTAGCGGCGAAACGGAAATGATGGGCGAAGTCGCGCAGGCATCCGGCGTGCGCGCTCCATTCGTTGAGGTCGCCCATCATCACGGTCGGGTGTCGCAGACCGTCGGCCTGGACATGGGTGATGATCGAATGCGCCTGGCGCCGCCGCCGCAGGCCCGACAGGTCGAGGTGCATACCAACGACACGGACGACCGCGCCGCCGCTGTCGATATCCGCCGATACCGCGCCGCGCGGTTCGAGCGCGGGCAGGTGGATGACGTTGGTGGCGATGACGCGCGCTTCCTTGCGCACCAGCAGCGCATTGCCGTGCCAGCCCATGCTCGCCGGCCGATCGCCCACTGCGATCGCTTTCCACGGGCTGTGCTCGGCGAGCAATTGCGGGTCGATGACGCAAAGCCTGGGACCGAAACGGCGGTCGGCTTCCTGCAGCGCGATGATATCGGCATCGATCTCGCGCAGCACGTCGAGAATGCGCCGCGGGTCGCGACGACGGTCGAGGCCGATGCCCTTGTGGATATTGTAGCTGGCGACCTTGATCATCGGCTGTCGTTAAATCCCGGTCGAGCGTTGCGGTTCCTATCGGGCCGTTTCGATGGGGAGGCAATCGCGCCGCGCGATTTGCGGATTCGGTGCGACGCGCTAGAGCGCACGGCACGCGGGGAGTTAATCGTGACGCTAACCATTCCAGACCATGTCTCGTGGCAAAATGTGCCCGGCGAGCTTGCCTTGTTCGACGTGCGCGACGGTCGTTATCATGTGCTCAACGGCACTGCCGCCGATATCTGGCGCGGCATCGCTTCGGGCGGAGACGTGTCGGCGATCGTCGCGACGCTGAGCGCGCGGCATGGCGTATCGGAGGGCGAGGTCGCGGCGGCGGTGGCGGATTTCATCGCGACGGCGCGCGACAAGGGGATCCTGGCCTGACGGCTCAGACCAGGCTGGCAAGCAGATCGGTCACGGCGGGTAGCGCGCCGTATCCGCTGGGATAGGTCAGCTTGACGGGGCGTGCCCCGGCCAGCATCTGAACCAGCCGATGGACCGCATTGGTACGTGGCGCTGTCGGGTCGAGCGCGATGAGTTGGCGTGTCGCACGTCGCACCGCGTCGCGGATCGGCATCGGCTCGAGGCGCGGCGCCATGGCCTCGTTACTGCGCTCGAGGAACACCACCGCGTGAAGTCGCGCGGGGTCCGCGTCCGGGCGATCTTCGGGTTCGAAGCGAAGCTTGTCGTCATAACCCGGCATCGCCAGGCAGCGCGCGGGCTCGAGATCGAGCGCCGCGCGTGTGTCGGGCCACAGGCAGACGCCGGTCGCGCCGGGGTAGACCACGGGCGTGGCATCGTCGAAGCGGATGATCGTCATGTCGTCGCTGGCGATCGACCAGCCGGCCTGCGCGAGCGCGGCGGTGAGGGTCGATTTGCCGGCGCCGGATTCGCCGAACAACAAGATCGCGCCGCCGTCGCGGATCAAGGCGGCGCCATGCACCGTGAGCGCGCCGGTTTCGATCGCCAGCCGCGGCAATATGCGGCGGGTGAGCACATCGATCGCGGCCGGTGTCGGCGCCTCGTCGCCAGCGTAAACGTCGAGTCGGGAGATAGCGGGGTCGATGATGAAGGTGCCGTCGAACCGCGAGCTGAAATGCCAGGCATCGCCAATCCGTCCGAGCTTCAGCGAATAGCGCCCCGTCCAGGTGAACACATCGCGATCGGCGCGCGGCGCGCTACCCTGATGGAACAGAAGGTCGAGATGATGTCCCTCGCCGATGTGGTCGACGCGCCGCGCGCCGGCGAGCGCGATCGTGGAGTCGATCGCCAGGCCGCCGAACCGATAGCGATAGGTCAGGCGATGCACGCGATCTCGGTGAATTTGTCTTCGACGGGATAGCCCGTCACCTCGACGCCGGCGGCATCGACCCACGCATGGGCGGCGAGCGTCAGCGCTTCGCCCCGTCGCGTGCCGAAATGAATCACGCTGGCAATGCCACGGCGCGCCAGCATCGCCTTGGCCGCCATCGCCTGCGGCAGGCACACAGCCTTGAATGGCACGTGCCGTGCGGCCCGGGTTACCGCCCAGCCAACCATGGCCGCAATCGCCTCTTCATCGGGGCGGGCCGGCTTGAAGTTAGCGCGGGCCTGGCCAGGCGCCACGAAGCCGCCGAGCCGCCGCGCGATCTGCGGAAAGGGCTGGGTGGCGAGCTGTAAACGCGCTGCCGCGAGATTCCAGATCGCCTCGGCGAGCAACATGCGCTCACGATGGCCGACCTGGCGTGAGCGATTGACGCGGTGGCGCCACATCTTCCAGCGCTGGCGCAGGCGGAGGCTCATTGGCCCTTCTCCGCTCGCGGTTCGGCGACCAGGCCGACGCGGCGGCCGAGCCACAGCGGCAGGCGCAGGAGCGGATAGAGGAAATAGAGCGCTGGCGGCGCCTTGCTGCGGTAAAGGTCGGTCTGAATGAACAAGGTCCAACGCAACATCTCGAAATAATATTGCGGTCCGCCCGCCATCAGCAATTGGACCAGCAGCAAAAGGCGCTGGCCACCGCGCCATGTGGTCAGCTCCGCGCCACCATCGGCAGGGATCATTAGCCGACGACACAGATCTGCCAGCATGCGGACGCGGCGCGAACGTCGCAATTGCGCGACGAACGCTGCATCGAGCGGCAGCGCGAGCAGCTCCGCACAGAGCAGCAGCGACACCGCGGAGCAGCGTCCCGCACCCAGTTGCTCGGCATGCGCGTGGAGCTTCGCGATCGTCGCGGCATCGAGCGGCGCGAGCAGGGCGTTGAGATCGGCGAGCCATTTGAGCCGCGACCAGCCATCGCCGGTGCCGTGCACGACGAGATAGGCATAGAGATCGGGCAGCGCGAGCGTCTCGACCGTGACCTCGCCCGACAAAACTACCTTCTGGCGGGGCGCGTTCGCGGTGACGGTTGGCAATAGCGCGCGATTGCCGAACATCCGCCAGTGCAGCTCGAGCTGCGGATAGGGACCCGGCCGGCGCATCGCGACATCCTTGCCATAATGCGTCAGCATGGCGCGCTGGGCCGGGCTGAGCTGCGTCGCCGGGAAGGTGATGCGGTAGCCATCCGCCTCGAGCAGCGCGATCACGTCCTGCGCATGCTCGGGCAGGATCAGCAGGTCGATATCCTTGCTGTGCTTGAGCGCGATCGTTCCATACACCAGCGCGGCGAGCGCGGCGCCCTTGACGGTCACGACCGGATAGCCTGCGTTCCCGATCAGCTGCATCAAGCGGGCGGTCTCGGCGGCGCCGGTCATGCTGCTGCGAATGATTCCGGCCGCGCTGTGCCCGATCGCCGGACCCGCCGGCGGTGGCACTGCGGCGCCAGCCGCCTTGAGCGCGCCGTGCACCAGTCCCGCAACGCGTTGCCGCCGAACGACGCGTTGCAACCGTGCGCCATCGCTGACGCGCGCCGCCGCCGCCCGCACCGCCGCGTCGCGCGCGGCCGAAGGCGGCCAGCGGCAGGCCGCGGCGACAAGGGCAAAGTCAGGATCGTCGGTCGTCGGCAAGCGGGTTTCCGTGGTTGATCCTGGTGCCGGTTGCAGGAATCGAACCCGCGACCTTCGGTTTACAAAACCGCTGCTCTACCAGCTGAGCTAAACCGGCACGTTGACTGCAAATGCGTCAGACGACGCCGAAGGTCCAGCCCTCGCTTTGCGCAATCTCGCGCGAAAGGGTCGATGGATGCCAGAGTTCGGCACGATTCGCGTTGGCGCGCAGCCATGCTGCGGTGAGGATCACATCGGTGGCATGGTCGGTGTAACGCGCGAGCGGGCGGTGCGGCTGGCTGCCGATGACGGCCAGCGCGGCATCTAGCGACTCGCCGTCGCGCAGCTTGCTCAAGCCCTTGCGCATGCCCGCGGCACGTGCGGCGATGGCGGTGTAGATCTCGACGACCAGCGCGCCGCGATCGGGCACGCGGTCGAACGGCCACACCGCAATGTCATGGCCGAGATGATGGAGTAGGCGCATCCCGGCAAAACTCGCCTTGGCGACCTGTGCCGCGCCGATCGCATCATAGACGGTCGACGGTTTGCCGCCGCCCTGCGCATTGTAGCGCGCCTCGCAGCGGCGGAAGTGCATGAAGCGCGCCTTGGGGCCGTCTGCCGCGCCGAGATAGAAATGCGAGCCTCGACGTGATTCGAGGAACGAGGCTGCGCCGAGATCGGCATCGGCGCAGCGTGCGTCGACATAGGCCCAGAAGGCGCGCGCGGTGTGCGGTGTGTCCTCGCCCGGCAGATAGGCACCGCGCTCGACCAGCGGCGGCGCGAAGCTGAAGTCGAATCCGGCGAGCAGCGGCGTGTCGCGTTGATCCCTGAGCCAGTGGAGCACCTCCTGGCGCGACCAGGCGCCGTGTGGCGGCTCGACCAGCGTCGGTGCCGCGTTACCGACCTCGCACACCGCCAATGCGATGCCGGGATGCCGCACGCCTTTCGCGCCCGACCAGTCGATCGCCGCGAAGCGCGTGAAGCGACTCACTTCTTCTTGCGCGGCTTTACCGGCTTCTTCGCCGCGACCCAGTCGCGCGACCGCGCGATGATCGCACGGACGCGGTTCGGATCGGGGCTGTCGTATCGCACCAGGACCCCGGGCCAGCCCTCATAATGCGGCGTCTGCCAGAAGGTGTCCGGGTCAGTTTCCTTGAGCATCTCCACGGTGTCGAGATCGATCGCGAGCCCGAACGAACTCTGTCCCTCGCGACCGGTGAACAGGAAGGCGCGGCCGTTCGACACGATCTTGACTGCCGGGCTGCCATAGCTGGTCGAAAGCTCGGTGTCGGGCAGCGACCGCGCAAAGGCGACGGCGGCATCCCAATCGATCGTCATTCCCCGCGCTCCTTGAGCTCCGCCCACCACGCCATGCGCTCGGCGATGCGCTTTTCCACCCCGCGATCGGTCGGCTTGTAGAAAGTCTGCGGGCTCATTTCCTCGGGCCAGTAGTTCGACCCCGAATAGCCTTCCGCCGTATCATGGTCATAGGCATAGCCCTTGCCGTAGCCGATATCCTTCATCAGCCGGGTCGGTGCGTTGAGGATGTTCTTGGGCGGCATCAGCGAGCCCGTTTCCTTCGCGCTGCGCCATGCGGCGCTCGCGGCCTTGTAGGCGGCGTTCGATTTGGGCGCGACGGCGCAATAGAGACACGCCTGGACGATCGCCAGTTCGCCCTCGGGCGAGCCGAGAAACTCATAGGCATCCTTGGCGGCGAGGCACTGCACCAATGCCTGCGGGTCGGCGAGCCCGATATCCTCGCTGGCGAAGCGCGTGATCCGCCGCAGCACATAGAGCGGCTCCTCGCCCGCGGTCAGCATGCGCGCGAGATAGTAGAGCGAGGCCTGTGGGTCCGACCCGCGCATCGCCTTGTGGAGTGCGGAAATGAGGTTGTAATGTCCCTCTCGGTCCTTGTCGTAGACCGCGACGCGGCGTTGCAGGAAGGCCGACAGCCCGGCGGGATCGAGCGGTTCGGGCAGCGCGACAGAATAGAGCGTCTCGACCTGGTTGAGCAGGAAGCGCCCGTCGCCATCGGCGCTGGCCAGCATCGCGTCGCGCGCCTCGGCGGTGAGGGGCAGGGGGCGGCCTTCGATTTCCTCGGCGCGGGCGACCAGCTTTTCCAGCGCGGCGCGGTCGAGCCGGTGGAGGATCAGCACCTGCGCGCGGCTGAGCAGGGCGGCATTGAGTTCGAAGGACGGATTCTCGGTCGTCGCGCCGACCAACGTCACCGTGCCGTCCTCGACATTGGGCAGGAAGCCATCCTGCTGCGCACGATTGAAGCGATGGATCTCGTCGACGAACAACAAGGTGCGCTTGCCGATCCGCGCATGGTCGCGCGCCTCGGCGAACGCCTTTTTCAGGTCGGCGACGCCCGAGAACACCGCCGAGATCGCGGTGAAGCGCAGGCCGACCGCGTCGGCCAGCAACCGCGCGATCGTCGTCTTGCCGGTGCCCGGCGGTCCCCACAGGATCATCGACGACAGCCGGCCGGCACTGACCATCCGCCCGATCGCGCCTTCGGGGCCGGTAAGATGCTCCTGCCCTACCACCTGGTCGAGCGCGGCGGGGCGCAGGCGCTCGGCCAGCGGCGCGTCGGCGGCGAGGGCGGTCGTCGCAGGGAGATCGTCTGCAGCAAAGAGGTCGGCCATGCGCCCTAGATAGGCTGCGCGAACAATTTTTGCAGCGGGGCTTGTCAAGAACGGTCAAAGATATATCTTAGTGCCATCATGACATATGAAAGGACTAAGATGTTTCATGGATTACGCGGCGGCCATCATGGCCGCCATTGCGGGCCGCGCGGCGGATCGCGCCATTGGGGCCCATTCGAGGTGCGGTGGGAATTCGATCCCGAATCCGCACGTGGCGGTCGCGGCGGCGGCGGCCGGCGCCGGATGTTCGACGGCGGTGAGCTTCGGCTCGTGCTGCTCAAGCTGATCGCCGACGAGCCGCGCCACGGCTACGACCTGATCCGCCAGATCGAGGAGATCACCGGCGGCGCCTATGCGCCGAGCCCGGGCATCGTCTATCCGACGCTGACCTTGCTCGATGAGATGGGTTTGATCGGCGAACGTCAGACCGAAGGCGCGAAGAAGCTGTTCGCGGTCACCGAGGCCGGGACGACGCATCTCGAAGAGAATGCTGAACTGGTAGCCGCGCTGATGACCCGGCTCGCCGAAGTCGGTGCAGAACGCGCGCGTGGCGACAATAGCTCGGTGCGGCGCGCGATGATGAACCTGCGCGCGGTGTTGCAGAACCGGCTCGCCGCCGGCGATGTCGATGCCGAAACGCTGCACGCCGCGGTCGCGTTGATCGACGAGGCGGCGCAGAAGATCGAACGGCTGTAATCCGGGTGCGAACCCGCTTGCAGATCCTTCGCCGGCGGCTGGGTCTTCCCGCCGCCGGCACTCCTTCAGGAAATCCCGACCATGACCCTGTCAGCAACAGCCTCGGTCCCGACCGAGAGCGCGAGCAAATATCTCCAGCAATTGTGCAAGCACTGGCAGCACAATCTCGCGGTTGAGTTCACCGCCGACCATGGCACCGTGGTCTTCCCCAAGGACGCGCGCGGCGCGGATTGGCCGGGCGATGCGCTGGTCACCTTCGACGCGGGCGACGCAGCGCTGGCGGTGCGGATCGACGCCAGTGTCGAAACACAACTCGAAGGGTTGAAGGGCGCGGTTGCGCGCCATCTCGATCGGTTCGCCTTTCGCGAGGCGCCGCTGCCCTTCGATTGGCAGGGCGCGTAACGTCTCGCGCGATCAGCCCTTTTCGGTGACCCCCGACGCGCCGGCCGCGAAAGCGGGTCGCGGCGACAGGCTTTCGCGCAAGGCTGCCTTGCGCGTCATCGTTTCGATATAGGCGTCGAGCGCGGACTCGTTGATGTCGTCCCAGTGATAGCGCTCGGCCTTGGCGTGCCCCGCCGCGCCGAGCCGGTCGCGCAACCCGGGTTCGGTGACGATGCGGGCGATCGCGGCGGCATAGCCTTCGATATTGGCAGGATCGATCAGAAAGCCGGTCTCGCCGTCTTCGACCAGGTCGACCGTGCCGGTGGCATAGGCGGCGACGACCGGCACGCTCGACGCCATCGCTTCGAGCGTGACGTTGCCGAAGGTCTCGGTAACGCTCGGGTTGAAGAACACGTCCATCGAGGCGACCGCGCGGCCGAGATTGTCGCCCGACTGGAAGCCGGCGAAAACAGCGTCGGGCACGCGCTCGGCGAACCATTCGCGCGCTGGGCCTTCGCCGACGACGAGGACCTTGTGCTTGATTCCGCGCCGCTCCAGCGCCGCGATCACGTCGGCGAACACGCCGAGGCCCTTTTCCAGCACCAGCCGGCCGAGAAAGCCGACCGCGATCTCGTCGTCGGCGATGCCGAGCATCCGTCGCCAGCCGAGATCGCGCCGTGCCGGATTGAAACGCGAATGGCTGACGCCGCGCGACCAGATCCGCATCGGCGTGGTAACACCCCAGTCGCGCAGCAGGTCGGTCATGCTCTGACAGGTGGTCAGCGCGGTATCGACCCGGTTGTAGAAGCGCGTCAGCCCCCAGATCACCATGGGCTCGAGAAAGCCGACCCCGTAATAACGCGGATAGGTGTCGAACCGGGTATGGACCGAGGCGACGATCGGGATGTCGCGTTGGCGCGCCCAGGTCACCGCGCGGTGGCCGAGAAATTCGGGCGCGGAGACGTGCACCAGATTGGGGGCGAAGGCCGCGAGGTCGCGCTTGATCACTGCCGGGAGCCACCGACCCAGCTTATACTCACCGCGCCCGCCGGGCACGGCGAAGGCCGGGACGCTGACCAGATCGCCGGTCGGCGGAAAGGCAGGGCGCGGGATGGTCGGCGAATAGATCCGCACCTTAACGCCGCGCTTGAGCAGATGCCCAACGAGCAGGTTCAGCGACTGGTTCGCCCCGTCGCGGACATAATTATAGTTGCCGCTGAAAAGGGCAACGCGCAGGTCGGACGGCAGCATGATGTGCCGGCCATAGCGCTGTGATTGCGGCGTTACTATGTCACCGCCGTTGCTGCGGAGAATCGACATGACCGACCTGACCTCCTTTCCGATCACGCGGCGCTGGCCGGCGCGGCATCCCGAGCGCATCCAGCTCTATTCGCTGCCGACGCCCAATGGCGTGAAAGCGTCGATCATGCTTGAAGAAACCGGCCTCGCTTATGAGCCGCATCTCGTCGATTTCGCGACCGACGACCAGAAGACCCCCGAATTCGTCAGCCTCAACCCCAACGGCAAGATCCCGGCGATGATCGATCCCGATGGCCCCGGCGGCAAGTCGATCGGCCTGTTCGAATCCGGCGCGATCCTGCTCTACCTCGCGGACAAGACCGGCAGGTTCATCCCCGCCGACCCCGCCGGGCGCTGGCACGCGATCCAGTGGGTGATGTTCCAGATGGGCGGGGTCGGGCCGATGTTCGGCCAGCTCGGCTTTTTCAACAAGTTCGCCGGCAAGGATTGGGAGGACAAGCGCCCGCTCGAGCGATATCTCGCCGAAACCAAGCGTTTGCTGGGTGTCATGGACAAACAACTCGAGGGTGGTGACTGGTTTCTCGGCGCCGATTATTCGATCGCCGACATCTCGATGCTCGGTTGGGTGCGCAATCTCATCGGCTTCTACGAAGCGCGTGAACTGGTCGGGTTCGACGACTACGCCAATGTCGCGGCATGGCTGGAGCGCGGCCTAGCGCGACCGGCGGTGCAGCGTGGTCTGGGCATTCCGGCAAGGTCCTGATCCTCGCTCATCGACGGCTTGACTCTCGGACCCCACTTTCTCAGCGTCGTGGCGGTCGAGGGGCGACAGGGGGGACGTGATGCACAGGATGATGTTGGTGGCCGCCATGGCGATGTTGCTCGCCATGGTGCCGGTGCCGTCGGTCGCGCGCGAGCCGATCCTCGACGTCCACCTTCACGCACCGGCGGCCGATGATCAGGGTCCGCCGCCGCTGGCGATGTGCACGCCGCTGTCGCCAATGCCTCGCTGGGATCAGGACAAGCCCTATCCGGTGGCGCTGATCGATTACTTCAAGCATCCGCTGTGCAAGGATCCAGTCTGGTCGCCCAAGACCGACGATGAAATCATGACCCGGACGCTCGCCATTATGGCGAAACACAACATCATCGGGGTGGTCAGCGGCAGTTACCGACGAGTGATGGCGTGGCGCAAGCAAGCGCCCGAGCGCGTCCTTCCCGGCCTGATTCCCGATGATGCCGCGATGGCCGATGCAGCGGCGATGACCAGGGAATTCGGCACGGCGAAAAAGGCCGGCGACGTCACCGTGATCGGCGAGATCGGCGCCCAATATATGGGCATCGCGCCGAACGACCCCCGGCTCGAAGGTTTGTGGACGACGGCCGAGGCGGTGGACCTGCCGGTTGCGCTGCATGTCGGACCGGGCCCGCCCGGCGCGGCCTATCTCCCGGGTCTGGGGTATCGCGCGCGGATGAGCAGCCCCTTGCTGCTCGAGGATGTGCTGGTGAAGCATCCCAAGCTGCGCCTCGACGTGATGCATGCCGGCTTCCCGATGCTCGATGACACGCTCGCGCTGCTCTACGCCCACCCGCAGGTCTATGTGGACCTCGGCGTGATCGCCTATACGCAGCCGCGCCCGGCCTTTTACCGATACCTCCAGGCGCTGGTCGATGCCGGCTTTGGCGACCGGATCATGTTCGGGTCCGATCAGATGGTGTGGCCCGAGACGATCGAGCGCGCGATCGACGCGATCGAACAGGCGCCGTTTCTCAGCGAGGCGCAGAAGCGCGACATCTTCTACAACAATGCCGCGCGCTTTCTGCGCCTCGATGCCGCGACGATCGCGCGACATCATGCGATGTAGACGCAGCTTGCCTGTTCCCTAATCGTTCCGATTTCGTTAAGCTCCCGCGCATGGCCAAGATCCAGAAGCGCTATGTCTGCCAATCCTGCGGTTCGGTGTCGCACCGCTGGGCGGGGCAGTGCGCCGATTGTGCCGAATGGAACACGCTGGTCGAGGAGGCCGGCGGCGGCAATGTCACGCCGTTCCAGGCCAAGCACAATCTCCAGTCGGGCGGGCGTGCGGTGGTGATGGTCGGGCTCGATGCCGAGATCGCGCTGCCCGACCGGATGCCGAGCGGCATCGCCGAACTCGACCGCGCGCTGGGCGGCGGTTTCGTCGAGGCGTCGGCGACGCTGATCGGTGGCGATCCCGGCATCGGCAAGTCGACCTTGCTGTTGCAGGCGGCGGCTAAGATGGCGCTGGCCGGGCTGCCCGTTGCCTATGTCTCGGGCGAGGAAGCGGCGGACCAGGTGCGGCTGCGCGCGCGGCGGCTCGGGCTGGGCAATGCGCCGGTCCAGCTCGCCGCGGCAACCTCGGTGCGCGATATCCTCACCACGCTGGGGCAGGGGCGTCCGCCGGCGCTGCTGGTGATCGATTCGATCCAGACGATGCACAGCGACCTGATCGAGGGCGCGCCCGGCACCGTCAGCCAGGTTCGCGCCTCGGCGCAGGAGCTGATTCGTTTCGCCAAGGAGCGCGGCACTGCGGTAGTGCTGGTCGGTCACGTCACCAAGGACGGCAGCATCGCCGGCCCACGTGTGCTCGAGCATATGGTCGATACCGTGCTCAGCTTCGAGGGCGAACGCAGCCATCAATATCGCATCCTGCGCGCGATCAAGAACCGCTTCGGCGGCACCGACGAGATCGGCGTGTTCGCGATGCAGACGGAAGGGCTGGCCGAGGTCGCCAATCCGTCGGCGCTGTTCCTCACCCAGCGCGAGGAGGGCGTCACCGGCACCACGGTGTTTCCCGCCCTCGAAGGCACGCGCCCGGTGCTGGTCGAGATCCAGGCACTGGTCGTCCGCCTCGCCTCGGGCGCAACGCCGAGGCGGGCGGTGGTCGGCTGGGACTCGGGGCGGCTGGCGATGGTGCTGGCGGTGCTGGAGGCGCGCTGTGGGCTCAGTTTCTCGGCCTGCGAAGTCTATCTCAACATTGCCGGCGGCTATCGCGTGCAGGATCCCGCCGCCGATCTCGCGGTCGCGGCGGCGCTGGTGTCGGCGCTGAGCGAGCGTCCCGTCCCGGTCGATGCCGTGGCCTTTGGCGAGATCGCGCTGTCGGGCGAGATCCGCCCCGTGGCGCACGGGCCGCTGCGGCTCAAGGAAGCGGGCAAGCTCGGCTTCGAGCGTGCGCTGGTTCCCTCGGCCATGACGGGCGACAAGAGCGGCCTGAGCCTCACCGGCTTTCGCACGCTGGGCGGTTTCGTCGACCATATGCTAGGGCGCGGGTAGCGTCGCTCGGCTTAGGGCCCTATCTGTCGGGTCAGCACGACCCGAACGGTGGAACAGATTGACGCGATGGGACTGACCGCACTCGACATTCTCGTGCTGCTCGCGATCGGCGGGGCGGCGGTGCTCGGCTTCATGCGCGGCTTCGTCACCGAATTGCTCTCGCTGTTCGCCTGGGTGGCGATCGTCTTCCTGCTCAAGATTTTCCACACGCCGGTGACGCACATGCTGTCCGGCATGGTCGGCACCGTTACGGGGGCGGCCGTGCTGGCCTTTGCGCTGATCACTGCGGCGACCTATTTCGGTGGAAGGATGGTGGCCGGCGCGCTCGGGTCGCGCACGCGTGATTCGGTCCTCGGCCCGCTCGACCGCGCGCTCGGCTTCGGCTTCGGCGCGCTCAAGGGGCTGATCCTGTCGAGCCTCGCTTTCCTGCTCGTCGTGTTGGTCACCGACACTATGCGCGGCGGGCCGTCGCACCGCCCCGAATGGCTGACCATCGCGCGCACCTATCCGATGCTTAACGCGACCAGCGCGAGCATCGCCGATTTCGTCGATCGCCGCCGCAAGGGCGAACCGGTGTTCGGCACCGGCGGCAACATCAGCGCGCCGCGCGACGTGCCGGCGGAGAATCGCGAATGAACGCGCCGCTCTACAATGCCGAGGTGCTGCGGCTGGCGACGGGGAATCCCTGCGATGCGCGGCTGACCGTTCCGATGGGTTCGGCCGAGCGCCGCTCGGTGCTGTGCGGCAGCCGGATCATCGTCGATATCGACCTCGATGACGCCGGCCGCGTCGCCTCGGTCGGCATGCAGGTCAATGCTTGCGCCTATGGCCAGGCCGCGGCGACCTTGCTCGCGCGCCATGTCATCGGTCGTTCCGGCGCCGATCTCGACGCGATGCGCGATGCCGTTGCGCGCTGGCTGGCGGGCGAGGGTACGCTGCCCGATTGGCCCGGCCTCGATGCGCTGGCGGGGGTCGTCCCGCACAGCGCGCGCCATGGTGCGGTCCGCTTGCCGTTTGAGGCAGCGGCAGACGCGGCGCGCGCGGCGCAGGTTCTCGCGACATGACCGAATCCTTGCTCCTCGACGGCGTCATCCTGCTCGGCTCGGGGCTGATCTTCGTCCTGATCTTCCGCAAGCTCGGGCTCGGTGCCACGCTGGGTTATCTCGTTGCCGGCGCGCTGGTCGGACCGCAGGCGCTCGGGCTGGTCGGCGGTGCCGAAGCCAAGATCGGCGTGGCCGAACTCGGCATCACGCTGTTGCTGTTCATCGTCGGACTCGAACTCAACCCGACGCGGCTGTGGCGCCTCAAACAGGAAATCTTCGGCCTCGGCCTGATGCAGGTCGTCGCCTGTGGGCTCGCAGTGTCGGGCGTCGTATGGCTCGCCACGCGTTTTTCGGTCGAAGCGGCGCTGGCGCTCGGTCTGCCGCTTGCCCTGTCATCGACCGCGCAGGTCCTGCCGATGCTGCAATCCGCCGGTCGGTTGCGGACACCGTTCGGCGAGCGCGCTTTCTCGATCCTGCTGTTTCAGGATCTGTCGATCGTCCCGCTGATCACCATCGTCGCGGTGATGTCGCGCAACCCCGCCGCGCAAGCCGGGCCGCCGGGCTGGCTGCTCGGTATCTACACGGTCGCGGCCATTGTCGGGCTGATCCTCGCCGGGCGCTTCATCCTGCGCCCGCTGTTCCGCACCATCGGCAATATGGGCGAGCGCGAGATGTTCGTCTTTGCCGGTCTGTTCACCGTCATCGCCGCCGCCGCGACGATGCAGGCGCTGGGCCTCTCGACCGCGCTCGGTGCGTTCATTGCCGGCGTGATGCTTGCCGACAGCCCTTATCGCCACGAACTCGAGGCCGATGTCGAGCCGTTCCGCTCGATCCTGCTCGGCCTGTTCTTCCTCGCCGTGGGGATGATGCTCGATCTCCACGCCATTGCCGAGCGGCCGTTCTTCGTCATCGGCATGGCGGCGGCGCTGATCGTCACCAAGACAGCGATCATCATGGGCATCGGTCTGTTGTTCAGGATGCGCTGGCGCGGCGCGCTCGCGCTCGGGCTGCTGCTCAGCCAGGGCGGCGAGTTCGGCTTCGTGCTGTTCGCCCAGGCGCAGAACGCCATGCTGGTCCAGCCCGAGGCGGCGAGCCTGTTCGGTGCCATCGTCACGCTGTCGATGGCGACCACGCCGTTCCTGATGTCGGCCACCGCGCGGCTGCGCACCGAGCCCGACAGCAAGGAAGTGCGCGACGGGCCTACCGCCGACGGATCGAACGCGCTGATCGTCGGCTATGGGCGCTTCGGCCAGACCGTCGGCCAGATGCTCAACGGTGCCGGCGTGCCCGTCACGCTGATCGACACCGACATCGAGATGATCGACGTTGCCGGCGCCTTCGGTGCCAAGGTTTATTATGGCGACGGCACGCGGCTCGACCTGCTGCGCCAGGCCGGCGCGGCGGAGGCCGAGCTGATCCTGTTCTGCATCGACGGCGATCAGCTCAGCGCCGAGTTGATCGAGAGCGTCCACGAAGCCTTCCCCAAGGCGGCGATCTTCGCGCGCACCTTTGATCGACGCGCGCTGCTCAAGCTCAAGGGCACGCCGATCGCCGGCGCGGTGCGCGAGGTGCTCGATTCGGCGGTGCGCATGGCGCGCATGGCGCTCGACAATATCGGCATCTCGGCCGAGCATATCGACCGCACCGAGGATCTCTACCGCAAGCGCGACAATGAGCGGCTGCGCGCGCAGTTCGAAACCGGCGACCTTCGCGCCAAGATCGGCAACATCATCACCGAGGACGAGAGCGGCGTCGCGCTGGTCGAATCCCCCAATGTCCGGGAAAGCGATTGCGGATGAACCTCGTTGCGATCCTCGCCGCGCTGTCGGGCGCGATGGCCGTCGCCGCCGGCGCGTTCGGCGCGCACGGTGCCAGCGGGCAGGCCGCCGACTGGCTCAGGACGGGCGGGCAGTATCAGCTGATCCATGCTGCCGTGGCGTTGCTTGCATGGAAACTCGACGCGCGCGGCCCGGCATGGTGTTTCGTCGCCGGCGGAGCGATCTTCGCCGGTACGCTCTACCTCATGGCACTCGGCCTGCCGCGCTGGCTCGGTGCAGTCACACCGATCGGCGGCGCGGCGATGATCGGCGGCTGGCTTTGGCTGGCATGGGTGGTGGCCAGGCGCTGATCCGATAGGGTCCGCCGGTCAGGCGACGGCATCGAGGAAACGCGCGACGTCGTCCAGCGCCACATTCTTGTCCAGATAGGTCGCGCCGATCCCGCGCGCGAGCAGGAAGGGCAGGGTGCCGCCGTCCATCTTCTTGTCGTGCAGCATGTGCGCGACCAGCGTCGTGCCATCCGCGCCGACACCGGCGGCGGGCGCGCCATCGGGCAGGCTCACGCTGCGCAGATGTGCGCGGACACGTTCGGCGTCGCCCGCCGGCGCGAACCCGCGCGCTGCCGAATAATCGAACGCCATGGCTATGCCTGCCGCCACCGCCTCGCCGTGCAACAGCTTGCTGGAAAAACCCGTCTCCGCTTCGAGCGCGTGACCGAAGGTATGGCCGAGATTGAGCAACGCGCGCTTGCCGGTCGTCTCGCGCTCGTCTTCGGCGACGATCCGCGCCTTGGCGGCGACAGCGTGCGCGATGGCGTGGCGGCGCGCTTCGGCATCGCCGGCCAGCAAGGCGGCGCCATGTGCTTCGCACCAGGCAAAGAAATCGGTGTCGTCGATCAGGCCATATTTGACGACCTCGGCATAACCGGCGCGCAGTTCGCGAATCGGCAGCGTGTCGAGCACGTCAGGGTCGATCAGCACCAGCGCCGGCTGGTGAAACGCGCCGATCAGGTTCTTGCCCGCGCGCGTGTTGATCGCGGTCTTGCCGCCGACCGACGAATCGACCTGGGCGAGCAGGGTCGTCGGCACCTGGACGAAGCCGCAGCCGCGCTTGAGAATGCTGCAGGCAAAGCCGACCAGATCGCCGATCACCCCGCCGCCGAGCGCAATCACGTGATCGCCACGCTCGACACCGAGATCGAGCAACGTGTCGGTCAGCTGTTCGAGCATGTCCCAGCTCTTGCTGCCCTCGCCGGGCGGCAACACGATCGACTCGCTGGTAACACCCGATGCCGCCAGCGACGCCTGCAACGTGGCAAGGTGCACGGCGACATTGGCATCGCTGACGATCGCCATCCGCCGCCCGCGCGACAGCGGCGCGAGATGTTCGCCGGCGCGTGCGAGCAAGCCTGATTCGATCAGGACATCGTAACTGCGCTCACCGAGCGCAACGGGGATGCGGGTCATGGACGGAGCGCTTTCAGGATCGCGTTGACGGTCGATTCGTGCGGCGCCTGATGGCTGACGACATGGATCGGGGCGAGCGCATAGATCGGGTCGCGCACCTGCGCCAGATCGGTCAGCACGCTGAGCGGGTCGCGGTCGCGCAGCAGCGGGCGGTTGTCGCGCCGCTTCACGCGCTCGGCCAACACCTCGGGCGCGGCGCGCAGCCAGATTGCCAGTGCGTGATCGAGAATCAGCGCGCGCGTCTCTTCGTTGATGAACGCACCGCCCCCGGTCGCGATCACCTTGCGCCGGCCATCGATCAATCGGGAGATCACCCGCCGTTCGCCATCGCGGAAATAGGGTTCGCCGAAGCGGTCGAAGATGTCGGGGATCGACATGCCGGCGGCTGTTTCGATCTCGGTATCGGCATCGACGAACGGCAAATGGAGCCGGGCCGCCAGCCGCCGTCCGACGGTCGATTTGCCGACGCCCATCAGCCCGACCAGCACAATCGGCTGGCCGGTCCAGATCGCGGCGGGGGCGGGGCTTTGCAACATGAGGCGGGGGCTATACAGCGCGCTTGCGTCTCGGGCAAAGAAGCTCGTCCGGGTCGTGGGTCCCGGTTTGAAGGTTTTTCGCATGTCCCGCTCGCTGATCATTCTCATCGCTGTCGTGGTCGTGCTCGTTGCCGGCCTGTTCGTGCTGGCCGGGCGCTCGCACGAGAAGCCGCTGACGCATGTCGAGAAGGTGGTGCCGCTTGCGAATCTTTCGAGCTAGCGCTTCGCACCGGCGCGTGGGCCCTGGCATGGTTGCGGCGCGGCGCCACCGCGCCGTTGCCTTGCTCGCTGGAGCGGCGCTCGCCGCGCTGGGCGGGAGTGTCGCGCTCGGCCAGGACAGCGGGCGCAACCGCGACCGGCCCGAATCGATTCTGCCGCCAGGTTTCAACGATCCCGTCACGACCCCCGCGCCTGCGCCCGCACCGAGTGCTGCGCCGCGCCCGCAGGACGGCACGGTGATCACGACCGTTCCTGCCGCCCCGCTCGGTGCTGCGCCGCTCCCTGTGCCCGTTGCGAGCCCGACCGCCGCGGCACCTATCGTGTCGGTCGATCAGGCGATGCTGGCGCGCTACGAGGTGCCGCCTTATGCCCGTCGACCGATCGGTCTGCTCGGCGCGGCCGGGCCGGCCGACGGCGCGTTCGGCGTGCATGCCTTTGGCCGGACCGATGGGCGCTTCCTCGAAACGCTGATGCGCCGGCTCGATACGCCGATCGCGTCGCGCTGGGTGGCGATCGGCCTGCGCCGCGCGCTCGTCTCGCGCGTGATGACGCCGCCGCATGTCGATGGTGCCGATTTCGCGGCGGAGCGCGCCTGGCTGCTGCTGCGCATGGGCGAATCGGTCGCCGCACGCGATGTCGTCCAGTCGGTCGATACGATCGATTACACCCCCAAACTCTACCAGATGGCGATGCAGGCGTCGCTTGCGACCGGAGATCCGGCGGGGCTGTGCGCGCTCGCCGATACCGGCTTCGACAAGACGCATGAGGCGGGCTGGATCCTCGCGCGCGGCATGTGCGCCGGCCTCGCCGGCCAGCCGGCGCGTGCCACGCAATTGTTGACCGCGGCGCGCAATGACGGCGCCGCCGGTGGTATCGATCTGTTGCTGGCGCAGAAGATCGCCGGCAGCGGCGCCGGCGGCCGTCAGTCGGTGACGATCGAATGGGATGGCGTCGATCACCTCAACCCGTGGCGTTACGGCCTGGCCATGGCCGGCAATGTCGAGATGCCCGACTCGTTGTTGTCGGGGCTCCGTCCCGAAATGCGCGTCTGGCGCGCGCTGGCGCCCGGTCTGCCCGGTCCGGTGCGCGCACGTTTCGCCGATGCGGCGGCGGTCCGGGGTGTCTTGTCGAGCTCGGCGCTGGTCGATCTCTATGCCTCGGTGCTCGGCGACGACGATCAGTCGCTTGCCGAAGTCGGCGTGGCGCGCGATCTCGCAACCGCCTTCAACGGCGCCGACGCCCCGACCCGGCTCGGCGCGCTCAGGCAATTGTGGGACGAGCCAAAGACCGCCGACGGTAAATATGCCCGGCTGATTCTCACGGCGCGCGCAGCCGCGCGCATTCCGCTCGACGCCGCCAATCCCGATATCGACCGGCTCGTCGCTGCGATGCTGACCGCCGGGCTCGACATGCAGGCGCTGCGCTGGCGCGACAAGGCGTCGCGCGGCAGCGATGCCTGGGCGATGCTGACGCTCGCCGATCCGCAGCGTACCAGTTACAGCTTCGCCGACATCAGCGCCTATGCCGGCAGCGATCCCAGCGGACAGAAGCGGCGCATGTTGTTCGCCGGTCTGGCCGGGCTAGGCCGGCTGCCGGTTGTCGAGATCGAAAAGGGCGCGCGCTCGCTCGATATCGCCATTGGAAGCCAGAATGCCTGGACCCGGGCGATCTCGCGCGCCGCGCTGGCCGGCCAGCCCGGCACCGTGCTGCTGCTCGCCGGCATCGGCATGCAAACGCCGCTGTGGCGCGGCATTTCGCCCGAAGCGCTGTTCCACATCGTCGCGTCGTTGCGCGCCGTGGGGCTCGAGGGTGAGGCGCGGATGATCGCCGTCGAGGCGATGACGCGGCTTTGACGCCGCCCGGCAGCGACACCGCGCTGATCGAGCGCTTCCTCGAGATGATGGCGGCGGAGGCGGGGGCCGCGCCCAACACGCTCGCCGCCTATCGCACCGATCTCGTCCTGGCATCGCGCACGCTCGAGGGCCGCCTGGCCGCTGCCGATGCGCGCGACATCGCCCGGCTCGCCGACAGCTGGCAAGATTTCGCGCGCGCCACAGTCGCGCGCAAGGCGGCGGCGTTGCGGCGCTTCTATGCCTTCCTCGCCGATGAAGGGCATCGTGCCGACGATCCGGGCGCCGCGCTGCCGCGACCCGGCGCGCAACGCGGGCTGCCCAAAATCCTCAGCCATGACGATGTCGACCGGCTGTTCGCCGCGATCGCCGCGCGAATCGCGCGCGACCCGCCTGACCCCAACGACCTGCGTCTCTCGGCACTGGTCGAATTGCTCTATGGCTCGGGCCTGCGCGCGACCGAACTCGTCTCGCTGCCGCGCAACGCCATCGCCCCCGACCGACCTTATCTCATCCTGCGCGGCAAGGGCGGGCGCGAGCGACTCGTGCCGCTGTCCGACCGCGCGCGCGCTGCGGTGGCGCTGTGGCGTGCCCATGTTGCGACCGACCGGCCCTGGCTGTTCCCGTCGGGCCGCACGCATCTGTCGCGCGTCCGGCTCCATCAATTGCTCAAGGCACTGGCGGCGGAAGCCGGCATTCCGCCCGATCGCGTCAGCCCGCACGTGCTGCGCCACGCCTTCGCCACGCATCTGCTCGCCGGCGGCGCCGATCTCCGCGCCTTGCAGTTGATGCTCGGCCATGCCGACATCGCCACGACCGAAATCTATACCCATGTCGATGCCAGTCGGCTGGTCGAACTGGTCAACGCGCGCCACCCGCTCGTTGACGTGGCGCGACGCCGGCCCTAACCGCCGGCGCCATATGGCAAGCTTTCTCGATTTCGAAAAACCGATCGCCGAGCTGCAAGGCCGGATCGACGAACTGCGCGAGACCGCCGAGGGCGGCACCGTCGATATCGACGCCGAGGTCGGGCGGCTCCAGGCCAAGTCCGACAAGCTGCTGCGCGACACCTATGCCCGGCTGACCCCGTGGCAGAAGACGCAGGTCGCGCGCCATGGCGAGCGCCCGCACTTCAAGGACTATGTCGCCGGGCTGTTCGACGATTTCATGCTGCTGTCCGGGGACCGCGCTTTTGGCGACGATCAGGCGATTCTCGGCGGTTTTGCGACCTTTCGCGGCAAGCGCGTCATGGTCATCGGCCATGAAAAGGGCGACGACACCGCGAGCCGGCTGCGCCACAATTTCGGCATGGGCAAGCCGGAAGGCTATCGCAAGGCGATCCGGCTGATGCAACTCGCCGATCGTTTCGGTCTGCCCGTCATCACGCTGGTCGACACGTCGGGCGCCTTTCCCGGCGTCCAGGCCGAGGAGCGCGGCCAGGCCGAGGCGATTGCGCGCTCGACCGAGGCGTGTCTCGCGCTCGGCGTGCCGATGGTCTCGGCGGTGGTGGGTGAGGGCGGCTCGGGCGGCGCCATCGCGCTCGCCGCCGGCAACAAGGTGCTGATGTTCGAGCACGCCGTCTATGCGGTAATCTCGCCCGAGGGGTGTGCCTCGATCCTGTGGCGCACTGCCGACAAGGCGCCCGACGCGGCCGAGGCGATGAAGGTCACCGCGCAGGATCTCAAGGCGCTGGGCGTGATCGACACGATCGTACCCGAGCCGCTCGGCGGCGCGCATCGCGATCCGGCCACGGCGATCGCCTCGCTCGGCGATGCGTTGCACGGCGCGCTGAACGGCCTCGGCAATCAGGACGCTGCGCAATTGCGGCGCGCGCGCCGCGAAAAGTTCCTGGCGATCGGGCGCCTTTAGGCAATCCGAAAAGGGGTGAGGCCCTTTAGCTGGCCTTCATATTGCTCGAGACGTTCGTGAACGTCGTCTTGAGCTTGTTACCCAGACCTTGCATCGCGGCTATTGCCGCGACCGCGATGAGCGCGGCGATCAGGCCATATTCGATCGCCGTGGCACCGCGGTTATGCCGCAATGCCTTTACGATGACCTTAAGCATATCTTCCCCCCCGGTAAGAAAAAGGGCGGCGAAACCGTGTTTCGCCGCCCCGTTTCCGTAGCGAACTGAAAGCTTACGAAGCCTTCATGTTCGAAGATACGTTGGTGAAGGTGGTCTTGAGCTGGTTGCCCAGGCCCTGCATCGCGGCGATCGCGGCGACGGCGATCAGCGCGGCGATCAGGCCGTACTCGATTGCGGTGGCGCCCTTGCTGTTCTTGATGAAGTTGCGGATGGTCTTCATGATCTGTCTCCGTGGTTTCTAAAGCTTCAGTTACCCGGCCTTCCCGGTCTTCCGGGTCGACAACATCGGTTTATCGACGTGAGGTTGACAAAGATTTAAACGGCGCGACCAAAATATGGTGCACGGATATTAACCACCGCGCGCAACAAGCATCTTGTTGTTGACGTTGCCCCACATCGATGTCGTCGTGTTCGCGACATCCACCAGCGCAACCACCATGGTGATAACGACCAGCGAAATGATCAGGCCATATTCGATGGCCGTGCCGCCGCGCGTGTCGCGCAGCAGGATGATGATCTTCTTCAACATGCGGTTTCCGCTCCCAACGGCAAGACCGTGACAGACAAGCATAATGCGACCAGGGTTAACGAATGACTGAAGTGGTGGGTAAAGAAACGGGCGGCCATATTCTCGCGGTGGTTGCCGCGGCGCTGACCGACACGTCCGGGCGTGTGCTTGTCCAACGCCGGCCGCCGGGAAAGGCGATGGCGGGCCTGTGGGAGTTTCCCGGCGGCAAGCTCGAAACCGGCGAGACGCCGGAGTTCGCCCTGGCGCGCGAGCTGGGGGAGGAACTCGGCATCGTCGTCGCGCCGCGCGATCTCGTGCCGCTGACCTTCGCAAGCCAGCCGCTCGCCGATCGCCATCTATTGCTGCTGCTGTATCGCTGCACGGCGTGGATCGGGGAACCGCGGCCGCTCGACGCCGATGCCCTGCTGTGGCGCCGCCCCGACGACATGGCCGACCTGCCGATGCCGCCGGCCGATCTGCCCCTGGTCGCGTTTCTCAGCGGCTGATTCCGCATCTCGCGGATCAGCACCGATAGCCCCTCCCCTTCAGGGGAGGGGTTGGGGTGGGGCCTAGCTGCCCTAAAGGCCCCGACCACCATAGATGCCCCAAATCTTAGATAGCCTCCCCTTGTCTGCTTCCCAACCGACGTTCCACACGCTCGCAACCGGGAAACGCCGATTGTTGAATGTCGCGCATTTTCCGTGCGCGTCTGCCCGCACCGAAAAACCTTGTCGCTTCAGTTCGTCGGTCACATCCTGCTCGGACATTCCGAGGGGAAATCTCGCCACGAGCCGACTGTTGAAGACCCCTTCACCTTCTTCAAAATTTGCGGGGAGGTCACGTCCAATCTCAGGCGCACTTGGTCCGCATCCGAATAAGCTGAGTGCGGTGGCTAAGGGAAGCGCAAGCCTCATCCAGCAAGCATAGACGAGGTGGTAGTGACCGCAAATGGGGCGCTTGCCGCCAGGCAGCTTCTCTTCCCGACACCTGCCGGTCGGCTTTCGGGCGGGTCGTGCCGATCGACAGGCCGTGAACGGCCCGGCGTGGTGGTTTGCAGTCCGACAGCTTTCGAGAAGCAGAATTGCTGAAGCTGCCGTTCGCCGGATCAGTCGATGGCGGCAGCTAGGCACCCCATTTTCAGTCATTCGACCGCGCGAATCTAGGCCACAAAAGATGGTGTATCGCGGCGGCTGCATTTCGACCTTGGTGGAGATTGCAGCCCCTTCACATACGATGCCTGGATCGGGGTCGACAGCGTCGTGCTATGAACAACTGTCAGTCTTCGAGGAATTCTCAACCTCTTGCGGTAGCCTTAGCAGGCCGTTGAAGAAGTCCATTTTCGGGCGATGAAGGGATATTCGTCGCCTTGGCGGTAGCAGATTTCGCCGTGGAGGGAGCCATCGGGCTGGAGTTCGGCCGAGCCATCTCCGCATACCTCGGTCATTTCATCGCTTCCGTCCCAGGAGAAGTCGATGCTCGTGGCCTCGGTGTTGCTCGCTTCCCATATGTGTCCGGTGCAGCATCCGAAGGCAAACTCTCCCGCGCCATCGCCCTCGAACAGGATATAGGCCGGCTCGACCAGGTCGGGATAATCGGCCTCGAAGTCGGGCATCTCAACGATGCGCCATTTGCCCTTGAGGCTCATGCCGGCGCTCCCAGGAGCTTGGGCAGACGGACGAGGTTGTAGGCGGCCAAGGCGAGGGTGAAGACCGCATCGACCTTGGCCCGTCCTCGTAGCTTGACCTTGGCGAGGCGAGCGGAACCCTTGATCCAGCCGAACACCTCCTCGATGCGTTTGCGGCAGCATTGGCTGATGGCATAGCCGGGATGACGGGTCGTCCGCCGATCCATGGCGGTGGCGCGTGGCTTGCCGGTCTTCGAGAGATGCCCGTCGATCGCGATGTGCGGCGTGACCGTCCGCTCGCGTAAATCCTCGACGAACTGCCGCACGTCATAGGCCTTGTCGGCGCCGAGCGTGATGCGGCGGCGACGCGTCCGGCGATCCAGCATCGCAAGCGCCGCTTCCCGTTCGGCGGTGCCGCTTGCATGGGTGACCCCGCCGTCCACCGCCAGACCGTTGCGGTTCTCCATCATGGCGTGGCCGATATAGCAAAGCCTGGCAGGTTGGCCGTCGCCCTTCTTGTAGAGCCGTGCCTCGGGATCGGTCGTGCTCTGGTGGGTCTCGTTGGAGCGCTTCTCCTTGTGGAAGTCGCGCTCGGCATTGCGACCCGGACCGAGCCGGTCATCGTCACTCCCATCCTTGCGGCGAAAGCTCTTGATCGATGCCCATGCCTCGATCAGCGTGCCATCCACCGAGAAGTGATCGCTCGAGATCAGCCGCTTCACGCTTGGCTGTGCAAGGATCGCGCGCAGGAACTTGGCGGCGATCTCGCCACTGAGCAGCCGGTCCCGGTTGGTGCTGAAGCTCGAATGATCCCACACTGCCTCGTCGACACCCAGCCCGACGAACCAGCGGAACAAAAGGTCGAACTCGATCCGCTCCATCAACTGGCGCTCCGACCGTATCCCGTAAAACACCTGCAGCAGCATCGCCCGCAGCAACCGCTCAGGCGGTATCGAGGGCCGGCCAAAGCGGCGCGCGTAAAGCACCCCGAAATCCTCATCCAAAGCCGCCAGCGCCGCGTTGGTTATCTCCCGGATCCGCCGGAGCGGATGATCCGAACGTATCCGGGACTCCACATCGACATACGAGAATAGCGTTCCCGTGCGTTCATCTGATCCGCGCATCCGACCCTCCAGCCGGATCAGTGAATCACGATCATCCCGCTCACACCAGTGACTTCTTCAACAGCCTGTTAGAGCCTGATTCAAAAGTTTCTCAACTGATTGAGACTCTTGCGATTCTGCGGGTGATCATGCGGATGCTGGCGATGGTTGCCCATGCGGTCGAGCTTTCGATGGATCGTTCCCAG
>NZ_JAXOJP010000027.1:0-75764 GCF_036663795.1 Parasphingomonas halimpatiens
CTGGGAACGATCCATCGAAAGCTCGACCGCATGGGCAACCATCGCCAGCATCCGCATGATCACCCGCAGAATCGCAAGAGTCTCAATCAGTTGAGAAACTTTTGAATCAGGCTCTTAGAGCAGGATGCGATTGGGTCGAATCGCATCCTGCTCTATAATCTTTTGTTGTCGCGGGATTTGTTGCGAAAAACCGGTTCCCACTTTTTCGCCTCCCGCTCTGGCGGCGCTCGCGCCAGCGACGCTTCTCGATGCGGCGGACATTGGTCTCGTCCTTCAGCGCGACGAGGTAATCGGCGAGACTCAGCATACGCATGAGG
Source organism: Parasphingomonas halimpatiens (assembly GCF_036663795.1). Lineage (NCBI taxonomy): Bacteria > Pseudomonadati > Pseudomonadota > Alphaproteobacteria > Sphingomonadales > Sphingomonadaceae > Parasphingomonas > Parasphingomonas halimpatiens. The sequence goes on from NZ_JAXOJP010000027.1 coordinate 318, forward strand.
ATAGCTATCTCAATTACGCCACGTCACCGTAATTTCAAGACGAGCAATTTAGCGCCCTGCCAGCGTCATGCCGGCTAAGGCCTGAGCGTGGCCGCGAAAGCCGCGACGTCGACGATCTCGCGCTGCTTCAGCTTTGCCGCCAGCGCGCGCATCGGCGCGGCGGCCGCGTCGTACCTGGCACCGGTAGCGAAGCCGGCGAGCTGGCGGACGAGCATGGTCGGCGAGCGACCCGCCAACGGCGGAGCGATGCCGCCCTGCAGGCGACTGCCGTGGCACAGGGTGCTGGACTGCCCGCCCGTGCCGCCGCTCAGGGCGATCGCCCGGCCGCGTGCGATGGCGCCGGGCGAGACATAGGCGGTATAACCGACATGGGCATCGCGTTGTTCGAACCGGACAGAATCGTCGGGCACCTCGATGACCCTGTCACCGATCGGCTGTTTCGCGCCGGCCCCCGGCAGGTAGACGAAGCGGCCCGGGCGAAAGGCGATGGCGGCCGCTTCCACGACGCGGACATGCGGCGTGTAACGCAGCTTGCTGAAATAGGCGGCGGCCTGATCGATTTCCGCCGGCGTCGCTGCTCTGGCGGTGGCCGCCATCAGCGTGCTGGGCGTGGCGTTCGGCAATACGGGCCGGCGCGTTCCCGTGGCGAAGGCCTGCACCTGGCGCTTGATATAGTCGGCGGGCAGGCCAGCGAGCGCGGCGTTTTCCGGGCGGCCATTGCCGTCCGGCAGATGGCAGAAGCCGCAGGCGTTGGCGGCGCCATGCCCCGCCGCGACGATCCCCGGCGTCGCCGGATGCTCGTTCGGGTACCAGTCCACGGCATGCTGCATGTCGTGGAGTTGGGCGGCGGGAAATGTGCGGGCGCTGCCCGGCAAGCGGACGGTCGCGCGATCCTCGGCGCCGGGCGCGGGCGCCGGGTCGGCGATGGGGAATAGCCAGCGCCAGTCCGGCGTGGTCGCGTCCCTCGCAATTCCGGCGGCGGCAAGGGCGAGCGCCCCGACAAAGATCCATCCCGCGCGCATCTGGCCTCCTTGGGTGGGGAAAACGGTGGACGCGGAACCCGGGCGCGGAGGCACCCTTCATGATCGATAGCCGGCGCGGGGCGGATTGTCACTTGGTGCGGCCGGGGATGGCGCAGTGCGGTTGCGGTTGTTGCGCACGGCCGGGTGGTTTCGCGCGCGGTTGGCGTAAAGCTCGGACTCTCGGCCGTTGCTGAGGCGATGAGGCGAGTTAAGGGGTTATCGCACGTGGTACCGTAATTCCGTAATTCGAGAGCTGACGCAACACCGGATATTTGCAGGGCGAGTTGCAATCTCATTACATACGTCGGCTGCGCATTATAGCAATATATGTTTCCGTCGATATAGCATCCCGTTGAATAGAGGGCTGGCGATGATTGAGCACATTTCGACTATCAGATTCGGCTACACCGTGTTCAAAGATGCCTATAAATTCGCGTCGAAATTCGTGAAGGCGCCTCGGCGAGACACGGATAATTCCTTGGCGAGACACATCGACTCCATCCATCGCTGGAGTCGTTCGATAAATATGTTTGGCATGGCCAGGTCTCTGGAAACAGACCAATCATCGATCGCGCTCTCGATCTCCGTTCAACCTCGAAGATTTTTTGAGAACCGCAATCTCAGCGCCGTCACCAGCGAGATGGACGTCATCTTATCCGAGAGATCGTGTGCGATACTGGGCGACCCCGGCTCGGGAAAAACAACGATCGTCAAGCGATTGCTGAGAAAGATCATTTCGGATGATCCGGAATTGGCCGCTCAAGATGTCGGGTTTCCCATTGTTGTATTTGGACGCGATATAAACAAAGATAACTCGCTCTTCGAAGATATCTTTAAGAAGATCGGCTTTGAACTTATTTCTCCTGATATTAGCATCAACGACAGCAAAGCCCAGCAAGATTGGCTTAAAGAGAGAAAATCCCAGATAGAATCTGCGGTTTCGGTGGCACTACACGAGGCCAATGTCATTCTTTTTATTGATGGCGTAGATGAAATTGATGAGCGAGCACGAGATATATTCAATAAAGAATCTGCACAGATCAACGATGCGATGTCTGTCGGCAAGATTATCATGACGTGCCGTTCCGGTGACTGGCGCAATTCTTATTCGAACTGCGACATCCTAGAGTTATGCTCACTTTCCGATAATGAAATAAGAGAGATAATAGATGTATGGGCAAATGAGCCCGATCGCTTCATGGATGCAATAAATGTAATACCCTATCGCGATATCCTAGATCGCCCATTATTTCTCACGATGCTCGTTGTAGTTTTTAATCAGACCGGCAATTTACCAGGAAAACCTGTCGACGTTTACGGTCGAATTACTAATCTACTTATCTCAAAATGGGATGAAGAGCGTGGTGTTCGCAGATTATCTGCGTACGATGATTTTTTTTCTGAACGCAAATTCAAATTTCTTTGCGCGATGTCGTACTTTATGACGAACGAACTCAAGTTAAGTAGGTTTTCGGGTAGTGATTTGAAACGCGCTTACGCAGCCATCTGCGAACAGTTCAGCCTACCAGCCGGCGAAGCCGATTTGGTCGTACGAGAGATAGAAAGTCACACGGGCCTGATCGTCGAGTCTGGCTTTGCACACTCCGAGTTTTGTCACCTGACCGTACAGGAATATCTCTCTGCTGCACATTTGACTAGCCTACCGAGCGACAGAGCCGGGGGTGATATGATGCTGATATCGCCGGCGACTGTAGCAGTGGCGACCTGCCTTTCGGGAAATCCAACACTTTTCTTTTTCAAGACTGTCGGCGGCTTGCTAAACAACCAGATCCACCACAAGGAAATAGGAGCCGGTGTCGAGATCCATATGCTGGTCTCCTATGTACGGCGCTTAAAACTCGAACAAGCAACGTTTGTGAGATCCAAGCTGCTTGGCGCGACGATAATGATGCTGCTATATGCATTTGACGTTGGCGCCAGGGACGATTTTGAGCCCAGTGAATTTTACGCCAGCATCGATTTCATCTTGGACAACGACAGCGCCGCACAAAGCTTGGGTGATACGGGACTAGCCTCGGTCTACTACAAGTCACCATCGTCAGACCGTCTCGCCGTCGAAATCATCCCGGCGAAATTTCCGGGCGGTGAATATGTGGGGCTCACTCTTTTGTCGTACTCGCGCGATACAATCTTGAGAGTTATGAAGTTCGAGAAGCTGTCTTCCGTAGCCCAGAGATGGCTTGCCTGTCTGGATGGTGGCCTGAACTACAGCTATCACTCGTTGTGACCTCCTGTGATGAGCGCAATGGCGCCCATCAGGCTGCTGACAGTCGCGGCCGGCCGGAGCGGGGCTGGCGCGGCTTGCGGCCGAAGGGTTCGCTTGGCGGTGCGCCAAGCAGAGAGAGTTTCATGCATTTAGTAAACTGGCACCGTAACCGAATTTTATTGGCGACGCATCCAGAGACGCGTCCCAGGTGATGACGCGATTTCGTCCCATCGCTTTCGCGGCGTACAGGGCCTTGTCGGCGCGGTCGATGGACTGCTCCACGGGAACCGCCGGGTCCAGAAGCGTCAGGCCGAACGAAGCGGTGACGTGGAATTGCCTGTCGCCGCTGGCCTCGAATAGCAGCGACGCAAGTTCCACGCGCAACCGGTCCATGATTTCACGCCCCGTTTCCAGGTCGGCGTCCGGCAGACAAATGAGAAACTCCTCTCCGCCATAGCGGAACACCCGATCGTAAGGCCGCAAGTGCGCCATCACGTAATGGGCGAAGTCGATCAGCACGCGATCTCCGACGCTGTGCCCGTATTGATCGTTGACGGTCTTGAATAGATCCAAGTCCATCATCACGACGGCGCAGCCACGCAATCCGCGCGATGCGAGTTCCCGCTCTTCGCGGAGCTTTGTGAGCATCCCAACGCGGTTCGGCGTTCCGGTCAACGGATCGAGATTGGATAGCGCCTGCTCGACCTCGTGCTGGAGGGACTCGAACTCCAGACGCAGACGCCTCAGGGCAGTCCCAAACCGCTCATATTCGTGGATTGAGATCGGCAAACCATCCGCCGATGCAACGAGTAGGCCCGTCGCGTATTGATGCATGCGCTCATGCTCGATTCCGATCTCCTTCAAGCCGGGATGGCTCCCGAGTTCAACGATCCCAGATGTATAATACCATTGGCCAAAACGGCACAGGCGATGGGCATCGCTGCTCATGTCCCGCTCATCCGGCTGCAGGCGACAGATCAGGGCGCCATAGAGGGCTTCAGCCCACCGCTCGTGATTGTACAACGCCTGTTCAAGGGCCTGAAGCACCGAGCGCATCTGCTCGTCGGACAAATTCGGAACCGCCATTTTCCGCTCCACCACATCAGAGACCGATACAAATTACAATGGGCAGAGCCCTCAAATGCCTCACACCCTTCGAAGCCATCTGCAAAACATGGTTCAAAGCGCCAAAACCCTTCCTGTCAGATCCGACTCATCAAATTCCGAAACCAAACATCTAGGCGCGATGAAAAGCGCTCCCTTTCGGGCGTGCGGGTGCCGTGCGTCCAAGCTCGGAAAATCGTTTGTAGCGGCGAAACCGCTGTAGATCACAGTGGCTTTGCGCGCGATACGGCGGCGATCATTGAAGGCAGCACGTAACACCTGACGACCCTTCCCGCGCGGCATCCCAGCATAGTCCGCGTGGGTGGTCTCATTCGATGGCGAAGGCGCCATGATCCGAAACAGGAAGGGCAGGCTTCGGGGGACACCCGCCCTTCCTGTATTCGCGAATACAACCGTCGGCTGTCAGGAAGACACGGAACGGGGCCGGCACCGATCCATGTCTCAATTTCATTATAGGCGCATTCTCGCAGGCCGATTGCTTGTCATAAATTATAAACAGGCAATTACGGTGGGCAATTACGGTGGGCAATTACGGTGGGCAATTACGGTGGGCAATTACGGTGGGCAATTACGGTGGGCAATTACGGTGGGCAATTACGGTGGGCAATTACGGTGCAATTACGGTGGGCAATTACGGTGGGCAATTACGGTGGGCAATTACGGTGCAATTACGGTGCAATTACGTGACAGCAATTACGGTGACAGGTGCCATTACCCCTTTTTATTCAATGCGTTGAACCGCTCCATGCGTCTGTTTGCGGGAAAGGTGGCAGTTCGGCGTTTCGCGTTGATGATATCCGGAACCTCGGCCATCACCTGATCATGCGGCACGGCAGGCAGCTTCGACGCCAAGGCCCTTTCGACCTTGCTGCGGACCCATGCGTCGTGGGCCTTACCTTCGTCAGTCGTGGTGAGATTTCGGTCTGTCATCATCTCCCTCTCCTCATCGCGAGCGCCGCGCCTGCGGCTTTCCCCTCCACCACTTCGTGGTCCCCCTCCCCACTTCGTGGGGAGGAATTATGCCGCGCCGGCCAGGGTGCGGGTGACGATCGCCGGGTCGCGGGCGAGCAGTGCGAGCAGGATGCGGGCCGGGCCTTCGGGTTTGCTGCGGCCCTGTTCCCAGTTGCGCAGCGTGGCGGTGGAGACGCCGATCTGGCGGAAGAATTCTTCGCGGCTCAGCCCGGTGCCGTGGCGGATCGCTCGGACGTCGTCTGCGGGAAAGTGATGGAGGCGCAGGCCGGGGACATGTTCGCCGCGTGCCCAGCGGCGCACCTCGTCCATGCTTGCCATGAGATCGTCGAAATCTTCCTTCTTCATTGCCCGATTCCTGCGTCGCGCAATCAACCGCGCCGGTGCCCGGTCACGGATATTGCTGTCGTGCGTGCAAAACCGATAATATCTCGACGACCTCGGTAACGCGATACACGAGAATATAGTTGGGATGAACGACCGCCTCGCGCGTGCCCGCCACGCGACCGGGGCGGTGGATAAAGGGGTGGTCGGGGAGCAATTCGGCGGTGTGGATGATTGCATCGCGCAACCGCTCGGCCGCGGCCGGGTTGCGATCCGCGATATAGGTAAAGATCGTGACGAGATCGTCGCGGGCCTCAGCGCGCCAGACGAGGGGCCGCATTGCGCTTTGCGTCGATGATGCCCTGAATCTCGGCCATGACCTGATCGTGCGGGATCGACGGCGCCCTGGACGCGAGGGCCGTTTCGACCTTGGCGCGGACCCAGGCGTCGTGGGCCTCGGCCTCTGCGGTCGTAGCGAATTCGGACTCGATGGGGGTCATCTTCGTCATGGGTGGATATTAGCGCTCTTTCGTTGGGAGGGGAAGTTGCGCGCCATCACTCCCCCTCTCCCTTCCCAAGCCTGCGGCTTGGGCCCCTTCCCTCTCCCCCAAGGGGGAGAGGGAGAATTATTCCGCCGCGACTGATTCCTTCCGCCGCACCAGCAGCGGCTTGAGATACTGCCCCGTGAAGCTGGCCTTGACCTTCACCACCTGCTCCGGCGTGCCCTCGGCAACGATCTCGCCGCCCTTCACGCCACCCTCGGGCCCAAGGTCGAGCACCCAGTCGGCGGTCTTGATGACGTCGAGGTTATGCTCGATCACCACCACGGTATTGCCCTGCTCAACCAGCGCATGGAGCACCTCGAGCAGTTTGCGCACATCGTCGAAGTGCAGGCCAGTGGTCGGCTCGTCGAGGATGTAGAGCGTGTTGCCCGTCGCGCGGCGTGACAGTTCCTTGGCGAGCTTGACGCGTTGCGCCTCGCCGCCCGACAAGGTCGTCGCCTGCTGGCCGACCTTGACATAGCCCAGCCCGACCTCGACCAGCATCGCCATCTTGTCGCGGATGCCGGGCACTGCCTTGAAGAACTCGGCGGCGTCCTCGACCGTCATGTCGAGCACGTCGGCGATGCTCTTGCCCTTGAACTTCACCTCGAGCGTCTCGCGATTGTAGCGCGCGCCGTGGCACACGTCGCAGGTGACATAGACGTCGGGCAGGAAGTGCATCTCGATCTTGAGCAGGCCGTCGCCCTGGCACGCCTCGCAGCGGCCGCCCTTGACGTTGAAGCTGAAGCGGCCGGGCTTGTAGCCGCGCGCCAGACTCTCGGGTAACCCTGCGAACCAGTCGCGGATCTGGGTGAAGGAGCCGGTATAGGTCGCCGGGTTGGAGCGCGGGGTGCGGCCGATCGGCGACTGGTCGATGTCGATGACCTTGTCGAGATATTGCAGGCCGCTGACCTTGTCGTGCTTGCCGGCGATGATCCGCGCACCGTTGAGCGAGCGCGCGGCGGCGGCATAGAGCGTGTCGATGGTGAAGCTCGACTTGCCCGAGCCCGACACGCCGGTGATGCAACAAAAGGTGCCGAGCGGGATGCTCGCCGTGACGCCGCGCAGATTGTTGGCGGTGGCGTTGTGGACGGTGAGTTTCTTGCCGGTGCCCTTGCGCCGTTCGGTGGGCAGCGGGACCTCGCGCGTGCCGTTGAGATAATCGGCGGTGATGCTGTCGGGGTTGGCAAGGACCTGATCGAGCGTGCCGTGCGCGACGATCTCGCCGCCATGGACGCCGGCGCCGGGGCCCATGTCGATGACGTAATCGGCCGAGCGGATCGCGTCCTCGTCATGCTCGACGACGAGCACGGTGTTGCCGAGATCGCGCAGGCGGCGCAGCGTGGCGAGCAGCATGTCGTTGTCGCGCTGGTGCAGGCCGATCGACGGCTCGTCGAGCACATAGAGCACGCCCGACAGCCCGGAGCCGATCTGCGAGGCGAGGCGGATGCGCTGGCTCTCGCCGCCCGACAGCGTGCCCGAGGTGCGATCGAGGTTGAGATAATCGAGCCCGACATTGTTGAGGAAGCCGATGCGCTCGAGGATTTCCTTGAGGATGCGCTCGGCAATGGCGTTCTGCTGGTCGGTCAGCTCGGCGGGGATCGCGCTGAACCAGGCGAGCGCGTCGACCACCGAGAGATGGGTGACCGAGGAAATGTCGCGCATGCCGACCTTGACCGCGAGCGCCTCGGGCTTGAGGCGGGCGCCGTGGCAGGTCTCGCACGCGGCGGCGCTCTGGTACTTCGACAGCTCCTCGCGCATCCAGGCGCTCTCGGTCGAGAGCAAGCGGCGGTTGAGATTGCCGATGACCCCTTCGAACGGCTTGCGCACGTCATAGGACTTGCGGCCGTCGACGAAGGTCAAAGTAACGGGCTTGCCGGCGGTGCCGTGGAGGATGATCAGCTTCACCTCGCCGGGCAGATCCTCCCACGGGGTGTCGAGGCTGAAGCCGAATTCGCGCGCCAGGCTGCCGAGCACCTGCATGTAATAAGGCGAGGGCGGGTTGGACTTGGCCCAGGGGACGATCGCGCCCTTTTTGAGGCTGAGCGCGTGGTTGGGGACGACAAGATCCTCGTCGAACAACATTTTCTCGCCGAGCCCGTCGCACGCCGGGCAGGCGCCCTGCGGGGCGTTGAAGCTGAACAGACGCGGCTCGATCTCGGCGATGGTGAAGCCCGAGACGGGGCAGGCGAATTTCTCGCTGAACACGATGCGGTTGGGCGGGAGGCCGGTGCCCTTCATGCTGCCTTCCGGGGTGAAGGTTTGGGGGGCTTCGGCTACCTTGCTCCCTTTAAGCCCCTCCCCTTCAGGAGCATCGGCGTAGCCCTGTCCCCCGGACAGGGCCAAAGACGCCGATGCTGGGTTGGGGGTGGGGCCTATCCCCACACGCGCGTTTGCGGCACCTCCCCACCCCAACCCCTCCCCTGAAGGGGAGGGGTTAAGAGCGGCAACTGTCGTGTCGACCAGATCGACATAGGCCAGCCCTTCCGCCAGTTTCAGCGCGGTTTCGAAGCTGTCGGCGAGGCGCGTCGCCATGTCGGGGCCGACGACGAGGCGGTCGACCACCACCTCGATGTCGTGCTTGTACTTCTTATCGAGCGCCGGGGCCTCGTCGATTTCGTGCAGTTCGCCGTCGATGCGGACGCGGGTGAAGCCGGCTTTCTGCCATTCGGCGAGTTCCTTGCGATACTCGCCCTTGCGGCCGCGCACGACGGGGGCGAGCAGGTAGAGCCGCGTGCCCTCGGGCAGCGCCATGACGCGGTCGACCATCTGGCTGACGGTCTGCGCGGCGATCGGCAGGCCGGTGGCGGGCGAATAGGGAATGCCCACGCGCGCCCATAACAGGCGCATATAATCATAGACTTCGGTGACGGTGGCGACGGTCGAGCGCGGGTTGCGGCTGGTGGTCTTCTGCTCGATCGAGATCGCCGGGCTGAGCCCCTCGATATGGTCGACATCGGGCTTCTGCATCAGCTCGAGGAACTGGCGGGCATAGGCCGAGAGGCTCTCGACATAACGCCGCTGCCCCTCGGCATAGATGGTGTCGAAGGCGAGGCTCGACTTGCCCGAGCCCGACAGCCCGGTGATCACCGTCAGCGTGTCGCGCGGGATGTCGATCGAGACATCCTTGAGGTTGTGCTCGCGGGCACCACGAACGCTTATGTGGGTCAGCATGCGGAACACCGCTGCTTTGTAATATGCGTCAACATGCGTCGGTTTGTTCCAGATTTGTTCGGAATCGGCAAGAAGTGCCGTGAGGCAAGCAGATGGGTTGGGATGCGCCGGAAAACAACCTGCCCGATCGGTCGGTTCCCCGGAGGGCGGGCGACGTCGGCGCCCATAATCTCCTATCGCGACGCACAGCGACGGTTCATGTTGCGGGCGTAATGATCGCTGCAGTCGATCCGGGAGAGTCGTTATGCGTCGGGATATTTTCACGAAATTGCGGGCAGCGGTCGCGTTGGGGGCGTTGCTGGCGGTCGGGTTCGCCGGGCAGGCCGAGGGGAAGACCAGGGCGAAGGTGACGAAGGTCGCGAATAAGGCGAAGAAGAAGGTCGTCAAGCGCGTGGTGGTGCGTACGCCGGTGGCGCCCGCGCCGATCATCTACACTCCGCCGCTGCCGCCCGTCCCGCCGCCGCCGCCGGCCCCGAGCGAGGATATCGGCGACTATCGCTGGATCGACGATGCCGATGCGCTGGCCAGTGCCTTTGGCGAATCGCCGCCCGATTTCAGCTTCCGTTTCGCGAGCAACGGGACGTGGGATACCGACTGGGCGTGGCAGGCGCGCGACGGGCATATGATGATCGTCGAGCCGGTTGCCCACCAGCGGCGGAGCTATTTCTACGCGCCGGGCGCGGACTATCCCTTCCTGATCCGCGACGGCTATTTCAGTTACGGGTTCGACGGCGACGGGCTGGTCGTGGTCTATGACGACAATGGCCGCGCGGTGCCGTGGCGGCGCGACGATATGCGCAGCGTGAGCGCGGGGCGGCTGTTCGCGCGCGGCATCGCGCTGCGCCGCGCGGCGCGCGAGCGGCGGGTCGGGCCGAGCGTCGACTGGAGCGACCAGGGCGGATTCTGGGCGACCTTGTTGTTCGACTTTGCGCGCGAACGCGACACCGGCGGCTGGCGGCGTTATCGCGACACGCATCGCGACCGCGACCATGGCGCACGCGACCGGCGTTATGACGACGAACGGCGCGAGCGCGACGACCGGCGGCGGCATGGCGGCGACGGCTGGGGCCATGGCGGCCCGGGCGGACCCGGCACGCCGCGGCCGGACCCGCGCCACGACGGTAGGCCCGGGCATCCCGGTGGACCGGGCACGGCTGGCCCCGATCGGCCGGCCCCGACACCACCAAATGGCGACGGCCGGGGGCATGACAGCCCGGGCGGACCCGGCACGCCACCATCGGACCCGCGCCACGATGGCTCCCCCGGGCGTCCGTGGCAGCCCGGCGCACCCGGCACCGGCGGACCCGGGCGACCGGCGCCGACGCCACCGCCGGGCGTCGGCGATCCTGCGGCGCCGCCGCCTCCGGCACCGCGGCCGCGCCGCGACGAACCCGGTGCGCGCGACGGCGGCGACCGCCCGGGCGGCCCGCGCCCGCCGCGCGTGTTCGATGGCGGCGGGACGACCGTGACGCCAACCCCCGCCGTCCCGCCGCGCGTCCAGCGTCGCGAGCGGCCCGACGGCCCGGTCATATTGCCGCCAGCGCCCGCGCCGGTCGCCGCGCCGACGCCCGACCCCGTCGCGCCGGCCGAGACAGCGCCGCCACCGCGCTTCCAGCGCCGCGAACGGCCCGACGCACCGGCCGTGTCGCCGCCACCGCCCGCGCCGGTTGCCATGCCGACGCCCGACCCCGTCGCGCCGACCGAGACAGCGCCGCCGCCGCCGCGCTTCGAACGCCGCGAACGCCCCGACACACCGGCCGTGTTGCCGCCACCACCCGCGCCGGTCGCCATGCCGACGCCCGACCCCGTCGCGCCGGCCGAGACAGCGCCGCCGCCGCCGCGCTTCGAACGCCGCGAGTTCCCCGGCCGCGACGCGCCCGAGCCGATGCCGCAGCGCGCGCCGCAGCCCGAGATGCAGATGCAGCGCGATATGCCGGTCGCGGCGCCACCGCCGCCACCGCCACCGCCACCGCCTCCGCCTCCGCCACCTCCGCCACCACCTCCACCGCCTCCACCTCCACCTCCACCTCCACCTCCACCGCCTCCGCCTCCGCCGCCACCGCCTCCTCCGCCTCCACCACCACCGGCGCAGGAGCAGCCACAGCAACAGGAGCGTCAGGTCGATCCGGGATGATGTCGCCGGGAGGGCCGCGACGAGGTCGCGTGCCTTGCCCGGACGGCGGCCAGAGGGTCAGCGCCGTCCGCGGTAGCTCGGCAAGGCGAGCTTGAAGTGGATCGCGGCGGCACGCAGGGCGAAGCCCGCGGTTGCCGCGATCGCCGCCGCGGCGAACAGCGGGAGCCCGGCGAGCAGCAGCGCGACGTAAAGGCCGGCAGCGAGCGCGGCGGCGGTGACATAGAGTTCGGGCCGCATCAGGATCGATGGCTCGCCCGCCAGCACGTCGCGGATGATGCCGCCGACGCACGCCGTGACCACGCCCATCAGCGCGGCGGGGAGCGGCGGGATGCCATAGCCGAGTGCCTTGGCCGCGCCGAACACGGCATAGCCGGCGAGCCCGACGGCATCGAACCAGTCGAGCGCGGCATCGCTCCACCAGCGTTGCGGCGTGATCCAGATCAGCGTGGCAACGGCGAGGCATACCCCGGCGGCGCGCGGATCATGCGTCCAGAACACCGGGGCGCCGATCAGCAGGTCGCGCACCGTGCCGCCGCCGACGCCGGTGATCAGCGCGAAAAAGGCCAGGGTCACCATCGTCTGCCCGCGCTTCGCCGCCGCCAGCGCGCCCGAGGCGGCGAACACGGCAAGCCCGATCGTATCGAGCCACGGCGCGGCGACGGGCAGGAAGGTGGGAGGGTGGAGCATCGGGGTGCGATTAGGCTATGCTCGCCGCGAAGGAAATGGCGGGGGCTAGGGTGATGGACGGGGGATGTGCGTGCGGCGCGGTGCGGTATCGGCTGAGCGATACGCCGATGGTGGTGCATTGCTGCCATTGCACGAGCTGCCAGACCGAGACCGGATCGGCCTTCGTGATCAACGCGGTGATCGAGCGCGATCGGGTGACGCTGCTCGCGGGTGCGCCCGAGCCGGTGATGACACCGTCGGAAAGCGGCCGCGGGCAGGAGGTGTTCCGCTGCCCGACCTGCCGCGTCGCGCTGTGGAGCCACTATAGCGTGCCGACGGCAGCGTTCGTGCGGGTCGGCACGCTCGACGCGCCGGGCGCGCTGCCGCCCGACGTACATATCTTCACGCGCTCGAAACTGCCTTGGGTGAGGCTGCCCGAGGCGGCGAAGGCCTATGACGGCTTCTACGCCGATCCGGGCGAGGTGTGGTCCGCCGAAGCGCGCGTGCGGTGGAAGGCATTGTTGGGCGGTTGAAGAGGCCGTGTGAAGCTTACCAGCCGAGATCGCGCCGCAGGCTTGCCGCCTCTGCCCGGTCCATGTGATCGAGCATGACCCGCACCGTGTACGAGCCCTGCATCACGCCCTTTCTGCGATAACCCCAGTCGATGATGCCGGCGTCCGCGATGGTGACGCGCTGACCACCCTTGATGGTCGGATCGAGTTCGGCGTCGTCGACCAGCGTGCCGCTCAGCACCCCGGCGGTGTCGCGGCGCAGGTCCACCGCCCAGATGAATTCGGCACGGTCGCCCGGGATGACGTCGAACTTGACGGTGAAGGCGCGCTCATCAGCCGCCGGCGCGCGCCAATGCGCGAAGAATTGCGGCAACTCCGCTTTGGCGCCGGCGATCGCGGCATTCATCGCCGGATCGCTCGCCTCGATCCAGACGATGGTCGGCTTTTCGCTCTTGTCCTGCGCCGGCGCCGCCCCTGCGCCGGCCAGCGCCATGAAAAGTGCCGGGACCACCCATCGTGCCGTCATGCGCATTGCCGCTCCCCCCGCCCGCCGGCGCGACGTCATCGCGCGGCGGTCGGCGGAGTCTAGCCCAGGCAGGGGCCTGGGTTCAAACGTGTATCGCTTTCCCGCGCACCGCCATCGCCGCTTCCTTGATCGCCTCACTGTGCGTCGGGTGCGCGTGGCAGGTATAGGCGATGTCCTCGCTGGTCGCGCCGAACTCCATGCCCAGCGCGGCCTCGGCGATCATCGTGCCGGCGACGCTGGCGATCGCCCACACGCCGAGCACGCGGTCGGTCTTGGCATCGGCGATGACCTTCACGAAGCCGTCGGGCTCGTGATTGGTCTTGGCGCGGCTGTTGCCGGCCATCGGGAACTTGCCGACCTTGATCTCGCCGCGTTCCTTGGCCGCTTCCTCGGTCAGGCCGACGCCAGCGATTTCGGGCCAGGTGTAGACGACCGAGGGGATGACGTCGTGGTTCACGATGCCGGTCAGGCCGGCGATGTTCTCGGCCACCGCGATGCCCTCGTCCTCGGCCTTGTGCGCGAGCATCGGGCCGGGCACGACGTCGCCGATCGCCCAGATGCCGGGGACGGCGGTGCGGAATTCATGGTCGATCTCGATCTGGCCGCGCGCATTGACCGCGAGGCCGGTCTTGTCGAGCGCAAGGCCGTCGGTGTTGGGACGGCGGCCGATCGACACCAGTACGCAATCGGCCTCGATCGTCTCGGCCGCGCCGCCGGCGGCGGGCTCGACGGTCAGCGTCGCCATGTCGCCGCTGACGCTGACGGCGGTGACCTTGGTCGACAGCCGGAAGGTGATGCCCTGCTTCTTGAAGATCCTGTTGGCTTCCTTGCGGATGTCGCCATCGAAGCCGGGCAGGATCTGGTCAAGAAACTCGACGCATGTCACCTGCGCGCCGAGCCGGCGCCACACGCTGCCGAGCTCGAGCCCGATCACGCCGCCGCCGATCACCACCATGTGTTTCGGGACCCGGGGCAGTTCGAGCGCGCCGGTCGAATCGACGACGACCTGCTGGTCGATCGTCACGCCGGGCAGCGGGGTGACCGACGAGCCGGTCGCGATGACGATGTTCTTCGCGCAGATGCTGCGCTCGCCGACCTGGACGGTGTCGGTGCCGGTGAAGGCGGCGCGGCCCTTGATCCATTCGACCTTGTTCTTCTTGAACAGGAATTCGATGCCGCCGGTGAGCTGCTTGACCGCATCCAGACGCTGGCCATGCATCGTGTCGAGGTCGAGCTCGACGGTCGTCTTGATGCCGAGCTTGGCCATCATGCCGTTGGCCGCGGCGTCGTACAGTTCCGACGCGTGGAGCATCGCCTTGGACGGAATGCAGCCGACATTGAGGCAGGTCCCGCCGAGCGTCTCGCGGCTCTCGACGCAGGCGGTCTTCAGCCCGAGCTGCGCGGCGCGGATCGCGGCGACATAGCCGCCCGGGCCGGAGCCGATAATCAGGACGTCGAAATCATAGTCAGCCATTTTTCCGCTTTCAAAAAAATCACATCAGGCTGCCAACAATATAGGCATCCTCGTCGCCCGCTTTTAGCGTCAGCTCGCGCAACGCTGGGATGCCCTGCATGATATAAGGAAGAGCATCCGATCCCTCCTCGGCAAACATGTCAGACAGGTAAACATGTTGGTCAACCATGGCCGTTGGGTCGAAACGACCAGCCAGATCATCATCCGTAATTCCGGCTAGCTCGGTTGCAAATGCCTTCACCTGTTGGGGCAAAATCAGCCAATAACCGCCCAAGCCAAACTCGTCAGTACCCAGTAAATGCTCGTCGTCGGTCGCTAAAATGCTTGCCGGACTGTCGGTACGGCCGCTGTTACCGGTCAGCATAAAATGCAGTGCATGCCATGCTTTGTCGAAATCAATCGTACCGCCTTCACCTTCGAACATGAAGCTGGCAAGCAAATCAGGATCAGCGGCCAATGCAGCCACTTCCTCGCTTGTCGCCGGACGAAGGTAAGCAACCATCCCCATCGCGTTCGCCCTACAGGTCGATCAAAATCCGCGTCGGGTCTTCGATCGCGTTCTTGAGCGCAACGAGAAACGTGACCGCTTCGCGACCGTCGATCAGGCGGTGGTCGTAGCTCAGTGCGAGATACATCATCGGGCGGATGACGATCTGGCCATCGACCACCACCGGGCGATCCTCGATGCGGTGCAGGCCGAGCACGGCGGATTGCGGCGGGTTGATGATCGGGGTCGACATCAGCGAGCCGAACACGCCGCCATTGGAGATGGTGAAGGTACCGCCCTTCATCTCTTCCATCTTGAGGCTGCCGTCCTTGGCGCGCTTGCCATAATCGCCGATCGTCTTCTCGACCTGCGCGACCGACATCTGGTCGGCATCGCGGATCACCGGCACGACGAGGCCGCCGGGCGACGACACCGCGACCGAGATATCGGCATAATCGTGATAGACGATCTCGTCGCCGTCGATCGAGGCGTTGACGCTGGGCACGTCCTTCAGCGCCATGCACGCGGCCTTCACGAAGAAGCCCATGAAACCGAGCCGCACGCCGTGCTTCTTCTCGAACAGGTCCTTGTACTTGGTGCGCGCGGCGATCACCGCGGTCATGTCCACGTCGTTGAACGTGGTGAGCATCGCGGCGGTGTTCTGCGCTTCCTTGAGGCGCTTGGCGATCGTCTGGCGCAGCCGCGTCATGCGGACGCGCTCTTCCTTGCGACCGGTCGCGGCGGCGAGCGAGGGTGCCACGACCGGCGCGGCGGCAGGCGCCGGCGCCGCGACGGGTGCCGGCGTGGCGGCTGCGGCCTCGACGTCTTCCTTGGTGATGCGACCGTCCTTGCCGGTGCCCTTGACGGTCGACGGATCGACGCCGTGTTCGAGCACCGCGCGGCGCACCGATGGCGACAGCGCGGCGGGCGTGTCGGTGGCGGGCACGGCGGGCGCCTGCTGCGCGGCGGTGGCGGCGGGAGCAGGCGCAGGTGCGGCGGGCGCTGCTGCAGCAGGCGCCGCGGCGGCACCGTCGCCGGCCTCGATCGTCGCGATCATCGCGCCGACCTGGACGGTGTCGCCGACCTGCACGGCATGCGGGCCCATGATGCCGGCGGCGGGGCTGCCGACCTCGACCGAGACCTTGTCGGTCTCGAGGCTGGCGATGGGCTCATCGAGCGCGACCTTGTCGCCGGGCTGCTTGAGCCACTCGCCCAGTGTCGCTTCGGTGATCGATTCGCCCAGTACGGGGACTTTTACTTCGGTTGCCATATCTTACCTCGTTCCCCGGCGAAGGCCGGGGCCCAGTTACGCGACGTTCGTGATCGAGCGTCGCGCGTCGTTACATCCATCCTCCCCACTGGGCCCCGGCCTTCGCCGGGGAACAGCAGGGTTCGATCTCAAGCCTTTTTGGCGCGGCGGAATTCCTCGCGCACATTGTGACCGAGCGCGTCGGCGACGAGCGCGGCCTGTTCGAGCTGGTGGCGCTTCATCAGCCCGGTGGCGGGCGATGCCGAGGCGGCACGGCCGGCATAGCGCGGACGCGACACCTTGCTGCCGGCCTCGACCAGGCACGCCTCGATGAAGGGCTCGACGAAGCTCCATGCGCCATTGTTCTTCGGTTCTTCCTGCGCCCAGACCACCGCCTCGACATTGGCCATGTTGCGCAGCCGCTTGACCAGCGGCTCACTGGGGAAGGGATAGAGCTGTTCGATCCGCACGACCGCGGTGTTCCTGTCGCCGGCGGCGTCGCGTGCCTCGAACAAATCATAGGCGACCTTGCCGGTGCACAGCACGAGCCGCTTCACCTCGGCATCGGCCGGCGCCGACGGATCGGACAGGATGCGCATGAAGTGGCTGTCGCCCTGGAAATCGGCGGCGCTCGACACGGCGAGCTTGTGGCGCAGCAGCGACTTGGGCGTGAAAACGATCAGCGGCTTGCGGAACGGCCGGTGCATCTGGCGGCGCAGCAGGTGGAAATAGTTCGCCGGCGTGGTGCAGTTGGCGACCTGCATATTGTCCTGCGCGCACAGCTGGAGGAAACGCTCGACGCGCGCCGAGCTGTGCTCGGGCCCCTGCCCTTCGTAACCGTGCGGCAACAGCATCACCAGGCCGTTGGCGCGCAGCCACTTGGCTTCACCCGAGGCGATGAACTGGTCGATCATGATCTGCGCGCCGTTCATGAAGTCGCCGAACTGCGCCTCCCACAGCACCAAGGTCTTGGGGTCGGCGAGCGCATAGCCATATTCGAAACCGAGCACGCCATATTCGCTGAGCGGCGAATCGAGCACCTCGAAGCTGCCATGTTCGAGCTGGGCGAGCGGCAGATATTTGTGCTCGTCGGTCTGATCGACCCACACCGCATGGCGCTGCGAAAAGGTGCCGCGGCCAGAATCCTGGCCCGACAGGCGGACGCCATAACCCTCGAGCAGCAGCGAGCCGAACGCCAGCGCCTCGCCGGTCGCCCAGTCGAAGCCCTTGCCCGAGGCGAACATCTCGCGCTTGGCGTCGATCACGCGCGCCAGCGTCTTGTGGATCTTGATGCTGTCGGGGACCGTGGTCAGCGTGCGGCCGAGCGACTCGAAACGCTTGGTCTCGATCCCGGTCTCGATGTTGCGGCGCGCGGTCTCGGGGTCGGCGGGGGCGTGAAGCCCCGACCAGCGCCCGGCGAACCAGTCGGCCTTGTTGGGCTTGTACGACGCACCGGCCTCGAACTCGCCCTCGAGCAAGGTGGTGAACTGCGCGACGGCGTTGTCGATCCAGGCGCGGTCGACGACATTCTGCTCGATCAGCCGCGCGCCATAGACCTCGCTGACCGGCGGATGCTGGCGGATCCGGTCGTACATCAGCGGCTGGGTGAAGCTCGGCTCGTCGCCCTCATTATGGCCGAAGCGGCGATAGCACCACATGTCGATGACGATGTCGCGGTGGAAGCGCTGGCGAAACTCGATCGCCATCTTGCAGGCGAAGGTCACCGCCTCGGGATCGTCGCCATTGACGTGGAAGATCGGCGCCTGGACGCCCTTCGCCACATCCGACGGATAAGGCGAGGAGCGCGCAAATTGCGGGCTCGTCGTGAAGCCGATCTGGTTGTTGATGACGAAGTGGATGCAGCCGCCGGTATTGTAGCCACGGATGCCCGAAAAGCCGAGGCATTCCCATACGATGCCCTGACCGGCGAAAGCGGCGTCGCCATGGATCAGCACGGGCAGCGCGGTCTTGTGCTCGCTGAGGTCGCCGGCGATGGTCTGGATCGCGCGGATCTTGCCGAGCACGACCGGGTCTTCGGCCTCGAGATGCGAGGGATTGGCGACCAGCGACATATGGACCTTGATCCCGTCGAACTCGCGGTCGGTCGAAGTGCCGAGATGGTATTTCACGTCGCCCGAACCCGACACGTCATCGGGATTGTCCGAGCCGCCGCCGAATTCGTGGAAGATCACGCGGAACGGCTTGGCCATGACGTTGGTCAGCACGTTGAGGCGACCGCGATGCGCCATGCCGTAGACGATCTCGCGCACGCCGAACTGGCCGCCATATTTGATCACGCTTTCGAGCGCGGGGATCATGCTCTCGCCGCCGTCGAGCCCGAAACGCTTGGTGCCGACATATTTGCGGCCGCAGAATTTCTCCCACTGCTCGGCTTCGATCACCTTGTTGAGGATCGCCTTCTTGCCCTCGGGGCTGAACTGGATCGCCTTGTCCTTGCCCTCCATGCGCTCCTGCAGGAAGCGGCGCTCCTCGACATCGGCGATGTGCATATATTCGAGGCCGACATTGCCGCAGTAATTGGCGCGCAGGATGTCGACGAGCTCGCGCACCGTCGCCCATTGCAGCCCCATCGTGCCGCCGAGATAAACCGGGCGATCGAGATCGACATCGGAGAAGCCGTGATATTCGGTGCGGAGATCGGCCGGCATCTCGCGGCTCGACAGACCGAGCGGATCGAGATTGGCGGCAAGGTGGCCGCGCACCCGATAGGTGCGGATCAGCATCATCGCACGGATCGAGTCATTGGCCGCGCGCAGAATATCGTCCTGCGAGGCCGGCGCGGCGGCCGGGGCCGGCGTTGGCGCGCCACCCTTGGACGGCTTCGGCGCGGGCTCCATCTGCGTCGGGTCGAGCGCGGCAGTGAGATCGTCGGTGCTGGTCGGCGGCCAGCTCGGCTGCTCCCAGCTCGGTCCGGTCGGGACGCCTTCAAGCCCCTCGAACCAGCTGCGCCAGCCGGGCTCGACGCTGTCGGGCGAGGCGCGGAAGCGGGCATAGAGCGTTTCGATGAAGGCGGGGCTCACCCCACCGGCGATCTCAGCGAAATCCTGGCCTTCGTAGCCCATCGTCTCTTCCTTCCCTGCCCCGTTTTCCTCTCCCTTTGTAGGAGAACGGGGACCCCACCGCCCGAAGGTGGCGGGGGTAGAGGGGAAAGGTCACCAGCGACCGTTCCCCTCATCCGGCGCATCGCGCCACCTTCTCCCGAGGGAGAAGGGCTTGTTCAGCCGTTCAACACCGACAACAGCGTCGTGCCGAGTTCGCTGGGCGAGTCCGCCACCTTGATGCCGGCGGCTTCCATCGCCGCGATCTTGTCCTCGGCGCCGCCCTGGCCGCCCGAGACGATCGCCCCGGCATGGCCCATGCGACGTCCCGGCGGCGCGGTGCGGCCGGCGATGAAGCCGGCCATCGGCTTCTTGCGCCCGCGCTTCGCCTCGTCGCGCAGGAACTGTGCCGCCTCTTCCTCGGCCGAGCCGCCGATCTCGCCGATCATGATGATCGACTTGGTCTCGTCATCGGCGAGGAACAGCTCGAGCACGTCGATGAAATTGGTGCCGTTGACCGGATCGCCGCCGATGCCGACCGCGGTGGTCTGGCCCAGGCCGGCGTTCGAGGTCTGGAACACGGCTTCATAGGTAAGCGTGCCCGAGCGGCTGACAACCCCGACCGAACCCTGCTTGAAGATGCTGCCCGGCATGATGCCGATCTTGCACTGGCCCGGGGTGAGGACGCCGGGGCAGTTCGGGCCGATCAGCCGCGACTTCGAGCCGCTGAGCGCGCGCTTGACCTTGACCATGTCGAGCACCGGAATGCCTTCGGTGATCGTGACGATCAGCGGCACGCCGGCATCGATCGCCTCGAGGATCGAATCCGCCGCGAAGGGCGGTGGGACGTAGATCACCGACGCGGTGGCGCCGGTCTTCGCGACGGCCTCGGACACGGTGTCGTACACCGGCAGGCCGATATGCGTGGTACCGCCCTTGCCGGGGGTGACGCCGCCGACCATCTGCGTGCCGTAGGCCAGCGCCTGCTGGGTATGGAAGGTGCCGGTTTCGCCGGTCATCCCTTGCGTGATGACCTTGGTGTTCTTGTCGACGAGGATGCTCATTGGCTCTGCCCTAATTTCTGGACGTTGAACGTCGCTAGATTCATGCCGGATTGATTGGAAACCTTGAGGCCCACACCGATCTTCGCGCCGGCGGGATCATTTGCAGCCCATAGCAGCGTATCCGGACTACCGGGCTGGGCCGCGTCGCGCGGCAAGAGGGCGGCCGCGGCGGTCGCGACCGACTCCAGCGACGCCGTCGCATCGATCCGCGCCGTCAACGCGCACCGGGAATCGGCTTCGACGATATGCAGCTTCATCGACTGCCCGAAGAACAGCCCAACTTCGCCCGGTGTCGGCTTCATGTTCCATGGCGCCGCCTGCGCGGCCGCTGCGCGCGCCTGGGGATCACGGACATGATCCAGGCAAATCTGCTCGAACGCCGCCACGAGCCGCGCGGTCTCGACGATGGCAGGCTGCTCGGGCGGCGCGGCGTGCACCCCCTGAACAGCCGCCAAGGCGAGCCCCGCGACCGGCAGAAGCGACGTCCGCCTCACAAATCAGGCCAGCGAACCGTCGATGGCCTTGCAGGCCACAAGCAGTTCCTTGACCGCATCGACCGACACGGCGAGGTTCTTCTTCGCCTCGTCGTCGAGCTTGATCTCGACCACCTTTTCGACGCCGCCGGCACCGATGATCACCGGCACGCCGACATAGAGATTGTCGACGCCGTACTGGCCGGTCAGGTGGACCGCCGCCGGCAGCAGGCGCTTCTGGTCATAGAGATAGGCCTCGGCCATCGCGATGCCGCTGGTCGCCGGGGCGTAATAGGCCGAGCCGGTCTTGAGCAACGCGACGATCTCGCCGCCGCCGGCGCGGGTGCGCGCGACGATCGCGTCGATCCGCTCCTGGGTCGAGAGGCCCATCTCGATCAGGTCAGGCACCGGGATGCCCGACACGGTCGAGTAGCTGATCACCGGCACCATCGTGTCGCCATGGCCGCCAAGCACGAACGAGGTGACGTCCCTGACCGAGACCTTGAACTCCTCGGCGAGGAAATGGCTGAAGCGCGAGCTGTCGAGCACGCCTGCCATGCCGACCACCTTGTGATGCGGCAGGCCGGAAAATTCACGCAGCGCCCAGACCATCGCGTCGAGCGGGTTGGTGATGCAGATGACGAAAGCGTCGGGGGCGTTGGCCTTGATGCCCTCGCCGACCGCCTTCATCACCTTGAGGTTGATGCCGAGCAGATCGTCGCGGCTCATGCCGGGCTTGCGCGCGACACCGGCGGTGACGATGATCACGTCGGCGCCGGCGATGTCGGCATAATCATTGGTGCCGGTGATCGAACCGTCAAAGCCCTCGACCGGGCCGCACTGGTTGAGATCGAGCGCCTTGCCCTGCGGCACGCCTTCGACGACGTCGAACAGCACGACATCACCAAGGTTCTTGAGAGCGGCGAGATGGGCGAGCGTGCCGCCGATGTTACCGGCGCCGATCAGCGCGATCTTGTTGCGGGCCATTTTCCCGATCCTTTTGCTGAGAAAACACGTGAACTCGCGCACCGCGCGCACCTCAATTCGCGCGAGCCGCTTAGGCGGTTTGCCGTAGCATCGCAAGGCGTAAAGCCCAACGCTTAATATCTATTTTTGCAATTCATTCGCAATTGCATTAAGCGCTGTCGCCGCCTTGGGAATCGACATAACGGCGCTCGCCACTGGCGGGATTGAACCATACGGTGACCGGCCGCCCGGTTTCGTCATCGATGAAACGCTCGGGCGTTTCCTGCCAACGATCACCGGCCGGGCGACGCTGCGCAGCGCCATAGCGCGCGCCCTCGAACACGACACCGACAAGCAGCACGGCGCTGACCAGCAGGCTGGGCCAGACGCCGGCATCGACCAGGGTGCCGGTGAGCGCGCCGGCAAAAGCGATCGCCGCGATCACGAGGACGATCGTGCGCAGGATCATGCCGGCACCGGATCGAGAATGACCGCGGTACCGTAGGCGACGACCTCGTTCATCGACTGGGCGATCTCACCCGAATCGAAGCGCATCATGACCACGGCATTGGCGCCCATTAGCGCCGCATTGGCGACGAGTCGGTCGATCGCGTGGCGCCGCGCATCCTCGACAAGACGAGAATATTCGGGGATTTCGCCGCCGACGAGCGAGCGCAGCCCAGCGGTGATGTTTCCGCCGAGCCCGCGGCTGCGCACGACGACGCCGAATACCTGGCCGAGCACGGCGATGACCTGGTGGCCGGGAACATTCTCGGTGGTGACGACGAGCATGGGATACCCCTCCCCTTGAGATGCGCAGGCTTACCCGATTTTTCGTGCAAGGACACCCGATCTTAAGGCGGAGGCGGGCAAGTCGCAGGCATCATGACCGAGGCCAAGCCGCGCGCGATCATCGCCCTCGACCTGCTGCGCTTCGTCAGCGCGCTGCTGGTCGTGGCGTTTCACTATGGCGCGGCCTTCGCGCTGGCGCCCAGTTTCACCACCGCCGCCATGCTGCACGGCCTGCCGGTATCGGCCGCGGCGACGCCCTGGACATGGTTCGGCTGGATCGGTGTCGAGCTGTTCTTCGTCATCTCCGGCTTCGTGATCGCGCTGTCGGCCGAAGGGGCGAGCGCCGCCACATTTCTGCGCCGCCGCGCCTTGCGACTGTTGCCTGCGGCGTGGATCTGCGCGACCGCGACATTGCTCGTGCTCGGCATCGCCGCGCCCGGCCCGTCGCTGCTGCCGCGCTGGCTCGCGTCGCTGATGTTCGCGCCGAACAGCCTGCAGATCGATCCGTCCTACTGGACGCTGGGGATCGAGCTCTATTTCTATCTGCTGATCGCTGCCGGGCTCGGACGCGCCGGCCGGGGCGAGACGATCGAACGCTTCGGGACGCTGATCGGCGCGTGGAGCGCTGCCTTCTGGCTGTTCGCGGTGATGGCGGACTGGGCCGCGACCCCGCTGATGGATTATCGCACCGCGCAACTGCTGCTGTTGCCGCATGGCTGCTTCTTCGCGCTCGGCGTGCTTGCCTGGGCGATGCTCAACCGCGGCGTGACGACGAGCCGCGCACTGCTGTTCGGCTGCTTCTTCGCCGCGGGATTGACCGAGATCGCCGGGCGATCGGTGGAACGCGCGCATGCGCTGGGGATCATCGCCAGCCCGCTGCTGCCGATGCTGGTGTTCAGCGCCGGGCTGATCGTGGTGCTGGCATCGCGACGCTGGCAGGCATGGCTTGCGGGGCGGATCGATGCTCGGACAGCGGCGACATTGGGACTGATGACCTATCCGCTCTATCTGCTGCACCAGGAAATCGGCGCGGCGCTCATCGCGGCGCAAATGCGGCTCGGCGTGCCGTTCGGCGTGGCTACATTCGGTGCCCTGGCGACGATCCTCGGCGCGGCATGGTGGGTTGCCCGGGTCGGCGAGCCCGCGCTGCGATCATGGCTTGCCGCACTGATCGACAGTGCCGTGGCGCTTACCCTGCGCCATGCCCCTGGTCGAGATAGTCGGCCGAGCGCATCTCCTCCAGCCGGCTGACGGTGCGCTCGAACTCGAAACGGCCATCGCCCTTTTCGTAGAGCGCGGAAGGCTCGGCATCGGCGGCGGCGAGCAGCTTGACCTTATGCTCGTAGAGCGCGTCGATCAGCGCGACGAAGCGCGCGGCCTCGTTGCGGTTCTCGGGACCGAGCTTCGGAATGCCGACGAGAATGATGCTATGATAGCGGCGTGCGATGGCGAGATAATCGGCCGCACCGCGCGCCTCGCCGCACAGCCGCTTGAACGAAAACACCGCGACGCCCTTCAGGCTCTTGGGCACATGCAGCGTGCGCCCGCCCTGCACCGGGATATCCTCGGCCGGGACATGCGCGCGATCCTCGGGCGGATAGTCGGTGAGGCGGAAAAAGGCAGCGGAGAGCTGCGCGGTCGCCTCGGCGCCGTTGGGGACGAGCCAGGTTTCCTGCTGGCCGAGCCGGTCGCGGCGATAGTCGACCGGGCCATTGAGCGGCAAAACGTCGAGCCGTTCCTGCAGCAGGTCGATGAAGGGCAGGAAATGCTCGCGGTTGAGGCCGTCCTTGTAGAGGTCGAGCGGCGCGCGGTTGGAGGTCGTGACGACGGTGACCCCGGCCTCGATCAGCGCGGTGAACAGCCGCGACAGGATCATCGCATCGGGCGAGTTGGTCACCATCATCTCGTCGAAGGCGAGCAGCCGCGCCTCCTCGGCAAGCGCGGTCGCGACCGGCAGGATCGGGTCGCCGGCTTCCTTGCGGCGCTCGACCGCGAT
The DNA here is from genome assembly GCF_036663795.1 of Parasphingomonas halimpatiens. Classification (NCBI taxonomy): domain Bacteria; kingdom Pseudomonadati; phylum Pseudomonadota; class Alphaproteobacteria; order Sphingomonadales; family Sphingomonadaceae; genus Parasphingomonas; species Parasphingomonas halimpatiens. The sequence continues at coordinate 25,099 of NZ_JAXOJP010000027.1, forward strand.
GCGCTGGTGCACCTCGAGCATGAACTCGGCAAAGTGGACGCGGCGTTTGCGGCGGATGGCGAGGCAGCCGAAGAACAGGTCCATCAGCATCGACTTGCCGCGCCCGACCCCGCCCCACAGATAGACGCCGCGCGGCGCCTCGGGCTTGCGACCAAGCGCGCGCCACAGCGTGCTGCCGCGTTTGGGCGTCGCTTCGAGCGCGGTGGCGAGCGCAGCAAGGCGGTGGGCGGCGGCGGCCTGTTCGGGATCGGGGCGGAGCTCGCCGGCGGCGACGAGCGCGTCGTAGCGCGCGATCAGGCCGGTCATGAGGCGCCCAGCGCGGCCCCTGCCCTCACCCTTCCGGCGCTACGCGCCTCCCTCCCTCTCCCATTAGGAGAGGGAAAGAGCGGCGAAGCCGCGAAAGGGTGAGGGCAGGTCGCGACCCGTGTCATGCCGGTTCCGGCGGCGGTGAGGACTTGCGCAACGTGCCGGTAAAACTCGCGATGGTCGGCTTGCCCTGCTGCACGATCAGGCCGCGCAGGAAGAGCATGCGCGTCGTCTCGCGCAGCAGTTCGACCCGCGCCTCGAGCGGTTCGCCGATCGTCGCGCCGCCGATGAATTGCGCCGACAAATCGAGCGTCACCGCGCCGCCGGCGGCCAGCACGCCGAGCCCGCGCGCGCCGGCGAACAGCGCGACATCCATAAAGCCGAGCAGCGCGCCGCCATGCACGTCGTTACGCATGTTGGAATGCTCATGGCGCGGCATCATGCGGACGGGCGCCTGCCCGTCCTCGACCCTGACCAGCAGCGGCTCAAGAAAGGCGTTGTAGCGCGTCGAGTCACGAAACTGCCAGCGCTTCCAGCCGGGCGAATCCGGATCGTCCTCGTAGATGAAGAAGCGGTTGGCCGCGTCGTCCAACGAACAGATTTCCTTACAGGACGCGCTCGACCTCGAGCTTCTTGATCTCGGCGATCGCCTTGGCCGGGTTGAGGCCCTTGGGGCAGCTGTTCGCGCAATTCATGATCGTGTGGCAGCGATAGAGACGGAACGGATCTTCCAGCTCGTCGAGCCGCTCGCCGGTCATCTCGTCGCGGCTGTCGGCGAGCCAGCGATAGGCCTGCAACAGGATCGCCGGCCCGAGGAACTTGTCCGAATTCCACCAATAGCTCGGGCACGAGGTCGAGCAGCAGGCGCACAGGATGCACTCGTACAGGCCGTCGAGCTTCTCGCGGTCTTCGGGCGACTGCAGACGCTCCTTGCCCGAAGGCGGCGGGGTGACGGTCTGCAGCCACGGCTTGATCGAGGCATATTGCGCGTAGAAATGGGTGAAGTCGGGGACGAGGTCCTTGATCACTTCCATGTGCGGCAGCGGCGTGATCGTGACATCGCCCTTGATGTCCTCGATCGCCGTCGTGCAGGCGAGGCCGTTCTTGCCGTCCATGTTCATCGAGCACGAGCCACAAATGCCCTCGCGGCACGAGCGCCGGAAGGTGAGCGACGAATCCTGCTCGGACTTCATCTTGATCAGCGCGTCGAGCACCATCGGGCCGCACGTGTCGAGATCGACCTCGAAACGGTCGTAGCGCGGGTTCGCGCCGCTGTCCGGATCGTAGCGATAGACCTTGAACGTCTTGACGTTTTTCGCGCCGTCCGCGGCCTTGTGCACCTTGCCCTTGGTGGGAACGCTGTTCTTGGGAAGCGAGAATTCGGCCATTGCGCGGAAAGTCCCTTGAGATGGATGGCGTGGGCGCGGTTTGCGGCTATGCCTTTCGCAGGCGCAGCGCAACCCCGCAAGCCGCACCGAAGGGAGCAAAGGATGAAGGCGAGCGCATGCCGCAATGTCGATGACTTCCGCGAACTGGCGCGCCGGCGGCTGCCCTTTCCCGTCTTCCATTATATTGACGGCGCCGCCGACGACGAGCTGACCAAGGCGCGCAATACCGAGGCGTTCGGGACCTGCGACCTCGTGCCGAGCGTGCTGGCCGGGGTCGAGACGATCGACATGTCGGTGACGGTGATGGGCAAGAAGGTGGCGATGCCGCTGTTCCTCTCCCCGACCGCGCTGCAACGGCTGTTCCACTGGCGCGGCGAGCGCGCGGTCGGCGCGGCGGCGATGAAGTTCGACACCTGGTTCGGCATTTCGAGTCTCGCGACGGTGAGCATCGAGGAGATCGGTCGAACGGTGACCAGCCCCAAGCTGTTCCAGCTCTATGTCCACAAGGACAAGGGGCTCAACCGCTCGATGATCGATCGCTGCAAGGCGGCGAAGTTCGACGCGATCGCGCTGACCGTCGACACGATCGTCAGCGGCAATCGCGAACGCTGCCGGCAGACCGGGTTCAGCTCGCCGCCCAAGCTGACGCCGCGCTCGGCCGTGAGCTTCGCGGCGCATCCCGGCTGGACGCTCGACTATCTGTTCCGCGAGAAGTTCGCGCTGCCCAATCTCGAAACGCATGTCGATGCCGGCACGAAGATGTCGGTCTCGGTGGCGGACTATTTCAACACCATGCTCGACCAATCGATGGACTGGAAGGCGGCGGAGGCGATCCGCGCCGAGTGGGGCGGCGCCTTCTGCCTCAAGGGCATCATGTCGGTCGAGGATGCGCGGCGCGCGGTCGATATCGGCGCGACGGCGATCATGGTGTCGAACCATGGCGGGCGCCAGCTCGACGGCAGCCGCGCGCCGTTCGACCAGCTGGCCGAGATCGTCGATGCGGTCGGCGACCGGATCGAGGTGATCTGCGACGGCGGGGTGCGGCGCGGCACGCATGTGCTGAAGGCGCTCTCGGTCGGCGCGACGGCGTGCTCGGGCGGGCGGATGTATCTCTATGCGCTGGCGGCGGCAGGTCAGCTCGGCGTGGAGACGGCATTGGGCAATCTGCGCGCCGAGATCGAGCGCGGGATGAAGCTGATGGGGGTGACATCGGTCGGGCAGTTGGGGCGCCATAATTTGCGGTGGCGCTGAGACTATTTTGGCGCGCAGTCAGGCGTATTGCCAGTGTATGCGCAAGGCAGCCATCCAGAATATCGCGACGACCCCGACCAGCATCGCTGAATACCAGCGCCGCGCGATCAGCCGACGCCAGAGCCAGTAGAAGTCGGCCAGAGAGAATAGGACGAGTACGGGGAGCGCAGTGCCCATGAAAACGAGCGCGTCGCCACCCCGCGCGACAACCTCATTGCGAAGTTCCGGCTCAATCCAGGTTTGAGATGCAAACCAAAGGAAAAGAACGAGGCCGATTGCATTACCCAAAAGCCACCACTTCTCGCATCGTATCGTCACAGCAGAGTCCCACACTCGACAGGCCAATGCGTACTAATCATCCCTTGATGGCAACGGGTCGATCCCTCAGCGAGATCGACCCGTTGCGCTGGCGTGGGTTCAGCCAACCAGCCTCCGCGCGCCCCAGTCCAGGCCGCGGGTGAGGTACATCACCGCCGCCAGCGCGACGAACAGCAGCAGCGAACCGATCAGCAGCGAATAGGCTTCGAGGCTGAGCAGCACGAACAGCGCGCCATAGAGCCCGGCGAGCAGACCGGCGATATAGCCGCCGCGTCGCCAGCTGCCGAGCACCGCCGCCGAATAGGCGGTCAGCAGGCCAATGATCGCCGCCGCCGCCACGACATAGGCGGGCGAGAAACCGATCACCTCGGCAAAGGCGAGCAGCATCACGAAGAACAGGATAAGCCCCGCGCCGACCAGCAGATATTCGATCGGCGAGACGCGCACCCCGCCGATCACGTCGAACATCAGGAAGGCGGTGAAGGTGAAGCCGATGAACAGAAAGCCATATTTCACCGATCGGTTGACCTGGTCGTAGAGATCGACCGGCGTGACGAGATTGACGCTTGCGCCGGTATCGGTGCCGACCTCGGCGGGTCGGCGTCCGTCATCGTCGATCGAGGCGAGCGATTTGCCGAGCGCGAGATTACCGACGCGCCACTGTGCGGAAAAGCCGGTTTTGGCGACGTCGCTCTTTTCGGGCAGGAACTTGCCCTGGAAGCTCGGCGAAGGCCAGGCGCTGTCGACCACCCAGCGCGTGTCGCCGCCGCTAGGCAGCAAGGTCAGCGATTCGTTGCCGCGCAGCGAATAGTCATAGTGGAACTCGAGCCCGCCCTGTTGCAACGCGCCGGCATCGAGGAACGAGTAGAAGCCCGAGCCACCCGTCTCGCGCGGCCCATGGCCCGGCTTGAGCGGCAGCTTCTGCCCGGCGAGCTTGACGGTCGGCGGCGCACCGAACAGCCCGCGCGCATCTTCGATACCGAAGCGCAGCTCTGCCTTGCCCAGTGCCAGCGTCTTACGATCGATGCCGAGCCGGTCGAGATCGTCGGGCAGCGCGAAACGCGAGGTGCCGTCATTGTGCGCCTCATAGACCACCGCATCGTAGATCGAATAATGGCGTTGTTTCGGCGACAGCGCCGAGTGCAGTTCGGCGGTCTGCGGCTGAAGCGCCAGTTCGTGCGCGGTCGTACTGGTCTTCTGGATCTGTTTGCCGTTCTCCACCACCGTCTCGGTGCTGGTCTGGGTATAGGGAATGACGAGCACCGGCCCGGAGATGACCTGCGCCCCGCCCCAGCCCTGGGCGATCGCTTCGCGTGCCTGGGTCGATTGGTGCGACCGGTCATAGACCAGCAGGTAGATCGCGAAGAGCGGGACGGCGAGCAGCGCCCCGACCAGGATCGCGAACAGCAGCTTCTGTCCCGGCGATCGCTCGGGCCTGACCTCGTCGTTGATGTCGCTCATCGTGCACCTCCCATGGTTTAACGGGAGCGATGCTAGGCGCGTGCGGCAGGCCGACGCCAAAGGTTGTCCGGCGCATTGGCCGTGCAGTTACCGTGCAGCCGGCAACTGATCGAGGATGGTCACCGCCGGCCGACCGACCGATGCCGTTGCGGTTGCCGGCGTCGCGGCGTCGAGCGCGTCGAGCCAGAGATGCGCACGCGACCCGATCGCGATCTGCGGATTGGACGGCGTGATCTTGCCGCGCGCTTCCCACCCGGCGACGAGCCCGCGCGCTTCCTCGGCAGCGGCCTGGAGCGGCTGGCGCTTGCGCAGGGCATGGTTGACCATCGCGTCGCCGAAAAAGGTCCAGTCGCTGTCGGCCTGGCAGCCGAACGAGGTGTGCTCGGCATCGGCGGCGGTGACGATCGCACTGTCCTCGGTCGCCATCAACGGCACGAACACGCCTGAATAGCAGGCCGAGACGATGACCAGTCGGCGGTCGAGGCCGAGTGACCCGAACATGCTCCACAGCCGCGACGGCGAGATATAGCCAAAGCCCTGATCGGCGTCGTTATAGGCGATGCCGATCGGGCCACCATGCGAGGTCGTGTACAGGACGACGACGTCTTCGCTCTTGTCCATCACCTCGGCAAAGCGTGCGAGCACCAGCGCGATATTGTCGGGCGAACCGCGCGGCAGCAGGGACTCGCCGCTGCCGTCCGAGCCGGCGAGCACGACGGTACGGCTCTCAGCGCCGTAACGCCGCGCGAGCACCCGGCCCGCCTCGCGCGCTTCGCGGCCGAACACGGGATCGCTGTCGAGCCCCACCGCGAGCACATAGACATCGACCACGCCCTTGCGCTGTGCCGGGATCGCGGCGAGCGTCGCATCGAGCCGGCGATGCTCGGCGAGTTGCCATGACGGCGGCCGATCGCGCTCGGTCGAAATGCCGAGATTGGCGAGTTCGCCCAGATCCTCCATCGACGATCCGATCGACGGCGGCGGCTGGGTGTGGCGCGGCGCCTCATAGGGCACTTGTGCCACGCCGCCCGCAGCACCGGTCAGGCCGAGCAGCACCACGATGAAACCGAGAATCGCCCGATGCCGCATCATACCCCCGCCGACTTTTTGATCGGGCGAGCGGGACACTGTCAATCGCCGTGCGAAAGCCGCGCGTCGGACGCCGGCCAGCGATCATCGATCCCCGGCCCGTGTGCGACGGTGGTGATGTCGAGACCATCGAGCGCGCCGAGCAGGGCATCGAGATCGATCATATCGAGGCAGGGCCGCGCGCCGGGTGCAAGATGCTCACCCGCGGCGATGCGCCGCGCCAGGATGATCGCCGGGATGCACGGTACATTGGGGCCATGCGCCTGCCGCGCGACCATGAAGATGCGCACCGTCATGGGCTCGCCCGCCGGGTCGGTGCCGGACAGGAACATGTGCAAGCCGCTGCGCCCCGAGCCGAACGGATCGAACAGGAACGACGCCTTCAGCAACGTCGGGGCATGGCGCGCCAGCGAGCCGATCAGGCCAAGGCGGACGATCCAGCTCAGCGCCCAGGTGCCGAGATGGAGCAGCTTCACCTCATGGCCGGCGACGAAGCGCAGCTCCCGCAAATCGGGGTAACGTGTCGGGAACAGCGCATGGTCGGGAATATCGCAATCGCCGAACAGCCGCGTGCCGAGTTCCGGGTAGCGCACCGCATGAAGCCCCTGCCAGCCGAACGCCCGCTTCGCCCTCCCCTCCGACAATTGGGTGAACGGCTGGCCGACATAGCTGAGCACCGCCGCTGCCGTGCCGAGGCCGCGATTGGTCTGCTGTGCGGCGGCGATGCCATAGATCGCGCTGTCGAGCCGGCCAAAGGCCGGGCGATAGCGATCGATCAGCGCTGCGGTGAGGCACGGCACTGAACTCGCGCCCGTCACCACCGCGACGCCCGCGGCCCGCGCTGCCGCGTCCAGTTCCCCGATCCGCGCCACGAAATCGCGCGAGTCGGCAAGATCGAGATAGTGCGCGGCGACCGCGATTGCGGCGCGGGCGACGCGATAATCCTGCCCCTGAAACGCGCCACAGGCATGGATGACCAGATCGGGACGGATCGCCGTCAGCGCGCCGGCAAGATCGCCGTCGATATCGAGGGCGTGCCCCTCGGCCGCATTCGCCGCTGCGAGCCCTGCCGCGAAAGCGGTCGCCTTGGCCACCGACCGACCGCCGATCAGCAGGACGATGTGAGGGTCGCTCGCCAAGGCGCGCGCGATGTACCCGCCGAAATTGCCATAGCCGCCGATGATCAGGACGCGCGTGCTCATGGACCGCGCGTACATGCTGGCGATCGGCCAGAAAATGCCTTATCTTGCCGGCATGGCAAAGCGTTCAACCGCAACGATCGCGCGTTCACCGCTGGAGGCGGCGGCGGCCGATGCGTATGAGCTGTGGAAAGACGCCAAGATCGAGCGTGCGCTCAAGCAGGCGGAGGACCGCGAAGCGCTGATCCCGGCCGAAACCGTGTGGCGCGATCTCGGGCTTGAACGTTAATTTCACACCCGAAGCCGTTGCCGATTTGAGCGCGATCCGCGACTGAATCGCCGCCGAAAACCCCGGCGCCGCGTTACAGGTGCTTGCCCGCATACAGCAGACCGCTTTGATGTTTGGGCAATTTCCGATGCTCGGACGGCGCGGGAAGAAGACGGAAACACGCGAATTTCCCGTAACCGGACTTCCTTACACGATCGTCTATCGCATCGCCTCCGAGACCGAGATCGACATCCTGACGATCATCCACCAGCGGCGGCAATTCCCCTTGAATCGCCTCAATAGACCCGCTTCTTCGGCTTGATATATTCGGCCTCGTCGGTGAGCGTATAGTCGTGCACCGGGCGGGTGCCGAGGTCGACCTTGCCGCCGGTGCCGCCCCAGCCGGCGAAAGTCGCCGTGCTGTGCTTCATCCAGTTGACGTCGTCGCGGTCGGGATAGTCCTCGTTGACGTGCGCGCCGCGCGATTCCTTGCGGTTGGCGGCGCTTTCCATCGTCACGACGGCCTGGGCGATGAGGTTGTCGAGTTCGAGCGTCTCGACCAGATCGGTGTTCCAGATCAGGCTGCGATCCTGCACATCGACATCGGCCATGCGCTGATAGGTCGCGGCGATCTTGGTCTGCCCTTCGCCGAGCAGCGCATTGTCGCGGAACACCGCGCAATGCTTCTGCATCGTGCGCTGCATCTCGAGCCGGATGGCCGCCGTCGGCGAACCGCCCTTGGCGTTGCGGAAATGGTCGAGCCGGCCGAGCGCCAGGTCTTCCGACCCCTTGGGCAGCGCATTGTGCGGCGTGCCCGGCTTGAGCGTCTCCTTGAGGCGCAGGCCGGTCGCGCGGCCGAACACCACAAGATCGATCAGCGAGTTGGAGCCGAGGCGGTTGGCACCGTGCACCGAGACGCACGCCGCCTCCCCGACCGCGAACAGGCCAGGAACGACGGTATCGGGATTGCCGTCCTTCAGCTGGACGACCTCGCCATGATAGTTGGTCGGGATGCCGCCCATATTGTAATGCACCGTCGGCGTGACCGGCAGCGGCTGGCGCGTCAGGTCGACGCCGGCGAAGATCTTGCCGGTCTCGGTGATGCCGGGCAAGCGCTCGTGCAGCACCTTGGGATCGATATGGTCGAGGTGGAGGAAGATGTGATCCTTCTCCGCGCCGACGCCGCGGCCCTCGCGCATTTCCATCGCCATCGAGCGCGACACGACATCGCGCGACGCCAGGTCCTTGGCCGAGGGGGCGTAGCGCTCCATGAAGCGCTCGCCTTCCGAGTTGGTCAGGTAACCACCCTCGCCGCGCGCGCCCTCGGTGATGAGCACGCCGGCCCCGTAGATGCCGGTCGGGTGGAACTGGACGAACTCCATGTCCTGCAGCGGTAAGCCGGCGCGGAGCACCATGCCGCCGCCGTCGCCGGTGCAGGTGTGCGCCGAGGTCGCCGAGAAATAGGTGCGGCCATAGCCGCCGGTCGCGAGCACGACGGCGTGGCTGCGGAAGCGGTGGATCGAGCCGTCTTCCATGCACAGCGCGATGACGCCGCGGCACTGACCATTTTCCATGATCAGATCGAGCGCGAAATATTCGATGTAGAAGTCGGCGTCGTACTTCAGGCTCTGCTGGTAGAGCGCGTGGAGCATGGCGTGGCCAGTGCGATCCGCCGCGGCGCAGGTGCGCTGCGCGGGCGGGCCCTCGCCCATATTCTGCATCATGCCGCCGAACGGGCGCTGATAGATCTTGCCTTCGTTGGTGCGGCTGAACGGCACGCCGGCATGTTCGAGCTCGTAGACCGCCGCCGGCGCCTCGCGCACCATATATTCGATCGCGTCCTGGTCGCCGAGCCAGTCCGACCCCTTGACGGTGTCGTACATGTGCCAGGTCCAGTGATCCGGACCCATATTGCCGAGGCTGGCGGCAATGCCGCCCTGCGCCGCGACGGTATGGCTGCGGGTCGGGAAGACCTTGGTAATGCAGGCGGTCTTGAGGCCGCTCTCCGCGATGCCCATCGTCGCGCGCAGGCCGGATCCGCCGGCGCCGACGACCACGGCGTCATAGGTATGGTCGATGATCTTGTAAGCGGCGGGCATCAGGCGGGTGTCCCCGAAAAGGCGATCTTGAGGATCGAGAAGATCGCGATGGCGGCGGTCGCGACGGTGAAGAAATTGAGCAGCAACAGGGCGACGATGCGCGACTCGGCGTGGGTATAATCCTCGATCAGCACCTGCAGGCCGAGGCGGAAATGCCAGAACACGCTGGCGATGAGCAAGGTCATCGGGATCGCCACCCAGGCCGACGCCATCCACGCGTGGACCGTGGCATAATCATAGGCCGGGAGCCGCGCGATCGAGATGATGAACCACAGCATGAGCACGAGGTTGCCCGCCGCGGTGACGCGCTGGTTCCACCAGTGATGCGCGCCCTCGCCGGCGCTGCCCAGGCCGCGCACGCGACCGAGTTCGGTTCCGCCGCGCATCTTATTTGCCCCCCAGGAGATAGGCCCAGAACAGGATCGTCGCCATGGTCGAGCCGCATAGCGTGAGCCACGCGACCATGCGATTGCCCTTAAGTTCGTAACCGGCGCCGGTATCCATCACGAAATGGCGGATGCCGCCGGCAATGTGCTGGAACAGCGAGAAGGTCAGCCCGACGCCGACGACATAGCCGAGCGCGCCATGCGCCCAGTTGCCGAACAGCCATGTGAAGCTCTCGTAGCTCGCCGGCCCCGCCGCAAGCGCGGCGAGCCACCATACCAGCAGCAAGGTGCCGACCAGCGCCATGCCGTCGCCGGTAATGCGGTGGATGATCGACACCATCATGGTGATCGGCCAGCGAACATGCATCAGATGAGGAGATATTGGTCGGGCGGGACGGTCCGTGGCCAAGGCGCGCTTCCTATCGGGATCGGGTGGCGCCCTCCTTACGCCCGCAACGCCGCGATGCAAGCGCCAGCGCGTCTCCCTAACCCGGCTTTAACCAAATCAGTCTAGCCCGACATATGTAACCGTGCTCGCGCGGTCTGCTGTGCCCGAATGGAGTTTTCGCCTTGACCCCCAACGACTTGCCTACCCCCGGCACGATCGCCGCGACGGTCGATCTCAACGCGCGACTCCGCGTCTTCGATTTTGACGGGTCGCTCGGTCAGGCGAGTCGCGATGCATGGCATGCAATCGAACCTGAAATTCACGCAATTTCGGAAGCCTATTGGCAGCAATGGCTGCGCTGTTTCGACGATGGCAAGGTCTGGGCGCAGCACGAAACTGCCAGGATGATCGAGATCGGCTGCGACTTCCTCAAGAATCGTTTTCTCGAAACGGCCGGGCGGTCATGGCTCGAATCGATCGAGCGTTCGGTCGCTGCGGCCTATGTCGCCGATGTTGCGCCAATGGCGTTGCTGTCGATGATCAACGCCAGCGACCGCGTCGCGGTCGAGGTGTTGATGCGGCGGGTCGCCCGCGACGATGCGCGCCTGCCGAAACTGATCGACACGATCATGCGACTTTCGGCGCTCGAGGGCGACATCACCGTCGCGATCTACAACGAATATCGCCTGCACAGCGCGCAGGCATCGCGCGACGCGCTGGCGGTCGATTTCCGTCACGGCGTCGCGGCGATGGTCGAAAGCGCCAGCACCGAAGGCCATGTGCTGCGCGACCAGGCGGTGCGCACCTCGGCCTCGGCCCGCGGCATGTTGAGCAAGACCAGCGAGGTCGCGGCGGCGGCGGAGCAATCGGCGGTCGCGATGCGCGAGGCGGCACAGACCGCCGCCGGGCTAATCCGCGCGATCGAGGATGCCCGCACCGAGGTCGAGGCGGCAGCCGAGATCGCGACGCGCGCCTCGGGCCAGGCCAGCCAGGCCGTCGGCATGTCGGAGACGCTGAGCGACCATGCCAAGTCGATCGAATCGATCCTCGGGCTGATCCGCGACATTGCCGGCCAGACCAATTTGCTCGCGCTCAATGCGACGATCGAGGCGGCGCGCGCCGGTGACGCCGGGCGCGGCTTCGCCGTCGTCGCGCAGGAGGTGAAGAGCCTCGCCAACCAGACCGCGCGCGCCACCGACGACATCGCCGGCAAGATCGCGGCGATCCAGTCCGCGACGCGCTCGACCGTCGATACCAATGCCAGCATCAAGGCGACCGTCGCCGAGGTGCAGGAGAGCGCCAACCGCATCCGCTTCGCGATGGAAGCCCAAGCGCAGACCGTCACCGCGATCACCGCGGCGGTCGACGAGACAGCGCTTGCCGCCGATTCGATGTCCAACACCATCGCCGCGATCCGCGAGGACACCGAGGGTGTCGCCAGCGAGATCGAACGCGTCGGCAAGGGATTCGATTTACTCGATGGTAGGCTTGAGTCGCTAAAGAGCAGCGCAGGAGACTTCGTTGCCAGAGTGGCGGCGTAAGCGATGAGGGGATAACCGATGGCGAGGCCGGGGCCCGACCTAGGTGGCTGGAGCGGTATCGCGCGGCCGATGCGCGAGCGCATCAGGGAATATGACTGGGACGGCACGATCGTATCGGCAACGGCGGAAATCTCGCGCCTGATCGAAGGTCGCGACAGCGAAATCGCCCGGGCATTCTGGGACCATTATCTCTCGCTGCCGTGCACCACCCATTTGCGCGAACATTTTGGCGACGCGCGGTTGTCGTCGCAAATCGCCAAGAGCGCGCATTATACCCGCACCAAATATGCCCGTCCGCTGGACGACGAATGGATGACGCTCGCCTTCGGCCACGCCACCGCGTCGTACCGCTCCAACGTCCCGCTCCAGGCACTGCTCGCCTCGCTGGGGGTCGCGCACAGTCGCACGCTGGCGGTGATCCATGACAAGCTGGGCGACGATCAGACCCATTTCCGCACGCTTGCAGACGTCGTGCAGCGACTCGGCTTGATCGAGGCCGATCTGATGGCGTCGCACCTCGGCGCGCAGGATGCCGAGAACACGCGTGAGGAGCGGCGCAAGCGCTCGGCGCAGTTCAGCGAGAATATCGCGCGCTCGATCGAGGGCACAGCGGCGTTCGGCAACCAGATCCGCGTGCAGGCACAGGGCGCCTCGGCGTCGGCGCGCGGCATGCTGAGCAAGACCAGCGAGGTCGCGGCCGCGGCGGAGCAATCGGCGGTGGCGATGCGCGAGGCGGCACAGACCGCCGCCGGGCTGATCCGCGCGATCGAGGATGCCCGCTCCGAAGTCGAGGCCACCGCCGAGATCGCGACGCGCGCCTCGGGCCAGGCCAGCCATGCGGTCGGCATGTCGGAAACGCTGAGCGATCATGCCAAGTCGATCGAGTCGATCCTCGGGCTGATCCGCGACATTGCCGGGCAGACCAATTTGCTCGCGCTCAACGCGACGATCGAGGCGGCACGCGCCGGCGACGCGGGGCGCGGCTTCGCCGTCGTCGCGCAGGAAGTCAAGAGCCTCGCCAACCAGACCGCGCGCGCCACCGACGACATCGCCGGCAAGATCGCCGCGATCCAGTCCGCCACGCGCTCGACCGTCGACACCAACGCCAGCATCAAGGCGACCGTCGCCGAGGTGCAGGAGAGCGCCAATCGCATCCGTTTCGCGATGGAAGCGCAGGCGCAGACCGTCACCGCGATCACCGCCGCGGTCGACGAAACCGCGCTGGCCGCCGATTCGATGTCCAACACCATCGCGGCGATCCGCGAGGACACCGAAAGCGTCGCCAGCGAGATCGACTCGCTGACGCGTGACTTCGCCGAAGTCGATGATCGCCTTGTCGGCCTGAAGAGCGCCGCGGACGGCTTTTCCGCCAGCGTCGCGGCCTAGCCCCCTCTCCCGGGACGGGCTATGCCGCGCGCCATGACCAATATTCTCCTCACCGGCTCGTCGCGCGGCATCGGTGCCGCGATTGCCCACGCCCTTGCCACACCCAATGTCGCGCTGATCGGCCACGGCACGCATTCGGGCATTCCGGCCGATTTCGACGATCCCGCCGCGCCACGCGCGCTGTGGCAGGCGGCATGCGAGCGGCTCGGCGGCACGATCGACGTATTGATCAACAATGCCGGCATCTTCGAAGCCAACCCGCTCGATGCCGAGGACGACACCTGGCTTGCCGGCTGGGAACGGACGATGCGTGTCAACCTGACCGCCTCGGCCGAACTGTGTCGGCTCGCCGTGCTGCACTGGCAGGAACGCGGCGTCGGCGGGCGGATCGTCAACGTCGCGAGTCGCGCCGCCTATCGCGGCGACAGCCCGGCGCACTGGCATTATGCCGCGTCGAAAGCAGGCATGGTCGCGATGACCAAGACGATCGCGCGCGGCTATGCTGCGCAAGGCATCCTCGCCTTCGCCATCTGTCCCGGCTTCACCATGACCGGGATGGCGGAGGACTATCTCGCCAGCCGCGGCGGCGACAAGCTGCTCGCCGATATCCCGCTCGGCCGCGTCGCCGAACCGCGCGAGGTGGCCGAGGTCGCGCGCTTTCTCGCGCTCGAGGCGCCGCCGTCGATGACCGGATCGGTGATCGACGTGAACGGGGCAAGCTATGTCCGATAGCTGGAAGCTCACCTTGCCCTGCACACGCGACGAGGCGGAAGCGATCGAGGTCGACATGGGTGCGCTGGCGCTGCTCGAGCCGCCGCCGGTGCTGATGACCAGCGAGGTAGTCGATGATGATCCCCTACAATGGCGGCTCGATGCCTATTTCGACCGCAAGCCCGATCGCGCGACCATCGCGGCGATCCGCGCGCTGGTGCCGAGCGCCGCCGCGAGCAAGGCCAAGGCCGAGCGCGTCATCGAAGCCGATTGGGTGACGCTGAGCCAGGCCGGTCTGGAGCCTTTGGTCGCCGGGCGCTTCCACGTCGCGACCGAGCCGGGCCAGGCACCGGCCGGCAAACACGGCTTCGTCATTCCGGCCGGGCGCGCCTTCGGGACCGGGCATCACGAAACCACCGCCGGCTGTCTGATCGCGCTCGACACGATGAAGCGGCGTGGCGCGCGGATCGACAATCTGATCGACCTCGGCACGGGAACCGGGCTGCTTGCCTTTGCCGCGCTGCACCTGTGGCCACGCAGCTACGCCACCGCGACCGATATCGACCCGGTGTCGATCGACGTGACGGCGGAGAATGCGCTCGCCAACGGCGTGGCGCTCGGCCAGCAGCCGGGCCGGCTCGCGCTCGCGGTGGCCGATGGTACGGACGCCGAACCCGTGCAGCGCCGTGCGCCCTATGACCTGATCATCGCCAATATTCTTGCCGGGCCGCTGGTGGCGCTGGCGCCCGAGATCGCCGCGATCGCCGCGCCCGGCGCGCGGCTGGTGCTGGCGGGATTGCTCGCGACGCAGGCGGAAACGGTGATGCGCGCCTATCGCCGGCAGGGCTTCCGCGTTGCGACCCGGCGCGATCACGGCGCCTGGACGATCCTGACGCTGCGTTACCGGCACCGCTTCGGCAGCGAGCGCGCCACACGGCGCGGCAAGGGCGATACGAGGGCGCCCGGTTTCGGCAGCTGGTAGGCGCTCAACGCGCGCGCTGGTCAGCAACGCATGTTGTGCACGGCAGCCGCAATCCCCCGGTCGCTAACCTGCGGCGCTCGCCCGATCGCAGCAACTCCATCCGGATGACCGAATGGCGGGATCAGCCCGTCATGTAATCGGCTGGTCGCTGTCGCCGGGGAGCAGGTCCTGCGGAACCTGCGAAAAGGTCCAGCTCGTCGCGCCCTGCGCCTGGTCGAGCACCCAGATCATGTCGAAGCGGTCGCCCGGCCACGGCTTGGGCGCGATTTTCGATCCGGCGACATGGTCTACCAGATCGGGGATCACATCATGCTGCCAGGCAACCAGCACCGGGCCCGCCGCGGCGGCGGCGATGGCGGCGGCGGCCAGCGCTTTCTTGTCTTTCTTGGCAATGCTGGTGTCGACGGTGATGCCGAGCTCCTGCGACAGCGGCAGCACGGTATGCTGCGGCCGCAAGCTGGCACCCGCGCTGGCTGCGTCGGAGGCGAAGATCGCGGTCGGCGTCGCGATGCCGGGGGCAAGGTCCGCCGGATCGCGTGGCGCGAAGAACCGCACCAATGCCCCGGCGCGCTGCCAACCGCGCACGATCAGATCTTCCGGATTGGCCGTGCCGTCCGGGCCGACGCCCTGGGTCGTGCCGAACGGCTTTTCGGCGTGCCGCGAAAACATGATTTTTGCCATGATGGCGCCCTCCCACCCTATCTGTCGATCTGGAAGGATAAGAAACGACCGAACTTGCGTCAATAGATTGGCTGACCGTCGAAACTAATCGATCCGATTCGGATGTTATTCTTTGACGGTCGCAACGTATATAATCAAAAAATCACCCCGATATTACTAACGTCTACCAGCTACGCAAGAGAACCCTTTTCGAACTGACCGTGACGTAACATTGGATTCGTCAACCCTATGAGATCAACCCAGGATCGCCGCACGGCGGCTTTTGGCGTAATCCTGCGTGCCCCGTGAAATCACCACATCGTCCGGTTCGATTGCGGCGATCGCGATGTCCGGCAGGGCGTTGATCTCGTCATAGAGCGGCGCGAAATCGGTCTCGACAGTGACGCGCAGCAGTTCGTCGAAGCTGGGAATGACGAAGTAATTCTGCTGGAAATCATCGATGCGATATTCGGTGCGCATCACGCGCCGCAGGTCGAAGCCGATGCGGTTGGGGCTGGGATCGTCGAGCGCGAAACGGCTCTCGGCGGCGGACGAAACGATGCCCGCGCCATAGATACGCAGGCCTTCTGGTTCGGCGACGAGACCGAATTCTACCGTGTACCAATAGAGCCGGCCGAGATATTTGAGCGAGTCGAGGCTGAGCGCGCGCTGCCCGCCCTGACCATAGGCGACGAGATAATCGGCGAACACCGGATCGGCGAGCATCGGCACATGGCCGAACACGTCGTGGAACACGTCGGGTTCCTGCAGATAGTCGAGCTGGTCGGGCCGGCGGATGAAATTGCCCGCGACGAAGCGGCGATTGGCCATATGGTCGAAGAACACGTCATCCGGCACCAGGCCCGGGACGGCGACGACCTGCCACCCGGTCAGCTTCATCAGCCGTTCGGACAATTCCTCGAAATCGGGAATCCCCGGCTTGGACAGCTTGAGTACATCGAGGCCGCGTAGATAGGCTTCGGACGCTCGCCCGGGGAGCAGCTTTGCCTGGCGCGCAAACAGCGTATCCCAGGTGGCATGTTCCTCGGCCGTGAAATGCGCCCAGTCCTGCGGCACCGTCCAGTCGCTGGAGCCGGGAGGCGGAGAATCGAGAACGTGCGTTTCATTGGCCATGAAAAGAGCTTAGCATGACTGTCACAATGCCGAAAGTTGCCGACCTGCCACCGCCATCGAAACTGCTCTGGGCGGCGGAGTTGCCGCGCGCGGCGTGGACGATGGCGCGATACGGCATGTTGCGGGCGCGCAGCGACGATGCGCCGCGCGGCGACGGGCGGCCGGTGATGGTGCTGCCCGGTCTGTTCACCACCGACCGCTCCAACTTCGCGCTGCGGCAATATCTGCGCGCGCTCGGCTATGCCGCGCAGGGCTGGGAGCTGGGACGCAATCTCGGCACACGCACCGTCGGCGACGAGGGCGAACGATTGTTCGCGCGGATCGAGGCGATGCACGCGGAGCATCAGGCCGCGGTGACGCTTGTCGGCGTCAGCCTTGGCGGGATGCTCGCGCGGCTGGCGGCGCAACGCATGCCCGACATGGTGCGCGAGGTGATCACGGTCAGTTCACCCTTTGCCGGCGATCCGCGCTCAACCAACGTCTGGCGCGCCTATGAATGGCTGACCGGCGAGAAAGTCACCAGCGACAGCATCAGGGAGCGCGCGGCCGAGATCGCGGCCCCCTTGCCGGTACCCTCGACAGCTATCTGGAGCGCAAGCGACGGGCTGGTCAACGGACTGATCTGCTACGCCGCCGACGACCCGCAATGCCGCAACATCGAAGTGCGGAGCAGCCATATGGGCGTACAGCTCAACCCCGACGTGCTGCGCATCGTCGCGGACATACTCGGAAACAGCTGACCCGCCGCTATGGGCGGTCGTCGCCGCCGCGACAGTCGTCGGGATGCCGCCGGCAGCGCTTTTCTTGCCTGTGCCGCTCCTTCGCGTCGCGCTCCTCCTGCTTGCGCGCGGCGCGGCCGCGATTGCGGTCGGCCTCTTCCTGGCTGGTCGTCGACCAGTCAACCGCCTTGGCGGTCGCCTTGACCGGAAGGGTCACGATATCGAGCGCTGCCCGCGCGGCGCAACCGCCCGCGAGGAGCGGCAGGAGCGCGGCAATCAACGCGGTACGGCGCACGGCATCATCCTTTGATTACGGCCTTTATTTCGGCCCCTTCGTTTTGGCGGCGTCGCGCGCCTGGGCCCCGAGATACGGGAAATCGGTGAAGAAACCGTCGATGCCGAGCGCGAGATAACGGTCGATCTCCTCGACGAGCAGGCCATGGCCGCGCGGATCGATGCCTTGACGCAGACTCGACGGCAGGAAGAAGTTCTCGGCGCGGAAGGTCCAGGGGTGGACGCGCAGGCCGACGGCATGCGCATCGCCGACCAGCGTCGACGGTGCGGCGTCCCCTTTCTGGATCATTTCCTTGTTCGGTCCGATGCCCCAGGCATAGCTCGCGACCGCCTTCAATCCGTCCGGCGTGGCCATCGCGGCATAGCTCGGTGCGGCATGGTCGGCGGGGCCGCCGCTCGCGTCCATCAACTGGATCAGCCGCAGGCCGGTCAGCGTGTGGAGCTGGCGAAGGTTGGCGACCTCGAACGACTGGATGATCACCGGATCGGCCGGCTTGCTCCAGCCCGCCTGCTTCAGCGCGGCGACGAGGCGGACCTCCATCGGGTGGCCGATCGACGCGAAATAGCTCGGATGCTTGGTTTCGGGATAGATGCCGATCGTGCGGCCGAGCTCGGCCGAGCGGCGCTTGGCCAGCGCGACGATCTCGGCCAGCGTCGGCACCTCGAACTGGCCGTCGAAGCGCGCGTTGTCCGGACGCAGCTTGGGCAGGCGTTCCTTGGCGCGCAACGTCTTCAGCTCGGCGAGCGTGAAATCCTCGGTGAACCAGCCGACATGCTTTTCGCCGTCGATCGTCTTGCTCGCCTTGCGCGCGGCAAATTCGGGGTGGTTCGCGACGTCGGTCGTCTCGGTAATGTCGTTCTCGTGCCGCGCGACGAAGACGTCGTCCTTGGTCAGCACCAGATCGGGCTCGATGAAGTCGGCGCCCTGCTCGATCGCCAGTTGGTAGGAGGCAAGCGTATGCTCCGGCCGCAGCCCGCTGGCGCCGCGATGGCCGATGACGATGGGGGGCGAGAGCGACGCGACGCGGGGCATGGTTTCACTCTGCCCCAGCGCCGCGCCCGGCACCAGAGCGAACAGGACGAGCAGATGGCGGAGGAAAGGGTTCATGCGCGCGGCCTAGCGCGGATAAATGACAAGGGCGAGGCAACCGCGCTTCTTTCGAAAACCACCGCATCGCCGTCGCGCGACGGAGGCCTCGCCACCTATTCGTGGCGCAGCGCGTCGATCGGGTTGAGCGAGGCCGCGCGCCGCGCCGGGAAATAACCGAACACCACACCGATCACCGCCGAAATACCGAACGCCAGCAGGTTGATCCGCGGCACGAAGATCCAGCTTACCTGCATCAGCGGGGCGATCGCCGCGATCGCGATCTGCGCGACGACGAGCCCGATCAGCCCGCCGAGGCAGGAGAGCGCAATCGCCTCGACGAGGAACTGCAGCAGCACCTCGCGCGCGACCGCGCCGATCGCGAGGCGGATGCCGATCTCGCGCGTCCGCTCGGTGACCGAGACGAGCATGATGTTCATGATCCCGATCCCGCCGACGATCAGGCTGATCGCCGCGACGGCGGTGACGATGCTCGTCAGCAATGTCGTCACCCCGGTGAAGGTGTCGCTGATCTGCTTGGTGTCGAGGACGAAAAAGTCGTCCGCCTTGCCGCCATTGATGTTGCGGCGCTCACGCATCATGTCCTCGATCGAGGCCTGTACGGTGCTGGTCGCATAGGCCGGATCGACCCCGACGAGGATCAGCCGCAGGTCGGTCGAGCCGGTAAAGCGGCGCTGCACCGTCTTGAGCGGCATCAGCACGACATCGTCCTGGTCGCCGCCGAAGCCGGCCTGGCCACGCGACGACAACAGCCCGATCACGTCGCACGATATGCCGCCGATGCGGATCCGTGAGCCGATCGGCGAACCGCCGCGAAACAGGTTGGTGTTGACGGTATTGCCGATGATGCACACCGCCTTGCCCGCCGCTTCCTCGGTCGGCGAGAAGGTCCGGCCCTCGACCAGCGGCCAGGGCTGGACATCGAAATAGCCATTGGTGGTGCCGTTGATCGTCGTCGACCAGTTGGCGCCTTCATAGATGGCGGTGCCACTCGCGCCGGCCTGCGCCGCCACCGCCGCCACGCCCGCGATCTGGTCGCGGATCGCGGCAAGATCCTCGGGCTTGAAATCGGGCGGACGCGGGCCGCCGCCGCCGCGGCCGAAGCCCTGCCCCGGGCGGACCTGGAGAATGTTGGTGCCGAGGCTGGCGATCGACTTCTGCACCGAGGCGGTCGTCGCCTGGCCGAGCGTGACCATCGTCACCACCGCCGCGACGCCGATGATGATGCCCAGCGTGGTCAGGAACGAACGCAGCTTGTGCCGCAGGATCGAGCGGATCGCGAGGAGGAAGGTCGTCCCGAGCATCAGCTAACCACCTCGCCCGGCGCATGCCGCTTCTCGACACGCTCGACCAGCCCGTCCTTGAAATGGACGATGGTCCGCGCGAACGCGGCCATGTCGGGCTCGTGCGTGACCATCACCACGGTAATGCCGCTCTTGCTGTTGAGCTCGGCGAGAATGCGCATGATCTCGACCGAACGTTCGGAATCGAGGTTGCCGGTCGGCTCGTCGGCGAGCAGCACGTCGGGCCGCGTGACGATGGCGCGCGCGATCGCCACGCGCTGCTGCTGGCCACCCGACAGCTCGGCAGGCGTATGATCCCACCAGTCCGTGAGTCCGACCGTTTCGAGCGCAGCCATTGCCGTCTCGCGCCGCGCCTTTTTGGCATCGCCGCGATAGAGCAGCGGCAACTCGACATTCTCGAGCGCGGAGGTGCGCGCGAGCAGGTTGAAGCCCTGGAAGACGAAACCGAGATATTTGCGGCGCAGCAGCGCGCGCTGGTCACGATCAAGTTGTTCGACATGCACGCCGCGGAACTGAAAGGTTCCCGAACTCGGCACGTCGAGACAGCCGAGAATGTTCATCGCGGTCGACTTGCCCGATCCCGACGCCCCCATCACCGCGACGAAATCGCGCGGCTCGATGTCGAGGTCGATGCCCTTGAGCGCCTGGAACGATGTCGCGCCCTCGCCATAGGTCTTGGTCACGCCGCGCAGGCTGATCAGCGCGCCCGCCGGCGCCGGCGCCGGCGGGCTACTGGCCACGGCGTTGCCCGCCACCGCCGCCGCCAGCCGCACCGCCGGTACCCGATGCGCCGGTGCGCCGCCGCGTGGTGCCCGACGCGGTCGCGCCGCTAGCCAGCTGGCCGGTGATCACCTCCATGCCGGGCTTGAGATCGCCGCCGGTCACCTCGGTCACCGCGCCGTTGGTCTCGCCGGTGGTAACGCTGATCGCCACCGGCTTGCCGTCCTCGCCCTTGACATAGACGGTCTGCGTGCCGCCACGGCTGATCGTCGCGCTCTTGTCGGCCGAGCCGGCGCCACCGCGCGGCCGGCGCGGGACGAGCGCACCGGCAATGCCGCCACTCGATGCGCTGCCGGCATCCGCCACGCTCGGCTTGAAGCGCAGCGCGGCATTGGGCACGAGCAGCACGTCGTTCTTCTGCGTCGTGACGATATCGGCGGTCGCGGTCATGCCGGGGCGCAGCTGGAGATCGGCGTTGGAAACCGCCAGCGTCGCGGCATAGGACACGACCTGCGCGGTGGTGCTCGTCGTCGTCGTCGATTGCGCCGACAGGTTGGAGCCGACATCGACGCGGGTGATCGTCGCCGGGAAGGTCTTGCCCGGAAAGGCATCGACGGTGAAATTCGCCTGCTGGCCCTGCTTGACCTGCCCGACATCGGCCTCGTCGATCGCCACTTCGAGCTTCATCGTCGACAGATCCTCGGCGATCACGAACAGTGTCGGCGTATTGAACGAGGCCGCGACGGTCTGGCCCGGCTCGATCTGGCGCGCGAGCACCACGCCATTGACCGGCGAGCGGATGATGGCCTTGGTCAGCTGGGTGGTGTTGGACGACAAAGTCGCACGCGCCGAGGCGACATTGGCCTGTGCGGCGTGCAAATTGGCGAGCGCGCGGTCACGGTCGGCGATCGCCTGGTCGAGTTCGGTCTTGGCCGGCACGCGGCCGCCCGAGAGCTTGCTGACCTCCTGGAAGCGCGCCAGCGTCGCCGATGACTGGGCGAGCGTTGCCTGCGCCTGGGCCACCGCGGCGATATTGGCGTCGAGCGCCGCCTTGCTCTGGTTGACCGTGTCCCTGAAGCGCGACGGATCGATCAGCGCGAGCGGCTGGCCCGCGGTCACGCGATCGTTGACGTCGACCACCACCTTGGTGACGAGGCCCGACAGTTCCGAGCCGACATTGACTTGGTTGGTCGGGGCGAGCTTGCCGGTCGCCGATACGCTGACAGTCAGGCTGCCGCGTTGCGCCGTCTGCGTGGCATATTGCGTCGCGGTGGACCCGCCAAAGCAGCTCTTGAGCAACAGCGCGAGCAGGATGACGCCAATCGCGACGGCACCCCATTTGGCATAACGCTGCCACGCCGGTACCGGTTTGGCGCCGAGAAACGCGTCGAGATTGGGATCGGCCATCGTCATTCCTGCGAATAGGGCGCGGGGGTGGTGAGCGCGGCGGACGGCGCGCTGCCATCCCAGCCGCCGCCGAGCGCGAGAAACAGCTGGACCAGCGCATTGGCCTTGTCGGCGCGCGCCTGGCTCAGCCCGTTGCGTGCCGACAGCAGCGAACTCTCGCTCGTGTTGAGCGTGGTGAAATCGGTCAGGCCCGAGCGATACTGCGTCCGCGACAGGATCGCGCTGTTGTTCGCCGCGTCATAGGCGATGGCGAACTGGGCTTCGCGCTGGCGCGCGCTGTCGAGCGCGACGACGGCATTCTCGACATCCTCGAGCCCGCTCAGCACGGTCGACTTGTACGCCGCAAAGGCACCCTGGGCGGCGGCCTCGTTGGCGCGCACCTGGGCATGCAGGCGGCCACCATTGAAGATCGTCTGGCTGAGCCCGGCAAAGACCTGTCCGGTGATGACGCTGAGCAGGCTGCCAAAGCCGCCGGCATTGCTCGCCAGATTGCCGCTGATCGACAGCGCGGGATAAAGCTGCGCCTCGGCAACGCCGATCTGCGCCGTGGCGGCGGCGAGCCGTCGCTCGGCCGCGCGGACGTCGGGGCGCTGCCGCAGCGTATCGGCGGGGATGCCGAGGGCGACACTGGCGGGCCCGCTCGGGATCGGCTGGACAGCCGCGAGATCGGCCTTGAGCGCGCCCGGTGCCTGCCCGGTCAACACGCCGAGCCGCGAGACTGCGGCATTGTAACTCTGCTCGAGCGACGGAATCGTTGCGGCGGTCTGCGCGCGCTGCGCGCGTGCCTGTTCACTGTCGAGCGACGAGACGAGGCCGGCCTGCACACGGTACCCGGCGATCTGCAGATTGTCGTCCTGGATGCCAAGTGAATCGCGCGCATTGGCGAGCTGCGCCTGATAAAGCCGCGCGAGCATATAGTTGCGCGCCGTCTCGGCCTCGGTCGAGATCAGGACTGAGGCGTAATCGTAACCCGAGGCCTGATATTGCGCGTTGCTCGCCTCGACCGAACGGCGAATGCCGCCGAACAGATCCGCCTGATAGGCGACATCGAGCCCGAGCGAGAGATTGTCGCTCGCGCCGCGCGAGCTGACCACGGTGCCATTGACGACGGTCCCGCTCGACGCACCGCGCAGCGTTGCGTTATGCGAATAGCCGCCCGACCCGCTGACCGACGGCAATATTTGCGCGCGTGACTGGACCAGCGCCTCGCGCGCCTGGCGCAACCGCGCGACCGCCTGGGCGATATCGAGATTGTTGCTCCGCGCCTGCTCGACGATGCGCGCCAGCAGCGGATCGTTAAAGCTGCGCCACCACGCCGCGCGCGCGGCGCCGTCGGTCGCCGGGGCAGCGACCGAGAAACTGTCGGGCACGCCCAGCTTCGAAGGTGTCGCCGGGCGATAGTCGGGGCCGACGGTGCATCCGACCAGCGGCAGCGCGGCAAGAAGCAGGAGAGCGATACGCTGACGAAACATTCAGTCCCAATGATCGGGCGACCCATTCGGGTCCACTGAAATATTGTCGCAGAGTGTTGCGTGGCCGAGGCTCACTCCATTTCGAGGATCACCGCATCGACCGCGAGGCTGTCGCCCGGCTTGGCGTTGACCGACTTGACCACGCCGGCCTTCTCGGCACGCAGGATATTCTCCATCTTCATCGCCTCGACCATGGCGAGCGGCTGTCCGGCCTCGACCTTGTCGCCGGCAGCGACATCCAGCCGCATCAACAACCCCGGCATCGGGCACAGCAGGAAGCGCGACAGGTCGGGCGGGATTTTCTCGATCAGGTGCCGGGCATAGGGCGCGACATGCGCCGGCAGGACCCGCGCGACATGGCTCGCGCCGCGCGTCGTCAGCTTGAAGCCGGCGCGCGTCCTGGCGATGCGGACGTTGAGATCGCCCTCCTCGCCCTCGACCGTGACGATGCGATCGCCGGGCGTATATTCCATCGCCAGCGGCAGCTCAGTTCCGTCGACCGTGATGCCGTCGGTCGAGATCGTGACGTCATGCTCGGCACCGTCGATCTTGACGCCCCAGGCCGAGGGCGGCCGCAGGCGCTTGCCAAGCTGGCCATCGACCCTGCGCGCGCGATCGGCCTGCGCGGTGGCGGCGAAGGCGGCGACCGCGGCGAGCGTGCGCAGCAGCTCGGGCGAGGCCGGCGCGCCGTGGAAACCGTCGGGATATTCCTCGGCGATGAAACCGGTGGTGATCGTGCCGGCGCGGAAGCGCGGATGCTGCATCAGCGCCGAGACGAAGTCGATATTGTTGCCCGGCCCCTCGATCTCGAACGCGTCGAGCGCGGCGATCTGCTTGTCGATCGCCTCTTCGCGGGTCGGCGCCCAGCTGATCAGCTTGGCGATCATCGGGTCGTAGAACATGCTGACCTCGCCACCCTCGGCGACGCCGTCATCGACGCGCACGCCGCCACCGGCATGCGGCGGATTGTACCGCACCAGCCGCCCGATCGACGGCAAGAAGCCGCGATAGGGATCCTCGGCATAGATGCGGTTTTCGATCGCCCAGCCGTTGAGCTTCACCGCGTCCTGCGTCAGCGGCAGCTTCTCGCCCGCCGCGACGCGGATCATCAGCTCGACCAGGTCGAGCCCGGTGATTTCCTCGGTCACGGGATGCTCGACCTGCAGGCGGGTGTTCATCTCGAGAAAATAGAACCCCGTGCCGCTGGTGTCGGCGCCCGAGACGATCAGCTCGACCGTGCCGGCCGAATAATAACCCACCGCGCGCGCCAGCGCGACGGCCTGCTCGCCCATCGCCTTGCGCATGACGGGCGTGACGAAGGGCGACGGCGCTTCTTCCACGACCTTCTGGTGGCGGCGCTGGATCGAGCATTCGCGCTCGCCGAGATAGAGGATATTGCCGTGCTGGTCGCCCATCACCTGGATTTCGATGTGGCGCGGGCTCTCGATGAACTTCTCGATGAACACGCGGTCGTCGCCGAAACTGGCCAGCCCCTCGCGCTTGGTCGCCTCGAAGCCCTCGTGCACGTCGCGCTCGTGATAGGCCAGCCGCATGCCTTTGCCGCCGCCGCCTGCCGAGGCCTTCATCATCACCGGGTAACCGATCTCGCCGGCGATCTTCACCGCCTCCTCGGTATCGGCGATCTCGCCGAGGAAACCCGGCACGACGTTGACGCCCGCCGCCTTGGCGAGCTTCTTGGATTCGATCTTGTCGCCCATCGCGGCAATCGCGTTGGGCGGCGGGCCGACGAACGCGATGCCGGCCTCGGCGCAAGCCCTCGCGAAGCTCTCGCGCTCCGACAGGAAGCCGTAACCGGGATGGATACAATCGGCGCCGGTTTCCTTCGCCGCGAGCAGGATCAGCTCGGCCTTGAGATAGCTCTCCGCCGCCGGCGCCGGCCCGAGCCGCACCGCCTCATCGGCCATCAGCACATGCGGGCTGCGCGCATCGGCATCGGAATAAACCGCGACGGTGGCGATCCCCATCTTCTTGGCGGTGCGCATAACGCGGCACGCAATCTCGCCGCGATTGGCGACCAGGATTTTCTTGAACATCAGTCAGATTTCCGTCGCAAATGGATAGCGGCCAGAGCAGACGCCAGGCTCAGGACAAAAAACATCAGGAACGAGAGGATCCCAAATCTCCCGTCCGGGCAAGGCATCGTAGAAACGTTGGTTGGTGCGCAAATCCGCGCATGCCACGGCCTAAGCGCCATGATAATGAACACAATTGGCGCACCGCCATAGACAAGTGCCCAGACGGTCAAAAATGCTTTGCGGATCATGCAGCCAATCCGGTCGCGCCGCGCTGCTCCGCCGCTAGCGTCGTCAGTCCCAACCGCGCGAACAACGCCGCATCGGCATCGTCGCCGGCGTTACCCGTGGTCAGCAGCTTGTCGCCGGTGAAGATCGAGTTCGCGCCCGCCATGAAGCACAGCGCCTGCGCCGCATCACTCATGCTCTCGCGGCCGGCCGACAGCCGCACCATGCTCAGCGGCATGGTGATGCGCGCCACCGCGACGGTGCGGACGAACTCGATGTCGTCGATCTTGGCCAGCGGCGTGTCGGCGAGCATGTCGCCCAGCACCGTGCCCTTGACCGGCACCAGCGCGTTGACCGGCACGCTCTCGGGATGGACCGGCAGGCTGGCCAGCGCATGGATGAAACCGACCCGATCGGCGCGCGTCTCGCCCATGCCGACGATGCCGCCACAGCACACATTGATCCCCGCCGCGCGGACATTGTCGAGCGTGTCGAGCCGGTCCTCGAAGGTCCGCGTCGAGATGACGTTCGCGTAGTTCTCCGGCGAAGTATCGATATTGTGATTGTAATAATCGAGCCCCGCCTCGCCCAGCGCCTCGGCCTGGCCCGGCGTCAGCATGCCGAGCGTCATGCAGGTTTCCATGCCCATCTGGCGCACGCCGCGGATCATTTCGGCCAGCGCGGGAATGTCCTTGTCCTTGGGCTCGCGCCACGCCGCGCCCATGCAAAAGCGCGTCGAGCCATTGTCGCGCGCCTGCGCCGCCGCCTGCAGCACCGCGCGCACGTCCATCAACTTGGACGCCTTGAGGCCGGTTTCGGCCGAGGCCGACTGGTTGCAATAACCGCAATCCTCGGGGCAACCGCCGGTCTTGATCGACAAGAGCGTCGAGCGCTGCACCGCGACCGGGTCGTGATGCGCGCGGTGGACGGTCGCGGCGTGGAACACCAGTTCGGTGAAGGGCAGGTCGAACAGGTCGGCGATCTCGGCGCGCGTCCAGTCGCTTCTTACAAGCCCCTCCCCTTTAGGAGCATCGGGCCGAACGCGCCCCGCGCGTTCTGAAGACAGCCGGGGGCTGTCTTCACCCGATGCTGGGTTGGGGTGGGGCCTATCCCCACGAACCAAGGTCTCGGTGAGACTGAGAGGCCCCACCCCTAACCCCTCCCCTGAACGGGAGGGGGATAGAAGAGTGTCATTCATTCCGCTGTCTCCGATCGGCGTGTGTTGGCGAGATTGCACTCATCAACCGCAGTTCGAATTGCGTCGGGGAGCATCATGTCAGTCTCGATCAAAGCTTGAATACTCTCGATGCTGTTGCGACCAATGATGGAGACGGTCTTGCCATCCCACTCAACGCGCTCGATTTTGCCGTAGCCGAGAACGCCGTTGCTCGATTCAACGTAGAGTCCAGTCAGCCCCAGCGCACGGTCCTGATCGTCTTCGTCACCAAACGAGAGGATGACGTAGGATCCTGGCTGTCCGTCGCCACCCGCGTCAGATCCATCACCCGCAGCGAATACTTGCGCGCCATCGACCTCCTCAAAGCTAACATGCCGCGCAACGAATCTCATTCCGCAGCCTCGGTCTCTGGCGCCATATTATGCCCGAGCAGGCGCAAGACCTCCTCGGCGGCGTTGATCAAATTGGTGCCGGGGCCGAAGATCGCCTGCACCCCGGCCTCGCGCAGAAAGTCGTAATCCTGCGCCGGGATCACCCCGCCGACGATGACCTTGATGTCGGCCCGCCCGGCATCGCGCAGATGGCCGATCAGTTCGGGGATCAAGGTCTTGTGCCCCGCCGCGAGCGACGACGCGCCGACAATGTCGACATCCTTCGCCACTGCCAGCGCGGCGGCCTCGTCGGGGGTCTGGAACAGCGGCCCCGGGACTATCTCGAAACCGAGATCGCCGAACATCGACGAGACGAGGTTGGCGCCGCGATCATGCCCGTCCTGGCCCATCTTGGCGACCAGCATGCGCGGCTTGCGCCCGAGGCGCCGCTCAGTCGCGGCGACGCCGTCCTCGAGCCGCAGCCAGCGCGCATCGTCATGATAGGCGCCGCCATAAATGCCCGAGACCGGCGTCGGGTTGGTGCCGTAGCGCCCGAACACATCCTCCATCGCCGAGCTGATCTCGCCGAGCGTGGCGCGGGCCCGCGCCGCATCGACCGCCAGTGCGAGCAGATTCTCCGTGCCACGCGCGCCCTCGCGCAACGCGTCGAGCGCGGCACGGCACGCCGGCTCGTCGCGCGCCGCCTTGGTGCGCTTGATCCGCGCGATCTGCGCCTCGCGCACCGCGACATTGTCGACGTCGAGAATGTCGATCGGTGCCTCTTCGGCGAGGCGGTATTTGTTGACCCCGACGATCACGTCCTCGCCGCGATCGACCCGCGCCGCACGCCCGGCGGCGGCTTCCTCGATCATCGCCTTGGGCCAGCCCGCCGCGACCGCCTTGGCCATGCCGCCCTCGGCATCGACGCGTTCGATGATTTCCCACGCGCCGTCGACCAGCTGCTGCGTCAGGCTCTCGATATAATAACTGCCACCGAGCGGATCGACGACCTTGGTCATCCCGGTTTCTTCCTGGATGACGATCTGGGTGTTGCGTGCGATCCGCGCCGAGAAATCGGTCGGCAGCGCGATCGCCTCGTCGAGCGCGTTGGTGTGCAGGCTCTGCGTGCCGCCGAGCATCGCCGCCATCGCCTCGATCGTCGTGCGCATGACGTTGTTGTACGGGTCCTGCTCGGTCAGCGAGACGCCGCTCGTCTGGCAATGCGTGCGCAGCATCTTGGAGCGCTCGTCCTTCGCGCCGAGATCGGTCATCACGCGATGCCACAGCACGCGCGCGGCGCGCAGCTTGGCGATCTCCATGAAGAAGTTCATGCCGATCGCGAAAAAGAACGAGAGGCGCCCGGCAAACTTGTCGATGTCGAGCCCGCTCGCCACGCCATATTTCACATATTCGCGCCCGTCGGCGATGGTGAAGGCCAGCTCCTGGAGCTGCGTCGCCCCGGCTTCCTGCATGTGATAGCCGCTGATCGAGATGCTGTTGAACTTGGGCATCTCGCGGCTGGTGAAGCCGAAGATATCCGAGATGATCCGCATGCTCGGCTCGGGCGGGTAGATATAGGTGTTGCGGACCATGAACTCCTTGAGGATGTCGTTCTGGATGGTCCCGTCGAGCTCGGCGCGTGGCACGCCCTGCTCCTCGCCGGCGACGATGAAGAAGGCGAGGATCGGGATCACCGCGCCGTTCATCGTCATCGACACGCTCATCTTGTCGAGCGGGATGCCGTCGAACAGGATCTTCATGTCCTCCACGCTGTCGATCGCCACGCCGGCCTTGCCGACGTCGCCGGTGACGCGCGGATGGTCGCTGTCGTAACCGCGATGCGTCGCGAGGTCGAACGCGACCGACAGCCCCTTCTGCCCGGCGGCGAGGTTGCGGCGGTAAAAGGCGTTCGATTCCTCGGCGGTCGAGAAGCCGGCATATTGCCGCACCGTCCAGGGCCGCCCGGCATACATCGACGCGCGCACGCCGCGCGTGAACGGGGCGAAGCCAGGCAGGCCGGGGTCGGTCGTCACGTCCTCGGCGGTGTAGAGCGGCTTGACGTCGATCCCCTCCGGCGTGTGCCAGGTCAGGTCGGCGCCCTTCACTTCCTTGGCGGCGGCGGCCTGCCAGTCGGCGAGGGTTGGGTTGGTGGTCATAAGCTTACTTATCCACCCCGGCGAAGGCCGGGGCCCAGGTGGGAAGGTTAAATTTGGTGAGCGCGCCTTCCACCGATTTGCCGCTCCGCAACTGGGCCCCGGCCTTCGCCGGGGTGGAGAGATGGAGAACGTGCGCGTCCATCAAACGCCCCGGAACGCCGGCTTGCGCTTTTGCAGGAAGGCGATGCCACCCTCCATCGAGTCGGCCGAGCCGCGCGCGGCGCGCTGGTTTTCGGCCTCGCGCAGCATCGCATCTTCATAGCCGCACTCCAGCGCATGGCTGAGCCCGCGCTTCATCAGCCCGAGCGCGACGGTCGGTCCCGCCGCCAGTCGCTCGGCCAGCGCAAAGGCTTCGGCATCGAGCATCTCGTCGGCGACGACGCGGTGGACCATGCCCCAGTCATGCGCCCTGGGTGCCAGCACGCGTTCGCCGAGCATCATCATCTCGGTCGCGCGCGCCTTGCCGATCAGCCGCGGCAACGACCAGCTCGCGCCGCCATCGGGCACCAGCCCGATATTGACGAACGCCTGGAGAAAATAGGCCGTGTCGCTGGCGACGCAGAAATCGGCGGCGAGCGCGAGGCTGCAGCCGATCCCCGCCGCCGGCCCGCGCACCGCGCTGACCACCGGCACCGCCAGATCGGCCAGCGCTGCCATGGTCGGGTTATAGCTCTCGGTCAGCGCGCGATAGGTGCTGTTGCCCGGATCCTCCGTGCCAAGCGCCCCGCCGCCGACATCGGCGCCCGAGCAAAAGGCACGGCCGGCGCCGGTCACCAGCACCGCCCGCGCCCCGTCGAGCGTCGTGATCGCGGCGCGCAATTCCTCGAACATCTGCGGCGGCGCGGCATTGAGCCGCTCGGGCCGGTTGAGCGTCAGCACCAGCACGTCGCCGCGCCGCTCGCTCAGGATCATCTCATAGGCCATCAATGACCCTCCCCTTTGGGTGTTTCCATGATTTCGGTCAGCACCCCGCCCATGTCGCGGGGGTGGACGAAGAAGATCGGCGTGCCATGCGCACCGATCCGCGGCTCGCCGAGCACCTTCGCGCCCTTTGCCTCGAACCACGCCTTGGCCTCATGGATGTCGGGCACCTCGTAGCAGAGGTGATGCTGCCCGCCGGCCGGGTTCTTGGCGAGAAAGCCGTGGATCGGCGAGGCCTCGCCGAGCGGCTCGATCAGTTCGATCTGCGCGTTGGGCGTGTCGACGAAGCACACCTTCACCCCCTGCGCCGGCAGGTCGAAGGGTTCGTGGATCGTCGTCGCGCCCATCACCTCGCGGTAATGGACGATCGCCTCGGCAATCGATGGCGTCGCGACGCCGACATGATTGAGCCGCCCGAGCTTCATTGGCCGGGCGACGGCGCGGGCGTGCGCGCCGGGATCTGGCCGAGCGTATAGCCGCATGCCGCCAGCACCTGCGTCAGACCCGCCGCGCTGGCCGGGCCATCGAATACGGCGTCGATCGGCTCGCCGGCGAGGTTGCTGGTGTGCAGCTTGATCTGCTTCGCCTGGGCAAAGGCGGTGGTGATCGTCGTCACCGCCGCGTCCTCGCGCTCCAGCGCGACGCCGCTGATGAATTCCCAATTGGCGATCAGCGGGGTGCCCCCGTCGATGATCAGGCGGACCGGACGGACGGGGCCGACGCCGAGGTCGGCCGGCGCGCGAAACTGGATCGACACGACCTTGTCGGCGCGCGCATCGCAGCGCACCGCAAGGCGACCGCCCGCATCATGCGCCATGACGTAGGTCGAGGTCGAGAGATTGCCCGCTGCGGCATCGCCGCGCACGATCGCCGTCCATGGCGCCGGAGCGGGCGCGGGTGTGGGCGCGGCGGTCGGCGCGGGCGCGGCGGCCTGCAGCAGCATGGCGAGAATCGAGATCATTGGCGGGTACCCCCAGTCAGAGAATCAAAGCGGGACGTTGTCGTGCTTCTTCGACGGATTCTCCAGCGTCTTGTGAAAGCGGCAACCAAAGAAGCCTGTGGCGGTCGCGACCATCACTTGGCCTTGGGACACGGAAACGCGTCACGATAGGCAATCACCATGACGGCCGCGCCAGGTCGTTCACGCGCCCCGGGATGCGTTGCGACATAATCCCGGAAGATGTTCAGCAGAACGCCGCGCTTGGTGTCGCCGGGTACGCAATATTCCGGCGTGCCCTTGAGATAGAGCGTCATCATGTCGACCGCGTCCTGCGCCCCGCTCAGGTAACCGGCGCAGATATGGTTGTCGAGAATCTGCGTCTCGTCGCCAGGCTTGTCGACGCACATATCGTAGAGTTGCCCGCCGGTCAGCTGGACATGCAACGTGACCATTTCGCCGGCCACCGCCGGGCGGGCAAAACAGACGAGCGCCGTCAGCCCCATGACCAGAAGCCGGCCCGATCTCACCATCCTGACGTGGTTACAGCGGAATATTGTCATGCTTCTTCCACGGATTCTCCAGCGTCTTGTTGCGCAGCTTGCGCAAGCCGAGCGCGATGCGCCGCCGGGTCGAATGCGGCTGGATCACCTCGTCGATGAAACCCTTTGACGCGGCGACGAAGGGATTGGCGAAGCGCGCTTCATACTCGGCGGTGCGCTCGGCGATTTCCGCCGGGGTCTTGCCGCGAAAGATGATCTCGACCGCGCCCTTGGCGCCCATCACCGCGATCTCGGCGGTCGGCCAGGCATAGTTGAGGTCGCCGCGCAGATGCTTGGAGGCCATCACGTCATAGGCGCCGCCATAGGCCTTGCGCGTGATGACGGTAATCTTGGGCACGGTCGCCTCGCCATAGGCGAACAGCAGCTTGGCGCCGTGCTTGATGATGCCGTTCAGTTCCTGGCTGGTGCCGGGCAGGAAGCCGGGCACGTCGACGAAAGTGACGATCGGGATTTCGAACGCGTCGCAGAAGCGCACGAACCGCGCCGCCTTCTTCGATGAATTGATGTCGAGACAGCCCGCCAGCACGATCGGCTGGTTGGCGACGATGCCGACCGTGCGCCCCTCGATCCGGCCGAAGCCGATGATGATATTACCGGCATGGGTCGGCTGGACCTCGAAGAAATCGCCCTCGTCGACGACCTTCCGGATCAGCTCGTGCATGTCATAGGGCTGGTTGGCCGAGGCGGGGATCAGCGTGTCGAGGCTGTCCTCGATCCGGTCCCACGGGTCCGAGCTCGGCCGCTCGGGCACGCCGTCGCGGTTCGACGCCGGAAGGAAGTCCACGAAGTCGCGGGCCGCGAGCAGCGCCTCGATATCGTTTTCGAAGGCCACATCGGCGATCCCCGACTTCGTGGTATGCGTCACCGCTCCGCCGAGTTCCTCCTGCGTGACGATCTCGTTGGTAACGGTCTTCACTACATCGGGGCCGGTGACGAACATGTAGGAGCTATCCTTCACCATGAAGATGAAGTCGGTCATCGCGGGGCTGTAGACCGCGCCGCCGGCGCACGGCCCCATGATCAGGCTGATCTGCGGTACCACGCCCGAGGCGAGGACGTTGCGCTGGAACACCTCGGCGTAACCGCCGAGCGACGCGACGCCTTCCTGGATACGCGCGCCGCCCGAATCGTTGATGCCGATGACGGGGGCGCCGACCTTGAGCGCCATGTCCATGATCTTGCAGATCTTCTGCGCGTGACGCTCGCTGAGCGATCCGCCGAACACGGTAAAGTCCTGGCTGAACACGAAGACCAGCCGGCCGTTGATCGTGCCCGAGCCGGTGACGACGCCGTCGCCGGGCACGATCTGCTCGGCCATGCCGAAATCGACGCAATTGTGCTCGACATACATGTCGAGCTCCTCGAACGAGCCCTCGTCGAGCAGGATCTCGAGCCGTTCGCGGGCGGTCAGCTTGCCCTTGGCATGCTGCGCGGCAATGCGCTTCTCGCCGCCGCCAAGACGCGCGCCGGCGCGCTTCCGCTCGAGTTCCGCGATCGTCGACGACATGCATTTCTCCGGCTTCGGGTCGGCCCCCTTTCCGCCTTCGTGCGCGAAAAGCAAATGTGAACTTGCGAAGTTGCGAAGAGCAATTTTGCAAACTAGGCATCGGGGATGACCCGCACCCGCCTCTATGCCGGCGAGCAGCTCCGCGCCCTGCGCCTCGCCGCAGCCCTGAATCAGGCCGCGATGGCGGCGCGGCTGGGCATTTCGGTCAGTTACCTGTCGCAGCTCGAAAGCGGCGAACGCCCGCTCACCGCGGCCGTTGCCGCAGCGCTGCGGCGTCATTATCCGGTGGCGCTGGCGACGATCGAGGGCGAAGCGCCGGCGGCACGGCTCGGCGCGCTGGAACGCGCGCTGGCCGATCCGGCGCTTCCGCCATCCCCGCCCGCCGACGTGATCGCGCGGCTCGCCGAGGAGCGGCCCGAGATCGCCGATCGCATTATCGTCTTGCACGCGACGATGCGCGACGCCGAGGCGCGGCTGCAGATGGTCGAGGAAGTCATGGCCTCGGGCGCCGGGGCACGGATGCCGTGGGAAGCGGTGCGCGACTGGTTCCACGATGCCGGCAACTATGTCGACCCGCTCGACCGGGCCGCGGAGGCGCTGGCCGAAGCGATCGACGATGGCGACGCGCCGTCGGAAGCCGCGCTGATCGCGCGACTCGGCGCGATCGGCGTGACCGTGGCGATTTCGGGCGACGAGGCGGCGCCGCTGCGCCGCTTCGACCAGGCGCGCGGCCTGCTGACGCTCAACGGCGCCTTGCCTGCCGAGAGCCGGCGCTTCCTCGTCGCGCACCAGCTCGCCGCGCTCACCTTTGCCGATACGATCGCCGAGATCGCCGCCTCCGCCGGCAGCGAAGCGACGCAAAACTTGCTCAGCATGGGGCTGGCCAATTACGCGGCCGGCGCGATCACCATGCCCTTTGCCCGGTTCCGCGCCGCCGCCCGGACGATGCGTCACGATATCGACCGGCTGTCGCGGCGTTTCGGCGTCAGCTTCGAACAGGCGTGCCACCGGCTGTCGACGCTGCAGCGCACCGGCGCGGCCGGCATCCCCTTCTACTTCTGTCGTGTCGACATGGCCGGCAACATCACCAAGCGCCATTCGGCGACGCGGTTGCAGTTCGCACGGTTTGGCGGCGCCTGCCCGTTATGGATGGTGCACGAAGCGGTGGCGATCCCCGACCGCATCATGGTGCAGCATGCCGAAACGCCTGACGGCGTGCGCTACGTGTCGATGGCCAAGGGACTGGTCAAACCCTCTGGCAGCTTCACGCGGTCGCCGCGCCGCTACGCCGTTGTGCTGGGCTGCGAGGCGGAGCATGCCGCGGACTTCGTCTATGCCGACGTGGTCGACCGCGCGGCGCCGCCGACCCCGATCGGCATCTCGTGCCGGCTATGCCCGCGTCCCGACTGCGACCAGCGCGCCTTCCCGCCCGCCGACCGCGCGATCCGCGTCGATGCCGAAGTCAGGGCGGTGGTTCCGTACCGGATCGTGTGACTTTATCGGGTTCACACGGAGGCGCGGAGACGCGGAGGTGTTACGATCGTGACGCCCCGGCGCCGCGCTACCGGCGATGACCAATTGTGATACGCGGAACGTGTGGCGCACAACTGCTCCGCGTCTCCGCGCGAACAACTCTTGCGTCGCGTCGCTCGAACGCGCGACGCCGGCATCACACCTTCACCAGCCCGAGATCGATCAGGCTCCGCGCCGTATCGACGATCGATTCTTCGGGCGGGCGCATCTGCCAGCCCAGCAGCTCGCGCGCATGGGTCGAGTCGCCGTCGCGCACGCGGCCGAGTTCACCGGTGACCTGGCGCACCATCGGGTCGAACAGCGCGAACAGCCGGACGAGGAAATCGGGCAGATTGCGCGTCGGCACCTTGCGCGCCGCCGTGCCGAGCCGCGCGCGCAGCACACGGCCGACATCGGCCATCATATAGAAGGGACCCGAGGCGACGAAGCGTTCACCGGCCATGCCCGGTGCGTTGAGCGCGCGAACATGGAGATCGGCGACGTCGCGCACGTCGACGATACCGAAGCCGAGACGTGGATAGCCCGGCAACGCGCCCTCGAGCAGCTTCTTGACCATCTCGATCGATGGCGAGAAATCGTCGCTCCACACCGGACCGAGCACCGCCGCCGGGTTCACCGTGCAAAATTCCAGCGTGCCACCCTCGGCCGCCACCCAGTCGCGTGCGGCGCGCTCGGCGAGCGTCTTGGATTTGGGATAGGGCGAAATGTCCGGCGCGTCCGTCTTGCTCCAGTCCGCTTCGGTGAATCGCGTGCGACCCTCATGTCCATAGGCGATCGCCGCCATCGACGAGGTCATCACGAAACGCGTCACGCCCGCGTCGCGGGCGAAGCGCAGCGCCCGCACGGCGCCCTCGCGCGCCGGGACGATCAACTCGTCTTCATGCTTCACAGCATGCGGCGGGAAGGGAGAGGCAACATGCGCGACATGGCTGCACCCGGCAACCGCCTCGGCCCAGCCGGCATCGTCTGTCAGGTCGGCGGCGAAGAAGCGCAACTGCGCCTCGGGCACGCCGAGCAACGCGCGGACCCTGCTTTCCTTCGCCAGCGAACGGACCGTCGTGTTGATCGTCCAGCCCTCGGCTGCCAGCTGGCGAATGAGATAGCCGGCAATGTAACCGCTGCCGCCGGTGACCAGGATCGTGCCCGCCATGATACCCTCCTCCTATTGTCCTATTGTCGGAACGGGTTTTACATTGAAACCTAACACCCGCCAAGCCGAAACGCCTTGCTCCACCCCGGCCTCCTGCGGCACATCGCCACCATGTGCCTCGATCATCTTCCGCCCGACGATCGCCCCTGGCCACAGGCCGGCCGCGAACGGCTGATCGTACCCGCGCCGGTCGGCATCGTCGGCACCGGCCAGTCGACCGGCGAGCATGAGGCGCTCGCCCGGCTCGGCCCGGACACGGTGATGATGATGGGCGACAATCCGGCGCTGCCGCGCATGCCCGAGGCGCCAACGCTGCTCGATTTCTTCCGCCACCGGCTCACCGGCATAACCGGACGGCACCTGTTGGGTTCGGCCCGGCGTGCGCTCGACCAGGGGCATGACGAAAAGGTCGTGCTCGCCTGCCTGCTCCACGACATTTCCAACGCCTGCCTGATCCGCGCCGACCATGGTTATTGGGGGGCGCAGATGATCGCGCCCTATGTCGACCAAGAGGTCGCCTGGGCGGTGCAATATCACCAGGCCCTGCGCTACTTCGCCGACGAATCGGTCGGCTATGCCTATCCCGAAAGCTATGACCGCTTCTTCGGCGCGGATTTCGTCCCGCCCGATTATCTGCGCCGCGATGCCGAGCATGCGCGGAACCACCGCTGGTACATGACCGCGCGGATCGTGACGATCAACGACATCTATTTCTTCGACGATCTCGACGAGATGCCCGACCCGGAGATGTTCACCGATCTGATCGGGCGACATTTCCGCCAGCCGGTACAAGGCCTGGGCTTCGACGGATCGCCGACCGCGCATATGTGGCGTACGATGATCTGGCCAAACAATTTCCTGTGAGGACAACCCCGCAATGAGCGACGCCGAGCTGTATCCCGTCCCCGCCGAATGGGCGAAGCGCGCGCGGGTCGATGCGGCGGGCTATGAAAAGCTCTATGGCCGCAGCCTGGCCGATCCGGGCAGCTTCTGGCTCGAACAGGCGCGGCGGCTCGACTGGATCAAGCGGCCCGAGATCGCCGGCGACTG
This sequence comes from Parasphingomonas halimpatiens, assembly GCF_036663795.1. Lineage (NCBI taxonomy): Bacteria > Pseudomonadati > Pseudomonadota > Alphaproteobacteria > Sphingomonadales > Sphingomonadaceae > Parasphingomonas > Parasphingomonas halimpatiens. The sequence continues at coordinate 62,256 of NZ_JAXOJP010000027.1, forward strand.
GTCGTTCGCCAAGCGCGACTTCCACATCAACTGGTTTTCCGACGGCCGCCTCAATGTCGCTGCCAATTGCCTCGACCGTCATCTCGCCAAGCGCGGTGATCAGGTTGCGCTGATCTGGGAACCGGATGCGCCGACCGATGAGCCGCGACGCTTCACCTATCGCCAGCTCCACGCCGAGGTGTGCCGCTTCGCCAATGTGCTCAAGGGCCAGGGCGTGGTGAAGGGCGATCGCGTCACGATCTACATGCCGATGATCCCCGAGGCGGCGTTCGCGATCCTGGCGTGCGCGCGGATCGGCGCGATCCATTCGGTGGTGTTCGGCGGCTTCTCGGCCGAGGCGCTGGCCGGGCGGATCGAGGATTGCCAGTCGCGCATCGTCGTCACCGCCGACGAGGGCCGACGCGGCGGCAAGCGCGTGCCGCTGAAGGCGGCGGTCGACGCGGCGACCGCGCATGCGCCCGGCCTCGAGACGGTCATCGTCGTGCGCGCGACGGGCGGCGACGTGACGATGACGCCGGGCCGCGACATCTGGTATCATGACGCCGCCGCGACGGTCGACGCGACCTGCCCGCCCGAGCCGATGGGCGCCGAGGACCCGCTGTTCATCCTCTATACCAGCGGCTCGACCGGGCAGCCCAAGGGCGTACTCCATAGCAGCGGCGGCTATCTGCTTTGGGCCAGCCTGACGCACGAACTGGCGTTCGACTATCGCGCCGGCGACGTGTGGTGGTGCGCTGCCGATATCGGCTGGGTTACCGGGCACAGCTATATCCTTTACGGCCCGCTCGCCAATGGCGCGACGACGCTAATGTATGAGGGCCTGCCCAACTGGCCCGACGCCAGCCGCATCTGGCAGGTGGTCGACCGCCACAAGGTCCACACCATCTTCACCGCGCCGACCGCGTTGCGTGCGCTGATGAAGGAAGGCGACGAGCCGGTAAAGGCGACCAGCCGCGCCTCGCTGAAGCTGCTCGGCACCGTCGGCGAGCCGATCAACCCCGAGGCGTGGCGCTGGTATCACGAGGTGGTCGGCGAAGGCCGCTGCCCGATCATCGACACCTGGTGGCAGACCGAGACCGGCGGCGCGATGATCGCCCCGCTGCCCGGCGCGACCGATCTCAAGCCCGGCTCTGCGACCCGGCCGCTGCCGGGGGTCGATCCGCAACTGGTCGATACCGAGGGCAAGGTGCTCAACGGTCCGACCGAGGGCAATCTCGTCATCGCGCGCAGCTGGCCGGGGCAGATGCGCACGGTGTGGGGCGATCACGAGCGCTTCTTCCAGACCTATTTCACGACCTATCCGGGCAAATATTTCACCGGCGACGGCTGTCGCCGCGACGCCGACGGCTATTACTGGATCACCGGCCGCGTCGACGACGTGATCAACGTCTCGGGCCACCGCATGGGCACCGCCGAGGTCGAATCCGCGCTGGTGCTGCACCCCAAGGTCGCCGAGGCCGCCGTCGTCGGCATGCCGCACGACATCAAGGGCCAGGGCATCTATGCCTATGTCACGCTCAATTCGGGCGAGACGTCATCGGAAGAGCTGCGCGTCGAACTGCGCAACTGGGTGCGCACCGAGATCGGGCCGATCGCGACGCCCGACGCGCTGCAATTCGCGCCCGGCCTGCCCAAGACGCGATCGGGAAAAATCATGCGCCGCATCCTGCGCAAGATCGCCGAGGGCGATGTCTCCTCACTGGGCGATACCAGCACGCTGGCCGACCCCGCGGTGGTGGACGATCTGGTGGCGAACCGGGTGGGGTGAGCGGGGCGCTATTCGCCGCATTTTACGAGAATTGGGTTGAGAGGCCGGCCACCGGAGCGACGCGGAGGGCGTAAGCAGCGGCGGCGGCTGGGGCCTGCCAGTTGAGCAACCACCTCTTATTGCGTCCGATATGTCAGCAAGACAGCCCCGCTCGATTGACATAATAAAATGACGCGCTCGCCTCCGAACGTCCGTCCGGGGCCGGCATCCATAACGGTCCACACCCCATTTTTCAGCGTCGCCGTGAGCGGAAGAGTAACCGTATTCTTGCTGTATATCGCAACTAAATAGACAAGCCCCAAAGATTTGGCGCGCTCGGCGTCGTTGACGACACCCCCCTTCACCGGGAGCGGTCGCCACCCTGCAAGAGGCGCAGGTCCACATTCCCGGCCCTTGGATACCTCCAGAACTCTGTCCATATCCTGCCGAAAGGTGTCCGGCGCGACACCGTTGGACGCTTTTGGGTCATACGGACTTGAGCACGCGCCCAGCATCGCGACAACGAAAACGCTGGCCAAACGTATCATTACCATACTCCTCGTCAGAGCCAGCCGAACCTAGGCAATACCAGCACTCTGGCCGATCCGGCAGTGTTCGATGACCTCTGGCGAACCGTTTCCGATAGCCCCAAGGGACAATTGCGGGGATTCCGCATCACCGCTATGTAACGGCAATACAGTTTCAACACAGGGGATTTCTTCGATGCGTTTCGCTTCTTCCGTTCGTCTCGCCGCGGGCGTGGCGGTCATCGCGCTGGCCGGCGCGGCGCTGTCGCATCCCGCCAAACCGGCCGCGCCCAAGGCGCGCTACGGCACCTTCGGCGTCGACCTGACGTCGCAGGATGCGGCGATCAAGCCGGGCGACGATTTCTGGAGCTTCGCCAATGGCAGCTGGGCCAAGCGCACCGAGATCCCGGCCGACAAGGGCTCGGTCGGTTATGGCAACATCCTGAACGACGAAGCCGAGGCCAATGTTCGCAGCATCCTCGACGACATGGCCGCCAATCCGGCCAAATATGGCGCGGTCGGCAAGCAGGTCGGCGATTTCTATGCCAGCTGGATGGACACCGCCGGGATCGAGGCGCGCGGCACCGCGCCGCTCAAGCCCTATCTCGCCAAGATCGCCGCGGTGAACGACCTGACCGGCCTGCAGACGCTGTTCGCCAGCACGGGATATGAGTCACCGGTCGGGGTGGGGATCATCCCCAATCTTGCCGACCCGACGCATTATACCGCCGCCGTCGGCCAGGGCGGACTCGGCCTGCCGCGCGATTACTATCTGCTCGAGGGCGAGAAGTATGACGGCTATCGCAAGGCCTATCGCGCCTATATCCAGCAGATGCAGGAACTCGCCGGCATCCCCGATGCCGCGGCGAAAGCCGAGGCGATCTTCGCGCTCGAAACCGCGATGGCCAAGGACCAATGGTCGCCCGAACAGAGCCGCGACATCGCCAAGCTCAACGACCCCGAGACGGTCGAAGGGCTGAAGAAGAAGGCGCCCGAGTTCGACTGGGCGCTGATGCTCAAGACCGCCGGCGTCGATTCGTCGCCGACCGTGCTGATGACCAACAACACCGCGATCACCGCGATGGGCAAGATCATGGTCGCGACGCCGCTGCAGACGTGGAAGGACTATATCGCCTTCCACTTCGTCAGCGACCATGCGAGCCAGTTGCCCAAGGCGTTCGACGACGCACGTTTCGACTTCTATTCGAAGACCATCTCCGGCGTGCAGGTTCAGCGCGATCGCTGGAAGCGCGGCGTGCAGCTGATGAACGGCTCGCTCGGCGAAGCCGTCGGCCAGATCTATGTGCAGCGTTACTTCCCTGCCTCGAGCAAGGCCAAGATGACCGAGCTGATCGAGAATCTGCGCGGCGCCTATCAGACCCGCATCAGCGGCAGCAGCTGGATGGACCCGAAGACCAAGCAGGCGGCGCTGGTCAAGCTCGCCGCGTTCGAGCCGCGCATTGGCTATCCGGTCAAGTTCATCGACTATGCGTCGCTGCAGGTCGATCGCACCGACCTGCTCGGCAATGCGATGCGCACCGAGGAGTTCAACCACCAGCTGCAGCTGCAGCGCTTCGTCAAGCCGGTCGACCGCCAGTTGTGGAACATGACGCCGCAGACGGTGAACGCCTATTACAACCCGCTGGCTAACCAGATCACCTTCCCGGCCGCGATCCTCCAGCCGCCCTATTTCGATCCCAATGCCGACCCGGCGGTGAACTATGGCGCGATCGGTGCGATCATCGGCCATGAGATGGGCCATGGCTTCGACGACCAGGGCAGCCAGTTCGGCCCGACCGGCAAGTTCGAGAATTGGTGGTCGCCCGAGGCCAAGGAGGCCTTCAAGAAGCGCACCGCCGCACTGTCGGCGCAATATGACGCCTATGAACCGGTTCCCGGCACGCACATCAAGGGCGGGCTCACGCTGGGCGAGAATATCGGCGATCTCGGCGGGGTCGAGGCGGCCTATGCCGCGTTCCAGCGCTATCAGGAAAAGCATGGCAAGGCGCCGGTGATCGACGGGCTGACCGGCGACCAGCGCTTTTTCCTCGCCTATGCCCAGGCCTGGCAGGCCAAGGTCCGCGAAGGCGCGCAACGCACGCAGTTGCTGACCGACCCGCACTCGCCGGCCAAGTTCCGCGTCAACGGCATCGTCCGCAACGTCGACGCGTGGTACAAGGCGTTCAACATCCAGCCGGGCGACAAGATGTACCTGCCGCCCGAGCAGCGCGTACACATCTGGTAACATCGGATGATGGACAGCCTCCCCGGTCCGGCGCAAAATGCCGGCCGGGGAGAGATGCCATGACGACGACAATCGATTTGCGGCCGCTGGCCGAGCATTGCGGTGCCGAGGCACTGGGCGTCGATCTGCGCACGATCGACGATGACGGCATGGCGACGATCCGGCAGGCCGTCGCCGAGCGCGGCGTGCTGTTCGTCCGCGACCAGCAGCTGACGCCGGAAGACCACATCGCCTTTGCGCGGCGCTGGGGCATGATCGACGTCAACAACTACTTCCCCGCCAATGGCGGCCACCCCGAGATCGCCGAGGTGCGCAAGAGCGAGGGCCAGACGACCAATATCGGCGGCGGCTGGCACACCGACCACAGCTATGACCAGGTCCCGGCAATGGGATCGATCCTGCTCGCCCGCGAGACCCCGCCGAGCGGCGGCGACACGCTGTTCGCCAGCATGGGCGCGGCCTATGGCGCGCTGTCACCGGGCTTGCAGAAGACGCTCGAAGGGCTGCGCGCGGTGCATAGCGCCGACCATATCTACGGCCATGACGGCATCTATGCGAAGACCGACCAAGCCGCCGACCTCAAGGGCCATGACATCCACGCCGCGGCCGTCCACCCAGCGGTGATCCGCCACCCGGTGACCGGGCGCAAGCTGCTCTACGTCAACCCCGCCTTCACCTTGTTCTTCGAAGGCTGGACGCGCGAGGAGAGCATGCCGCTGCTCGCCTATCTCTACGGCGTGGCGATGCGCGACGAATTCCAGTGCCGGCTGCAATGGGCGCCGGGCTCGCTCGCGGTGTGGGACAATCGCGCGACCTGGCATTTCGCGATGAACGACTATCACGGCCACCGCCGGCTGATGCACCGCATTACGATTTCCGGGGTGCCGCTGGAATAGGTTCGGCGCAATGACGGGCGGGCTGATCTTAAAGGTCGAAGCCCTCAGAAACGTCCATCGCATGATGCAGGACCCGCATGATGCGCACCTTGCCATCGACGAGGCGATAGAAAATCCGATGCTGTCGGTGGCTGATCCGGCGCAGTCCCGAACGGATCTCGTCGGCCGCGGCGCCCGCCATCGGGTGGCGCGACAAAAGGTCGAAGACCTCCTCGAAGCTGAAGAAATACTCGGCCGCGATCTCCTCGCCGTAGCGGATGCGGCTATAGCTCAGTATTTCGTCGAGATCGGCGTCAGCCGGCCCCGTCCGCTCAAGCGGCGTCACGGCGCGTTCGGTTCGCCTCGTAAATGTCCCGCAGACTGCGCTCGCTGACCGGCGCGTCCCATGCCTGATCGATCGCCGCGCGCAAGCGGGCAAGTTTGTCGGCATTATCCTGCTCGCGCCTGATCAGCTCACGAACATAGTCGCTGGCCGACGCGTAGCGGCCTTCCTCGACCATCCGATCGAGCCATTCCTTGAGCGCCGGCGGCAGCGAGATATTCACTTGTGCCATTGGCGGATCCTACACTTTCGCGCGGATTTGCACAAGATCAGCGCAGCAGCACCAACTCCTCCGCCATGCTCGGATGGAGCGCGACGGTGTCGTCGAACGCCTGTTTGGTGAGACCCGCCTTGACCGCGATCGCCGCCGCTTGGAGGATTTCGGGCGCGTCGGGGCCGATCATGTGCAACCCGACGACGCGGTCGGTCACGCCGTCGCATACCATCTTGTAGAGCGATCGCTCGTTGCGGCCGGCGAGCACGTTCTTCATCGGGCGGAAGTCGGAGGTGTAGACCTTGACCGAGCCGAGCTTGTTCTTGGCCTGGCTCTCGGTCATGCCGACGCCGGCCATCGGCGGATGGCTGAACACCGCAGAGGGGATGTTCTCGTAATCGACCCGGCTGGGCTTGTTGCCGAACAGCGTGTCGGCAAAGGCCTGGCCCTCGCGAATGGCGACCGGCGTCAGCTGTACGCGATTGGTCACGTCGCCGACAGCGTAGATGCTCGGGCAGGTCGAGCGATTGTCCTCATCGACCTTGATCGCGCCCTTCTCGTCGATCTCGACCCCGGCGCTTTCGAGGCCCAGCCCCTTGGTGTTCGGGTCGCGGCCGGTGGCGAACATCACGCAATCGGCGGTCATGGGCTCGTGCCCGCTCATCGCCACCGTCAGCGTGCCGTCCTCGTTCTTCGTAATGCCCTGGAACCCGGCATGGAAGCGGAACTCGATCCCCTTCATCATCGAGATCTGCAGCAGCCGGTCGCGGATCTGCTCGTCATAGCCGCGCAGGATCACGTCGCTGCGGTTGATCAGCGTGACATGGGCCCCGAGCTGATGGAAGATCCCGGCGAATTCGTTGGCGATATAGCCGGCGCCGGCGATCAGGATGCGCTTGGGCACGGCGTCGAGGTGGAACGCCTCGTTCGAGGTGATGCCATGTTCGTTGCCCGGGCAGGTCGGCACCGACGGCGTCGCGCCGGTCGCGACGAGGATCGTCCTGGCGGTCACGGTACGGCCGTCGCCGAGCTTCAACTCGTGCGGGCCGGTAATCTCGGCGCGCTCGTTGATGATCTCGACGCCGTTATTCTCCAGCGTCTCGGTATAGGCGCCGTTGATCCGGTCGACCTCTTCGAAGACGTTGGCGGTCAGCACCTTCCAGTCGAATTCGCATTCCGGGACCTTCCAGCCGAAGCGCCGCGCATCGGCGAGGTCCTCGGCGAAGTGCGCGCCGTAGACGAGCAGCTTCTTGGGCACGCAGCCGCGGATGACGCAGGTGCCGCCGACGCGATATTCCTCGGCCACCGCGACCTTGGCGCCATGCGCCGCCGCGACGCGCGAGGCGCGCGTGCCGCCCGAACCGGCACCGATGACGAACAGGTCATAGTCGTAGTTGGTCACTTCAGCCTCCGTTCGCCCTGAGCCTGTCGAAGGGTTGTCCTTCTTCTTGCCGGGCGGAAATGTAACTGCAGGGCTTCGACAGGCTCAGCCCGAGCGGGAAAAGATCGTCTCAGCCGAAAGCGCGCTTTATCAGGTCGGCGGTCGAGACGTCGAAGTCCCCGCCACCCTTATCCGCCGCCTTGGCCATTTCCTTGCCGAGTTCGACGCCGAACTGGTCGAACGAATTGATGCCGAGCAGCACACCGCTGACGAATACGCGGTGCTCGTAGAAGGCGATCAGCGCACCGAGCGAGCGCGCATCGAGATCGTCGAGCAGGATCGTCGTCGAGGGCCGGTCGCCGGGATAGCTGCGCGCGAGGTCGGCGTCGTTGGCGCGGCCCTTCATCAGCGCGGCGCCCTGCGCAAAGGCGTTGAGCAGCAGCTGGCGGTGATGTTCCTCGGCCTGGGTATCGCCGGGCTCGATCGTCGCGATGAACTCGACCGGCACGAGATGCGTGCCCTGGTGAAGCAGCTGGAACACGGCATGCTGCGCGTCGGTGCCGACCCCGCCCCAGGTAATCGGCGCGCTCGGCCGGTCGAGCTTCGTGCCGTCGGTGGTGACGCCCTTGCCGTTCGATTCCATCTCCAATTGCTGGAGATAGGAGGGCAACAGGCGCAACCGCTCGTCATAGGCGAAGGTCGCGCGCGTTTCGCAGTGGCGGACCTGGGTGTAATAGAGATCGGCGAAGGCGGCGAGGACCGGGGCGTTCTCGTGCAGCGCGGTGAGCCGGAAATGGCGGTCCATCTCGGCGGCGCCTTCGAGCAGTTCCTGGAAACAATCCCAGCCCAGCCCGAGCGCGGCGGGAAAGCCGATCGACGACCAGAGCGAATAACGCCCGCCAACCGAGTCTAGGAACGGCAGCACGCGCGTTTCATCGACACCCCAGGCAATCGCCTTGTCGGGCTCGGCGGTGAGCGCGACGACACGGCCATAGACGTCGTCGACGCCATGCTCGCTCATCCATTGCAGCACCGAATCGGCGTTGAGCAGCGTCTCGGTGGTGGTGAAGGTCTTCGAGGCGATCACCAGCAGCGTGGCGGCGGGATCGAACCTGGCGAACACCTCCTCAAGCGCGACGCCGTCGACGTTCGAGACGATCGCGACGTCGTAACGCTCGGTCTCGCGGCCGAGCGCATCGACCAGCAGATGCGGCCCGAGCGCCGAACCGCCGATGCCGACATGCAGGACGTGGCGGACCGGACCGAGCGCATCGCCCTCGATCGCATCGATCAGCGCCCGCATCCGGTCGTGCAGCGCCTGCGCCTGGGCGACGATCTCGGCGTCACCCTCGCCGCGCTCCATCGTGTGCGTGACGGCCCGGCCTTCGGTGACATTGACCTTCTCGCCGGCGAACAGCGCCTCGCGCCGCGCGGCGAGGCCTTGCGCCTTGGCGAGCTTCTCGAACGCGGTGACCGCCTCGCTGGTCAGATGCGTCTTGGACCAGTCGAAATGGATGCCGGCAATATCGAGCGTGAAGCGCGACAGCCGCTCGGCATCGGCGGCGAACAGCGCTTCGAGGCGCTCCTGCGGCAAGGCTTCGATCGCGCTCCAGTCGGCGGTCATCATCTCGTCTCCACTGTCAGGCGGCGGACATAGGGAGGCGGGAGCCGTAGCGCCACCGCCGATCGCGTCCCATGTACCGACATTGGCACCGCGCCCCGCGCTTGACGCGGCACGCGACCTAGCGCAACCCCCGCTTCATGGCCGAAACCGACATACCAGGCGAACCCGTCGCCACCGCCACGACCGTCACGGCGCCGAAGCCCAAGTCGGAGACGCGCGAGACGCTCACCTTCCTGCTCAAGCTCGGGCTTGCGGTGGCGATCTTCCGCAGCTTCTTCTTCTCGCCCTTCTTTATTCCGTCGCAGTCGATGCTGCCGCGGCTCTATGTCGGCGACTATCTGTTCATCTCGAAGTGGAATTACGGCTATTCGCGCTGGTCGCTGCCGTTCGGCGTGCCGCTGATCCCGGGTCGCCTGTTCGGCGGGACGCCGGCGCGCGGCGACGTGGTGGTGTTCCGCGGGCCCCCGGGCGAGGATCACGACGTGATCAAGCGCGTCATCGGCCTGCCGGGCGACACGATCCAGGTGACGCACGGCCAGCTCATCCTCAACGGCGTGGCGGTACCCAAGGTGCCGGTGGCCGATTTCACCATCCCGCTCTCGCCCAATTACAGCGACCCGCTCCCCGGCGACGACGGCTGCCAGGCGCAGTTTCGCGACGTCCTCAACAATGTCCCGATCTGCCGCTACAAGCAGTTCCATGAGACGCTGCCCGGCGGCGTCGGCTATGATGTGCTAGATCGCGGCGAAAACCCGCCGGCGGACGACACCAAGGTCTACAACGTCCCGGCCGGCCACGTCTTCGTGATGGGCGACAATCGCGACGACAGCGGCGACAGCCGTTTCCCCGCGCCCAACGATGTGATGCCCGGTGAATCCGCCGGCATGGGCTATGTCCCGCTCGACCATGTCGAGGGCAAGGCACTGTTCACCTTCTGGTCGACCGACGGCTCGGCATCGTGGGTGCTGCCCTGGACGTGGTTCACCGCCGCGCGCTGGAGCCGCATGGGCAAGGGCTTTTGAGGGGCCGTGCCGTTGAGTGACGGTCTCGCCGGCTGGATCACCACCACCACCGGCCACACGCCTGCCGACCCGGAGCTGTTCGCACGCGCGCTGACGCATGGCAGCCAGGGCGCGGCGAATTACGAGCGGCTCGAATTTCTCGGCGACCGCGTGCTCGGCCTGGTCGTCGCGGAATGGCTCACCGAACTGTTTCCCGGCGAGGCGGAGGGTGCGCTGTCGAAGCGGCTGCACGCGCTTGTCTCGGGCGCGGTGTGCGCCGATGTGGCGCGCAGCCTTGGCGTGGGCGGGCTGTTGCGGCTCGGCAAGCAGGCGCGCGACGATGGCGCGGGCGACAGCGACAATGTGCTGGGCGACGCGATGGAGTCGCTGATCGGCGCACTTTATCTCGACGCCGGGCTGGCGGTCGTGCGCGACTTCATCCGCCGCGCCTGGGGCGACCGCGTGTCGCGCGAGAGCAAGGCGCCGCAGCACCCCAAATCGGCGCTGCTCGAATGGGCGGCGGCGCACAAGCGCCGTGCCCCGACCTATGAGGTGATCGACCGCTCGGGGCCCGACCATGCCCCGCGCTTCACGGTCAAGGCGGCGATCGGCACCTTCGCCGACGCCAGTGCGACTGGCAGCTCGAAGCAGGAAGCCGAGACCGCGGCAGCGGCGGCATTGCTCGAGAAGCTGGAGTAGCGCGTCACCTCGGACTTGTTCCGGGGACCGGCGTGCCGCATGAGTGGCGGCAGACGGACCAGCGCTCCAACCCCGGCGAAGGCCGGCCCATAGTAGCTGGCCATGAGTGACATGCGGCGGCGCATCATCGCCGATGCGTCCCAACTGGGCCCCGGCCTTCGCCGGGGAGGGAAACTACACCAACGCCGGAGACAAATCCGGGGTGACAGGACAAGTGAACATGACGGAACAACATTGCGGCCTGGTCGCGGTCCTCGGGGCGCCCAATGCGGGCAAGTCGACCCTGGTCAATGCGCTGGTCGGGCAGAAGGTGGCGATCGTCAGCCCCAAGGCACAGACGACACGGGCGCGGTTGCTCGGCGTGGCGATCGAGGGTGAGACGCAGCTGCTGCTGGTCGACACCCCCGGCATCTTCGAGCCCAAACGGCGGCTCGACCGCGCGATGGTCGCCGCCGCCTGGGGCGGGACCGAGGGCGCCGACGTGCTCGCGCTGGTGGTCGATGCCAAGGGCGGCATTCCGGCGAAGGTCAGCGAGATCGCCAGCGGCCTGAAGGGGCGGCACGAGACCAAGTACCTGATCCTCAACAAGGTCGACATCGCCGACAAGGCGCGGCTGCTGGTCCATGCCGAGAAGCTCAACGCGCTGGCCGACTTCAGCGAGACCTTCTTCGTCAGCGCCTCGACCGGCGATGGCGTGGCCGAACTCAAGCGCGCGCTCGCCGCGCGGATGCCGGCGGCGCATTGGCATTACCCGGAGGACCAGGTGTCCGACGCGAGCGAGCGCGCCATGGCCGCCGAGGTGACGCGCGAGCAGCTCTATCTGCAACTCCATGCCGAGCTGCCTTATGCCAGCGCGATCGAGACCGAGAGCTTCAAGGAGCGCGAGGACGGCTCGGTCGAGATCCACCAGCAGATCATGGTCGAGCGCCCGACGCAGCGCGCGATCGTGCTCGGCAAGGGCGGCACGCGGATCCGCGAGATCGGCGCCCGCGCGCGCGCCGAGCTCGGCATCATGCTCGACCGGCCGGTGCATCTCTACCTTCACGTGAAAGTAAGACCGGGCTGGGATGATGAGCGCGACATGTATCGCGAAATGGGGCTGGACTGGGTCGAATGAGCAGAATCGTGAAGGCGGCGATCGTCCAGGCGGCGCCGGTGCCGCTGGCGATCGGCCATGGCATTACCCAGCTGATCGAGATGGTCGGCGACGCTGCCGATGTCGGCGCGGAGATCGTCGCGTTCGGCGAGACCTTTCTCGGCGGCTATCCGCTGTGGCTCGACGAGGCCCCGGGCGCCGCGATCTGGGACCATCGCGGCACGCAGGCGCTGCACGCGATCCTGCTCGATCAGGCGCTGCGGCGTGGCGACCCGCGTCTTCTGCCGCTCCAGGCGCTGGTCGAGAAGACCGGCATCCTCGTTTCGGTCGGCGCGCATGAGCGCGTGCGCGGCAGCCTGTTCAACACGCAATATCTCTTCCGGCCGAAACAGCCGCCGCTGCTCCACCGCAAGCTGGTGCCGACGCACGGCGAGCGGCTGATCTGGGGGCGCGGCGATGGCGCGACGCTCGGCGTGCACGAGGCGCCATGGGGCGGCGTCGGATCGCTGATCTGCTGGGAGCATTGGATGCCGTTCGCGCGCGCCGCGATGCATCATGCCGGCGAGGCGGTGCATGTCGCGGCATGGCCGAGCGTGCGCGAGATGTACGGCATCGCGTCGCGGCATTATGCCTTTGAAGGTCGCTGCTTCGTGCTCGCCGCGGGCACGATCCAGCACCGCGCCGACCTGCTCAAGGGGCTCGCACTGGTTGGTGGCGACCCCGATGCCGAAGCATTGCTGATGGGCCTGCCCGACGGCGTGCTGCAGACCGGGGGCAGCATGATCATCGCGCCCGACGGGACGGTGCTTGCCGCCGGCGACAGCGAACCCGACCTGCTGATCGCCGATCTCGACCTGTCGATGATCGGACGCGGGCTGACGTCGCTCGATACCGACGGGCATTATGCGCGGCCCGACATCTTCGAGCTGCATGTCGACCGCCGCGCGCGCGAGGGCTTCGCCGTGGCGGAGAACGGGTTGAAGCCGATCTGATAGCGGGGCGGCCGGTCGCTCTGTTATCCCTGTTCTGTCTGTTCGTTATTTTTTCGCCCCTGTTCCGCAGGCGGCGCGCGGCGGATTGTGCGTGGTTAAAGTATGATATTTCAATTGATTGAACGGGACGGCCGGACGCGGAATCAGTTCCATCGGAACAGGACGCTAACAGAGGCGAAACAGCGCCGGTAACAGCAACGGAACAGAGCGTAACAGAGGGCGGAACAGAGCGGCCGCGCGCCGCCGCAGCGGCTTCGTTCGGTGCATCGACGATGAGAAAGATCGGTCCCGGTTGGCCGGGCAGGATGCGTGCCTGGCATAAAGGGCGGCATCGTTGAATCATGCCGGCGGGGCTGCGCAGCTTTGTTCACGCGAAGGCGCGACGATGGGCCAAATCGCCTGATGCCCGGCGTTCGCGCGTGGCGGGCGTGATTGCTTCACGCGGAGACGCGGAGACGCGGAGATTTGCGCCGCCGATGATTGTTGTTCGCGACCCACCGTCTTGATCGCTCGGGCCGAAAACGCCTCTTGAGCAGGAAGACATCTCAGCCCGTTCGTTTCGAGCGCAGTCGAGAAACCTGGCGGAGCGTTTGTTGCCGTTTCTCCACTGCGCTCGAAACGAACGGGGCAAGGTGAGATCATCCCGCGCTAGAGCGCGATGCGTTTAATCTGACGCATATCCTGCATGTTTGAGGAAGTTCCAGCATTCCTCGGGTGTGTAGAGATCGCAGATGTTGCCGACGGCGCGCCATAGATCGTCGATCG
>NZ_JAXOJP010000028.1:0-65160 GCF_036663795.1 Parasphingomonas halimpatiens
GGACATCACAGCGCCAACGCTCGTCCATGACCACGAAGACAACCATAGACCAAGGTCAGAATTACCAAGGAAAATCAAATGTATGTAAAATCAATTAGACAACACAATACTAAATTCTTCGCGATCGGTCGCCGCATGCTAGCGCTCGACTGAATTTAGTATTGTGTCCCCGAAATACCCTGCTGGGCGACGCTGCGACGTTGAGCGCGCATCAAATCCGTCATCCCAACTGGGCCCCGGCCTGCGCCGGGGAAGTGAGCAGAGGGGCGGTGCAATAGGTCGACTTGGCCGATAACCTTGCCGCCGGTCACACCGCGACGCGGCGCGCCAGGTCGCTGCGTTTCGCCTCGACCTCGGCGCGGGCGCGCTCCAGCGTGTCGCTCTCGGTCGCGACCAGCAGCCCGTCGATCACCCGGCCGAGATGGTCGCGCATCGCCTTGCGCGCCGCCTTGGGGTTGCGCTCGCGCAGTGCCGCAAGGATCGTCTGATGTTCGTCGATCCGCGGCACGACGCCAACGGCGCGCGCGCGGGCGAGCATATGCTGGCACAGCGGCGAGCGGTTGCGCGCCTCCCACAGCGATTCGATCACGTCGACCACCGCCGAATTGCGCGTCGCGCGCGCGATCGTCATGTGGAACTCGCGGTCGGCATGTTCGCCGCTGACATGCTCGTCATTCTCGCGCTCCATGTCGACGATCAGCGCTTCGAGCGCAGCGATCTCGGCGTCGTCGATCGACACCGCCGCCAGCGCCGCTGCCTCGGCCTCGAACAGGCGGCGCGCCTCGGTCAGCTCGAAGGCGCCGATGTCGAGGCCGATCGTCGGCGCGTCGAGCTGCGGGTTGTCGACGACGAAGATGCCCGAGCCGTGGCGCGACCGCACCACGCCGACGACTTCGAGCGCAATCATCGCCTCGCGGATCGTCGGCCGGCTGACCTTGTGGAGGTCGGCAAGCTCGCGTTCCGACGGGATGCGCTGGCCCGGCACATAGTCGCCGCGGCGGATCGCCTCGGCCACGGCCGCCGCGACCTGCTGGTAGAGCTTGCGCGGGTCGGGCACCGCGTCGGCCGTCGCGGGAACGGAAATTGGCCTGATCAATCGCGCTTTTGCCATATTGCCGCAATTACCAGCACCCACGGCCGCGGGCAACCTTCGGTGTTTACTTATGTGTAAGGCCAATGCGCCGGCTGGTCTTGCCTTTGGTCTGACCATTTGCTAGCCAGCTATCACTGCGCGGGCGCCAGAACCCGTGCGTGACATTGAGGGGAGAGACTTGCATGGCTCGCTGTCAGCTTATCGTTAGCCGGGGTGCGCTTGCCGCAGCGCTGGCAATCATCGCCGCACCCGCCTTCGCGCAAAATGCCGCACCGGCTGGTCAGGCCAACGCCGCCGCGCCCGATTCGGCCTTGCCCGGCGATGTCGTCGTTACCGCACAGAAGCGCTCGGAAAACGTCCAGGACGTGCCGCTCGCCGTTTCGGTGCTGTCGCCCACCCAGCTCCAGGCGGCCGGCGTTCGGCAGTTCGACGATCTCGGCCGCATCGCGCCGTCGATCACGATCCGCCCGGCCGAGCATCCGGTCAACGCCAACGTCTCGCTGCGCGGTGTCGGCACCTTCGCCTTCGGCATCGGGGTCGAGCCCAGCGTCGCGGTGTTGGTCGACGAGGTGCCGCTGGCATTCCAGGCGCGCGCCTTCACCGATCTGCCCGACGTCGATCACATCGAGGTCCTGCGCGGCCCGCAGAGCACGCTGTACGGCAAGGCGGCGTCGGCCGGCCTGATCAACATCATCACGCGTAACCCGACCAAGGATTTCCATTTCAGCGCCAATGCGCTCGCCACCACCGACAGCGAATATGGCGGCAATTTCAGCGTCTCCGGGCCGATCAGTTCGGATCTCGGCTATGCGCTTTCGGCGAGCTATTCGAAATGGGACGGCAATGTCCGCAACCTGGTCAACGGCCAGAAGGTCAACGGCCATGAGTCGTTCAACACGCGCGGCAAGCTTCGCTGGACGCCGGCATCGAACGTGACTTTCACCCTGGCGGGCAATTATCTCAACGGCAACAGCACCGTCGGGCGCCCGTTCATTCGCTTCGGGGCGAATGCGCTGCTGCGCAATACCGCGGGCCTCACGCCGGCGGTGGTGTTGCCCGGCGTCACGGTCAGCGAGCAGAATCAGAATGTCAGCAACAATTATCCGTCGCGCACGCGCTATTGGGGCTGGGGCGGCTCGCTGCGCGGCGAAATCGGCCTTGGCGACCTGACGCTTGTGTCGATCACCTCGTACGACAAGTTCCGCCTGTACGACTTTCTCGACCATGACGACACCTCGTCGACCGCTGCGGTCGGCAGCAACATCCAGGTTGGTGAATTCCACTCGCGGCTGTTCACGCAGGAAGTCCGGCTGCTGTCGCCCAGCGACCAGCCGTTCCGCTATACGCTCGGCGCCTATTACGCGAAGGTCAATTTCGAGCGCCCGTTCCTGCGCGGCCCGGCCTTCTCGCTCGCCAACTGGTATGCCACGGCGCAATCGCGCCAGCTCGCCGGCTTCGCGCAGATCGACTGGGAATTCGTCCCCAAGGTGACCTTCACCGGCGGTGGCCGCGTGCAGAACGAGCGGGTGTCCTATACCTTCAAGGACAATCTCGCCGTCGCCCCCAATCCGACTTCCTTCGCGGGCAGCGCCGAGGATACGGCGGGCACCTATCGCCTCAGCCTGCGTTATGAGCCGACCCGCGACATCATGCTGTTTGCGACCTATTCGACCGGGTACAAGGGGCAGACCTACGATCTCACCACCGGCTTCAACACCAACCGCGCCAATGCCGGCCCGATCAAGCCTGAGCGGTCGCGCGACCGCGAGATCGGCGCGCGTCTCCAGTTCCTCGACCGGCACCTGACCTTCAATCTGACCTATTTCAACACCGATTATACCAATTTGCAGGCGCAAACGATCGAAACGCTGGCTGACGGGACGACCAATTTTCGTCTGACCAATGTCGGCGGGTTGAACACCCAGGGCGTCGAGCTCGAAAGCTCGGCACGGCTCGGCGACGATCTCAACCTCAACGCCTCGGTCACCTATCTCGATGCGAAATATACCTCGTTCGATGTCGCGCAATGCTATCCGTTGCAGACCGCTGCGCTGGGCTGCACCGGCTCGCCGACGCGCCAGAACCTGACCGGCGCGCGCGCCGTCCAGGCGCCGAAATGGAAATTCTCGGTCTCGGCCGACTATTCGCCATCGCTCGGCGGCAATCTGCGCGGCGTGGTGCAGGCCAACTGGCAACATCAAAGCGACGTCTATTATGTCGCGGAGGACCCGCAGACCTTCCAGCCAAGCTATGGCATCGTCAATGTCGGCCTCGGCGTGCGCGACGCCGACCATCGCTGGGAGGTGGTCGCCTTCGTCAACAACCTGTTCGACAAGCAATATTACCCATCGCTGGTCAACAGCGCGGGCAATTTCGGCAGCAACATTGCCACCCAGGCGCTGTTGCCGCGTGACTTCCGCCGGTATGGCGGTGTGCGTCTCGGCGTGAAATTCTGATGCTCGCGGGGGCGCGCGACGCCCCCGCCGCCGCCGCACACCGAATCGGGAGCCATGTGATGTTTCGTTTTGCACTGCCGCTGGCGATGGCGTCCGCTGCGGCACTGCTGCCGGCGGCGGGTGCGCTGGCACAGGAAGCGGTGGCGCGCCCCGGCGTCGATGCGCCCGAACTTGCCGCGCTCGGCAATTATCCGGTCGGTGTCACGGCCATCGCGATCGTCCAGCCCGGCCAGGCCGATCCGTTGCAGGGCGTCGAGCGACCCGTAACGGTCGACCGTCGCATACCGCTCACCATCTGGTACCCCGCCGCCGTGCCCGGCCGTGGCACGACGTACCGCACGGCGCTGCCGGGCGCGGACGGTCGCGACGTTGCGTTCACCGTTCCCGGCGTCGCGTCGGCGGGCGCGCGCGCGGCGGCGGGGCGCTTCCCGCTCGTCATCCTCGCGCATGGTTACAGCAACACGCCTGAAGTGCTGTCGTGGCTCGGCGAGAATCTCGCCAGCAAGGGTTATGTCGTCGTCACCCCGGCGTTTCGCGATCCGTCGATCACCATTCGCACCGCGGCGGCGGCGGCCGGGCCGCTGGCGCGCCGGCCGCTCGACATCGCCTTCGTTGCCGCCGAGGCGCAGCGCCGCGCGCGTGCCGGTGAGGGTGTGTTCGCCGGCGCCGATGCCGATCGCACCGCGCTGATTGGCTATTCGATGGGCGGATACGGCGTGCTGACCGCGGCGGGCGCGCCGCTCGATCCGGGCCTCGCCGCTGCAACGCGCGGGGTGCTCGCACCCTATGTCGCGGACGGGCCGAAGGCGGGCGAGCTCGTCGTCGCCGGCATCAAGGCCGTCGTCGCGATCTCGCCGGCGCGCGCGGTGCGCGGTGTCGCATTATGGGCCACGCCCGGCGTCGCCGCGATCCGCGCGCCGACCCTGTTCATCGTCGGCAGCCAGGATCACACCGTCGGCTATGATCCCGGCGTCCGCACGCTGTTCGCCGAAGCGGTCCATGCGCCGCGCTACCTGCTGACCTTCCGCGAAGCGGGGCACAGCATCGGCCTGATCGGCGCGCCGCCGGCGATGCGCGGGTCCTTCTGGGACAAGGACTGGTTCGAGGACGCGGTGTGGCGCAAGGACCGGTTGCTGGCGATCGAGACGCATTTCATCACCGCGTTCCTCGATCGTTACGTCAAGGGCGAGGCGGGCAAGGCCAGCTATATCGACGGGCTGGTCGTCAACGCCAATGACGGCAGCTGGCCCGGCGCGCCGCCCGGTCGCTATGCCGGCTACAGCCCGGGTCCGCCCGCCGCCACCCTGTGGAAGGGGTTCCAGCCCAACAAGGCGTCGGGCATGTCGTTCGAATATCGCGCGGCGCAATAGGTGCGCACCATCAACACATCAGCGGCGCCGGATGTATCGGCACACCGCCCAAGGAGTAAGTAGCGGCATGTTCATGACGCAGACGATGCGCTGGTTCGGCCCCGACGACCCCGTGTCATTGCGCGACATCCGCCAGGCCGGCGCGTCCGAGGTGGTGACCGCGCTGCACGAGCTGGCCAATGGCGCGGTCTGGCCGCAACCGGCGATCGCCGCGCGCAAGGCGATGATCGCCGCCGCCGGGCTCGGCTGGACGGTGGTCGAGAGCCTGCCGGTGCATGAGGGGATCAAGACACGCGGTGGCGAATGGGACCGGCTGATCGAGCATTATTGCCAGAGCCTGCGAAACCTCGCCGCCTGCGGCATCACCGTCGTGACCTATAATTTCATGCCGCTGCTCGACTGGACCCGCACCGACCTGGCATGGGAACTGCCCGACGGCGCGCTGGCGTTACGCTTCGAGCTCGAGGCGGTCGCCGCCTATGACCTGCACATCCTGCGCCGCCCCGGTGCCGCGGCCGATTACACGCCCGACATGGTCGAGAGCGCGACGCGGCGCTTCCACGCGATGGACGACGCCGCGCGCGACCAACTCGCGCGCACCATCATCGCCGGCCTGCCGGGCAGCGAGGAAAGCTTCACCACTGAAGAATTCCTCGCCGCGATCGGTAGCTATGCCGAGATCGACGCCGACCGGCTGCGCGCCAACCATGTCGCCTTCTTGGAAGCGGTATGCCCCGTCGCCGAGGCGGTGGGCATCCAGCTCGTCGTCCATCCCGACGATCCGCCCTTTGCGCTGTTCGGCCTGCCGCGCGTCGTCAGCACCGAGCAGGACGTGGCGCATCTCTTCGCGGCGGTGCCGAGCCGCGCCAACGGGCTGTGTTTCTGCGCCGGCTCGTTCGGGGTGCGCGCCGACAATGATCTGCCCGGCATGGTCGATCGGCTCGGCGACCGGATCGGCTTTCTGCATCTGCGCTCGGTCCAGCGCGAGCCGAACGGCGCCTTTCATGAGGCGGCGCATCTCGAAGGCGATGCCGGGATGGTGGCGATCATGGCGGCGATCCACGCGCTGCAGCGCCGCACCGGTCGCGCGCTGCCGATGCGCCCCGACCATGGCCACCAGATCCTCGACGACCTCACCCGGCGGACCAACCCGGGTTATCCGCTGATCGGCCGGATGCGCGGGCTGTCGGAGCTGCGCGGGCTCGAACGCGGCATCGCGCACAGGGCGGGCTAACGGGCGGAACGACCGAAACCAACGATAACGAAAAACTTGCAGCAACGGCGGAGAAGGAAAATGCGGATGATCAGGCTGATCCGGCGGGCCATGGCCCTGGCGATGCTCGCGGCCGCGCCCGCGCTCGCGCAAACCGCGCCTTCCAGCCTGCCGCTGGCCACGGCAAAGACCAGCCCCTTGCTCGTTTCGGGCGACATGCGCAGCGGCGTCGATCTCTCGGGCCCGTGGCATTATTCGATCGACCCCTACCGGTCCGGGCTGGCGGGGTTCCACGGCGAGGAGCCCGACCCGGGCCAGCGGCGCTACCGCGAGGTCGATGCCCGCCAGGCGATGGCGGCCGACAACCGCGTGCTGTTCGAGTTCGACCTCGCGCATTCACCGGTCACCACCTTGCCCTCGTCCTGGCTGACCGAGGCGCCCGAGCTGCGCCACTATCAGGGCCTGATGTGGTATCAGCGCGACTTCCCCGTGCCCGCGACGCGCAGCGGACGTTATTTCCTGCGCTTCGGCGCGGCCAATTACGCCACCGTCGTCTATCTCAACGGCCGGCCGGTCGGGCGGCATGAAGGTGGTTTCACGCCCTTCTCCTTCGAGGTGACCAAGCTGCTGCGCGCCGGCGCCAACCAGATCACCGTCGGCGTCGATTCAAAGGCCACCGCCACCACCGTCCCGCCGACGGTGACCGACTGGGAAAATTATGGCGGCATCACCCGCCCGGTGCGGCTGATCGCCACGCCCGACACCTATGTCGACGACGCCTGGGTGCGTCTGACGCGTGACGGCCGGCTCGCGGTCGATGCGCATCTCGACGGGCCGCGCGCCGCCAATGCCGCGGTGCGCCTGCACATCGCCGCGCTCGGCATCGACCTTGCCGGGACGACCGACGCCAAGGGCGACTGGCGCACCACGCTGACCGCCCCTCGCGCGCTGGTCCGCTGGTCGCCCGAACAGCCCAGGCTCTACGACGTCACGATTGACGCCGGCGAGGACCATTGGCGCGATCGCATCGGCTTCCGCACCATCGCGGTGCGCGGCGCCGATATCCTGC
Source organism: Parasphingomonas halimpatiens (assembly GCF_036663795.1). Lineage (NCBI taxonomy): Bacteria > Pseudomonadati > Pseudomonadota > Alphaproteobacteria > Sphingomonadales > Sphingomonadaceae > Parasphingomonas > Parasphingomonas halimpatiens. Next base: position 7,202 of record NZ_JAXOJP010000028.1, read on the forward strand.
TCAACGGCAGGCCGATCTTCCTGCGCGGCATGTCGCTGCACGAGGAGGAACTGGGCAGCGACCCGACCCGCGCGATGACCCCGGCGGCGGCGCGCGCCTTGCTCGGCGAGATCCGGGACGGGCTGCACGGCAATTATGTTCGCCTGTCGCATTATCCGCACAGCGACACGATGACGCGGATGGCCGACGAGATGGGCGTCATCGTGTGGAGCGAGGTGCCGGTCTACTGGCTCGTCGCCTGGGACAATCCCGGCACGCTGGCGACCGCGCGCAACATGGTCGCGGAGAACATATTGCGCGACCGCAACCGCGCCTCGATCGCGATCTGGAGCGTCGCCAACGAGACCCCGGTCAACGATGCGCGCAACACCTTCCTGCGTACCCTGGTCAGCGACGTGCGCGCGCTCGACGACACGCGGCTGGTCAGCGCTGCGTTGCTGGTCGAGCGGTCGCAAGGCAGCAACGGCCCGGTCATGACGATGGCCGATCCGCTCGCCGACGCGCTCGATGTGGTTTCGATCAACACCTATAATGGCTGGTACTCGCCCGACCGGCTCGCCGACCTGGCAAGCTTCACCTGGCAGGTGCCCGCCGGCAAGCCGCTGATCTTCTCGGAATTCGGCGCCGACGCCAAGGCCGGCTTCCACGACCTAACGGGGCCGCAGAAATTCTCCGAGGAATATCAGGCCGATTTCTACCGCGCGACGCTGGCGATGGTCGACCGGCTGCCGACGCTGCGCGGCATGTCGCCCTGGATCCTCAAGGATTTCCGCTCGCCGCGCCGGCAGAACCCCGATTTCCAGCAGGGCTGGAACCGCAAGGGGCTGATCTCCGAGACCGGCCAGCACAAACTCGCCTTCGATGTGCTCGCGGGCTATTATGCGGGAAAGGAAACGACGGCGGGGCGTTGAGCGGTCGATGGGGGCGGGCGCCGGCGCGCGATGCTATGCCAGGATATTGACCGCCCGTGCCGCGACCAGCGCGATCGTCAGCAGCGATACGGCGGATTCGAACATCATCATCAGCTTGGCGCGGCGCGACAAGGGCAGGGTATCGGTCGGTGAGAAGGCGGTGGCGTTGGTGAAGGCGAGATAGAGATAGTCGATAAAGCCCGGCTTCCAGGTCGCCGCTTCCGCGGTGTTCATCGTCATGTGCGGAAACAGGAAGTCGCATTTGCAACTGTCGATCACGCCGTGCGATGCCGGCCCGCCGCGATCGAGCGTCCAGAACCACAGCGCGAAGATGATGACGTTGGTCGCCCAGATGTTGAGCGCGTCGAGCAGCAGTGTCTGGCCGACCTTGGAGGCATTGCCGTTGAGCAACGCATGCACCAGCTCGATCAGCGCCTCGAAATTGATCAGCGTGATCAGCGCGGTCATCGTCAGCGCGAGCAGGCGGATCGCGTAGCGCGCGCGGGCGACCAGCCGCCAATGCGCATCCGTCCGCGCTTCGCGCGCCGTGATCTGCGTCCAGGCGGTGGCGACCGACAGCGGCAACAGCAGCGCCACCTCCAGCCCCGGCGCCAGCCAGCGCGGGCCGAAGGTCAGGTCGTTGATCATCAGCAGTTGCAGGCAGGCGATCACGACGACCGACAGTCGCGCGAGCCAAAAGTCCCATGCGTGGGTGTGGATCGCCTTCAGCGCTGCCGTCATGCCCCAGCTCTTCGCACGCAGCCGCCGTGCAGGCCAGTCGGCGACGCCTTGGGCGAAAAATTTCTTTGCATGCACCTACCCTTGCTGACGGGCGATGGCGCGCCGGGGCCGAATGACCGATCTGCGGTGTCTCGTCGCGATCCTCCATTCCTCGCCAGCGCGACACGCCGATTCACATCCGCGCCAATCAGCGCGATGGGAAGACGATGCGCGACACCGTTCATACCGGAAGCCTGGCAACGATAATGCGCCCCCGGCCATCCAGGGCGGAGCCTCCAACATCGCTTCCCGCAAATTCCCTGCCACCGCCGGCAAAATATGTACGAAATTCCCTGCCGGCGCCCCTGCGGCAGGGAATTCCCACGCATCGGCGCCGCCCGCACGTCACCAACATCGCCCGCACCCAAGGATTGAGCTTGCCCGCCCACCCGCCTACACGCCGGGCATGACCGAAGCCGCCATCGCCATCGACCAGCTGTGCAAAACCTATGCGGGCGGCAAGCGCGCGCTCGACAATGTCAGTTTCGAGGTGCCGCGCGGCTCCGTCTTCGGGCTGCTCGGGCCGAACGGCGCGGGCAAGTCGACGCTGATCAACATCCTCGCCGGGCTGGTCAACAAGACCAGCGGCAACGCGACAATCTGGGGCTTCGACATCGACGCGCATCCGCGCAACGCCAAGGCGTCGATCGGCATCGTCAACCAGGAGATCCTGTTCGATCCCTTCTTCACGCCGTTCGAAACGCTGGAGATCCAGGCCGGGCTCTACGGGGTGCCCAAGGCGAAGCGTCGCACGATGGAGCTGCTGCGCGCGGTGCATCTCGAGGACAAGGCCAATGCCTATGCCCGCACGCTGTCGGGCGGCATGAAGCGCCGGCTGATGGTCGCCAAGGCGATGGTCCACACGCCGCCGGTGCTGGTGCTCGACGAGCCCACCGCCGGCGTCGACATCGAGCTGCGCCAGCAACTCTGGGCCTATGTCCGCAGCCTCAACGAACAGGGCGTCACGGTGGTGCTGACGACGCATTATCTCGAAGAGGCCGAGCAATTGTGCGATCGCATCGCCATCATCAACCACGGCACCGTCATCGCCAACAAGCCGACGCGCGAGCTGGTCGGCATGGCGCAGGAGAAGCTCGTCGAGGTCACCGTCGACCGCGACGTCGCCACCTTGCCCGCCAATGGCTGCTTCCAGAAGATCGCGCTGAAGGGCGAGCGCGTGCTCGAAATCACCTATCGCAAGGATGAGGCCAATGCCGGCCAGGTGCTGGCGGCGGTGCAGGCCGGCGGCTTCGGCATCGTCGAGGTCTCGACCAAGGAACCCGATCTCGAAGATGTTTTCCTCAACCTGACGCGGGCGGCCAATGCGTAACGTGGCCCTTGCTGCTCCCCTCCCGCTTGCGGGAGGGGCTGGGGGAGGGCAGTGCCCCACGGACCAGGCTCGCGGGATTCCCCTCCCCCGACCCCTCCCGCAAGCGGGAGGGGAGGCATGAAGACCTCCGACATCCTCATTATCGGCTCCGGCGCCGCCGGCCTCACCGCGGCGCTCAACCTCGCCGATCGCTTCACCGTCACCGTGCTCGCCAAGGGCGCGATGAACGAGGGGTCGACCGCCTGGGCGCAGGGTGGCATCGCCGCGGTGCTCGAACCCGGCGACACCTTCGAGAGCCATATCGAGGACACGATGATCGCCGGCGCCGGGCTCAACGACCGCGCGACGGTCGAGTTCGTCGTCGAGCGCGCGCCGGCGGCGATTGCGCGGTTGCAGGAACTCGGCGTGCCCTTCGCGACCGAAAGCGACGCTGCGGACAGCGCGCTCCATTTGACGCGCGAGGGCGGCCATTCGCATCGCCGCATCGTCCATGTCGCTGACGCGACCGGCTGGGCGGTGCAGGAGGCGTTGCAAAAGGCGGCCGAGGCACACCCCAACATCACGCTGGTGCCCGATCAGGTCGCGATCGACCTCGCCACCTCACGCCATGAGGCGCGCTATTCGGGCGCCGGCAATGTCTGGGGTGTCTATGCCGTCGATCGCACCACCGGCCGGGTCGGGCTCTACACCGCGCGCGCGACGATCCTCGCCACCGGCGGGGCGGGGCGGACCTATCTCTTCTCGACCGCACCGCGCGGCGCGACCGGCGACGGCATCGCCATGGCGTGGCGCGCCGGCTGCCGCGTGTCGAACATGGAGTTCATGCAGTTCCACCCGACCTGCCTCTACAATCTCGACGTCAAGAACTTCCTGATCACGGAAGCCGTGCGCGGCGAGGGCGGGCAGCTCAAGAACCCCGACACCGGCCACCGCTTCATGCCCGACATCGATCCGCGCGCCGAGCTCGCCCCGCGCGACGTCGTGGCGCGCGCGATCGACCATGAGATCAAGCGTTTCGGGCTCGATTACGTCCATCTCGACATCAGCCACCAGCCGCCCGAGTTCGTCCGCGAACATTTCCCCAACATCTACGAAAAGCTGCTCGGCCTCGGCATCGACATGACGAAGGAGCCGATCCCGGTCGTCCCGGCGCAGCATTATACCTGTGGCGGCATCGTCATCGATCGCGACGGTCGCACCGATCTGCCCGGGCTCTATGCGGCGGGCGAGTGCACCCAGTCCGGCTTGCACGGCGCCAACCGGCTCGCGTCCAACTCGCTGCTCGAATGCTTCGTGTTCGGCGAGGCCTGCGCGCGCGACATCGCCGCGCGCTGGGACAGCTTCCCGCCCGTCCCGCCGATCCATGGCTGGGACGAGAGCCGCGTGACCGATTCCGACGAAGAGGTCGTCATCAAGCAGAACTGGACCGAAATCCGCCGCTTCATGTGGAACTATGTCGGCATCGTCCGCACCACCAAGCGGCTCGAACGCGCGCAGCACCGCATCAAGCTGCTCACCGCCGAGATCGAGGATTATTACGGCCATTTCCGCGTCACGCCCGACCTGATCGAGCTGCGCAACCTGCTGCAGACCGCCGATCTGATCGTCCGTTCCGCGCTCCATCGCCACGAATCGCGCGGCCTGCACTACACGCTCGATTACCCCGCCACGCTGCCCGAAGCGGTCGATACCGTCCTCGTGCCCTAGCGGCGGCCGCAAAAATCATGGTTAATCAGATGCATCTCTGCCGCATTTCGTCCCGCTTCGGGAGCGATTCACCGCAGCAGGCGCAATGCGCTATTTCTCATCCGACCTGTTCGCCTATCATGTCATAGGGGACGTGGGGACAATAGCGGTGGTGCAACCTATCATTCCGATCAGACTATCCCGGCCGGTCGCGGTCCTTGCCCTGACCAGCGCGCTGTGCGCCTGCGGGCATGACACGCGCGTTCATGTCGCGGCCGCGCCGCCGCCGCCCGCCTACAAGCTCGTCATCGCCGTCCCGCCGCCGCCGGTCGTGCGACCCGTGCCGACCGCGCCGCAACCACTCGTCGCCAGCATCACCACGCTCGGCAAGTCGTTCAACGGCCGCGTCGGCATCGCCGTGCGCAGCATCGACCAGGGCTGGAGCGTCGACAGCCAGGGCAACCAGCGCATGCCCCAGCAGAGCGTGTCGAAGCTGTGGGTCGCGATGACCGTGCTCGATTTCCGCGACGCCGGCCGATTGAAGCTCGACGATCCGATCACGCTGACGCGTGAGGATATGACGCTGTTCCATCAGCCGGTCGCCGCGCTGATCAAGGCCGATGGCTATCACACCACCGTCGGTGACCTGCTCCAGCGCGCGCTGACGATGAGCGACAACACCTGCAACGATCGCCTGCTGCGTTATGTCGGCGGGCCGTCGGCGGTGCGCGACTTCATCGTCCGCAAGGGGCTCGGCGACATCCGTTTCGGCCCCGGCGAGCGCCTCTTGCAGAGCCAGACCGCCGGCCTCGCCTGGAAGCCGGAGTTCGCGTTCGGCAATGCCTTCACCCGCGCCCGCGCGAGGCTCACGCCGTCGGCGCGGCTCGAGGCGTTCGAGCGCTATGTCGCCGATCCGCCCGACGGCGCCGCGCCGCTGGCGATCGCCGGCGCGCTCGCCCGGCTCAAGGACGGCAAGCTGCTCACGCCGAGCTCGACGCAATATCTCATGGGCACGATGGAACTGTCGCACACCGGCCGCCAGCGGCTGCGCGGCGCGGTCCCGCCGGGCTGGACATTCGGGCACAAGACCGGCACCGGCCAGGATCTCGGCGGGCGCACCGCCGGCTACAACGATGTCGGCTTCCTCATCGCGCCCGACGGCAAGGCCTATTCGATCGCGGTGATGATCGGCGACACCCCGCGCCCAATCCCCGAGCGCCAGGCGCTGATGCAGGCCGTGGTCGAAGCCGTGGTGGCCAACCACCGCGCGGCATAATCTTCTCAAGCCCCTCCCCTTCAGGGGAGGGGTTGGGGTGGGGCAGTGCCCCAAGCGGAAGGTCGGACTTCGTGGCAAGGCCCCACCCCCAACCCCTCCCCTGAAGGGGAGGGGCTGAGTAAGGGTCAGTCGAAGCCGTCCTCGAGGAACTTGGCCGCGATCGCGCAGTGCAGCGCAACGCCACGCGCCATCGTCGCCTCGTCGATCGTCATGCGGGTATTGTGCAGCGGCGGGTTGGTGTGGGGGTCGCTGCCGGTTTCGGCGACGCCGATGAAGGCCATCGCGCCGGGCACGTCGCGCAGCACATAGGCGAAGTCCTCGGCGCCCATCATCGGCGCGGGCATCATCTGCCATGCCGCGTCACCGCCCAGCGCCACCGCCTGGCCGCGCATCAGGTCATGCGCGCGCGGGTCGTTCATCGTCACGGGATAGCCGCTCTCGAGCCGCACCTCGCCGACCAGCCCGTGCGCCGCGGCGATGTTCTCGACGATGCGCTTGAAGGCGTCGCGCATCAGCTCGCGCGTGCGCTCAGACAGCGTGCGCAGCGTGCCGGTCATCTCGCACGACTGCGGCACGATGTTGTGCGCCGAGCCGGCGTTGATCTGGGCGATGGTCAGCACCGCCGGGTCGCTCACCGGCACGCGACGCGCGAGGAAGGTCTGCAGCGCGGTGACGATCTCGCACGCCACCGGGATCGGGTCGAGCGTATCGTGCGGCATCGCGGCATGGCCGCCGCGCCCGCGGATCGTCGCGTAGAGCGTGTCGGTCGAGGCGAGCAGCGGCCCGGGACGGCTGACGAAGGTCCCGGCCGGCGCATTGGGCGAGATGTGCAGCGCGAACGCCGCCTCGGGCTTGGCGATGTCGAGCAGCCCGTCTTCGATCATGTAGCGCGCGCCGTGGTAACCTTCCTCGCCGGGCTGGAACATGAAGACGACCGTGCCGGGCAGGCTGTCGCGCCGCGCGCACAGCGCCCGCGCCGCGCCGACCAGCATTGCCGAGTGCGCGTCATGCCCGCAGGCGTGCATCGCGCCGGCAACCCTGGAGGCGAAGGGCAGGCCGGTCTCCTCCTGCATCGGCAGCGCGTCCATGTCACCGCGCAGCAGCACGGTGCGGCCATTGTCGCGGCCGCCGCGCAGGATCGCGACGAAGCCGCTGGTCGTCTTGCTGGTATGGATCTCGAGCGGCAGCCCGGCGATCGCGGCGCGCAGCTTGGCGGTGGTGCGGTCGCAGTGCAGCCCGATCTCGGGGTCGGCATGGATCGCGCGTCGGAGTTCCACGACATCGTCGAGTTCGGCCTCGGCGGCGGCGCCCCAGTCGGTCCCGGCGTCCATCACGCTGTCCATCATCTCACTCCTTGCCGACGCAAAACGCGTCAGACGATCAAAAGCCCCGCCAGCGCCGCCGACATCAAATTGGCGAGGCTGCCCGCCGCCAGCGCGCGCAGCCCGAGCCGGGCGATGGTCGGGCGCTGGTTGGGGGCGAGCCCGCCGGTCACCGCCATCTGGATCGCGATCGACGAGAAGTTGGCGAAGCCGCACAATGCGAAGGTCACCACCGCGATGGTATGCGCCGACAACGCCGCCTTGGCGCTGCTGAGATAGCTGAACGCGACGAACTCGTTGATCACCACCTTGGTGCCGAACAGCCCGCCGGCCGTGGTCGCCTCGCTCCACGGCACGTTGAGCAGCACCATCACCGGCGCAAAGGCGTAGCCGATAATCGCCTGGAAGGTCAGGTCGGGATAGCCGAACAGCCCGCCGATGCCGCCAAGGATGCCATTCGCCAGCGCGACGAGCGCGACGAACGCCAGCACCATCGCGCCGACCGCGACCGCCAGCTTGACGCCGGTCTGCGCACCCTCGGCCGCGGCCATGATGATGTTGGCCGGGCGCTCCTCGCCGAACGGGATGTCGCCTTCGACCGCCGGCTCCTTGCCGACATCGGCGGGGTCGTCGGGCATGATCAGCTTGGCCATCAGGATGCCGCCCGGCGCCGACATGAAGCTCGCGGCGAGGAGATAAGGCAGCAGCTGCGGGCCGAGCATCGAGGCATAGGCGGCGAGGATCGTGCCCGCGACGCCGGCCATGCCGACGGTCATGACGCAGAAGATCTGCGACGGGGTCAGTTCGGCGAGATAGGGGCGGATGACCAACGGCGCCTCGCTCTGCCCGACGAAGATGTTCGCCGCCGCGCCGAGCGATTCGACCTTGGAGATGCCGGTGACGAACTGGATGCCACCGCCGATCCAGCGCACGATGAACTGCATGATGCGCAGGTAATAGAGGATCGAGATCACCGAGGCGAAGAAGATGATCACCGGCAGCGCGGCGAGCGCGAAGCTGTTGCCGCCCATCGCGGGATCGGCCAGATTCCCGAAGATGAATTTGATGCCGGCATGGGCATAGCCGAGCAAGCTCGTGACGCCGAGCGCCATGGCAGCGATCACATTCTTGCCGGCCGGCACGTAGAGCACGAGAAAGGCGATCCCGGCCTGCAGCGCGAAGGCCGCGCCGACGACGCGCAGGCGGATCGCGCGGCGGTTGTTCGACAGCAGGACCGCGATGCCGAGAATGACCGCGATGCCCGCGATGCCGATCAGAAGTCGATTTACCAACGCTTGTCCGCCCCAATTACCTGGTCCGGCCATCGGCCGGTCATGTGCGCCACCATACAGGGCCAATCGCATTGGGCTAGTGTTTCGACGGCGTTCGCTTTCGGCGGCGGACGTGCGGTCTACAAGCCGACACCCCGGACGTGTTCCGTGTTCGAGCTTTGGCTTGCCCCCGGCACGCCAAGCTTGTGTTCGGGGAACACAAGCTCGCCCGAACACCACCACGCCGCATGATCACGACCCATGGAATTTGCGGAGCGGTGGATGCCGGCACAAGTCCGGCATGACGGAGAATGGTTACAGGGCCACATCACAGCGCAAGTTTTGACGGCGGCGCGTTCTGCGCTAGCAACGGCGCCTATGAACCAGACCTCGCCCGCGATCCCGCGCTCGCTCTTCGCTTTCTCGATCTTCTATGGCGGCATGGTGTGTATCGCCGGCGTGCTCGGCAACAAGCAGGTCGCGCTCGGGCCGCTATCGGCGATCGGGCCGCTGTTCGGTCTCGGCCCGCTGGCGATCGAGGCGGGGATCTTCGCGTTCCTGTTGCTGGTCATCACGTCGAGCGCGATCGCCGAGCTTCACGGGGCGAAGACCGCCAACACGCTGGTGCGCTTCGGCTTCGTGCCGCTGATCATCTCGATCCTGCTGTCGCTGGTCGTGCTGACCATCCCGGCGGCGAGCGACATGGATCCGGTGCGGCGCGACGCCTTTGCGCTGATGATGGGCGCGACGCCGCGCATCTGGATCGCCGGGATCATTTCCTACGGCATCTCGCAGACGCTCAACGTGACGGTATTCTCCTTCCTGAAAGGGCGCGAGGGCCAGTCGATGTTGTGGCTGCGCGCCGGCGCTGCCAGCATCCTCAGCCAGATCGTCGACACATTGCTGTTCGTCAGCATCGCCTTTTACGGTGTCTTCCCGATCCGCGAGATCCTGGTCGGGCAGATGATCGTCAAGGTCGTGCTGTCGGCGCTGCTGGTCCCGCCGCTGATCTATCTGATGGTCGCGATCGGCCGCCGGCTGGACGGCACCAACGCCGCCGGCTGAGCGCCGGCACAGATTGGGGTAGCGGCGTTGGGCGGAGATCCCCCTTGCGCGTTCGTCTGGCTACGGAAAATCACGACCATTGCGGCAGGGGGGATAGAACCCTAAGGCCGCGCGCATCATGACCGATTACGCCCCCGATCCCGCCCTGCTCGCCAAGGCCGAAACGCTGGTCGAGGCGCTGCCCTATATGCAGCGTTATGCCGGCGCGACCTTCGTCGTGAAATATGGCGGGCATGCGATGGGCGATCCCGAGGCGGCGCGCGATTTCGCCGAGGATGTCGTGCTGATGAAGGCGGTCGGCATCAACCCGGTCGTCGTCCATGGCGGCGGGCCGCAGATCGGCGCGATGCTCAAGCGGCTCGGGGTCGAATCGAGCTTCGTCAACGGCCTCCGCGTGACCGATGCCGAGACCGCCAAGATCGCCGAGATGGTTCTCGCGGGATCGATCAACAAGGAAATCGTCGGCTGGATCGGCCAGGCCGGCGGGCGCGCGGTCGGCATTTCGGGCAAGGATGGCGGCTTCGTCCGCGCCGCCAAGGTCGGGCGCGATACGCCCGACCGGCTGCAGGGCATCGAGCGCCATGTCGATCTCGGCTTTGTCGGCGAGCCGGTCGGGGTCGACCGGCGGATCATCGACACGCTGTCCGACGCCGGGATCATCCCGGTGGTCGCGCCGATCGCGATCGGCGACGATGGCCACACCTACAACATCAATGCCGATACCATGGCCGGGGCGATCGCCGCCGCGCTCGGCGCGTCGCGCCTGTTCATGCTGACCGATGTGGTCGGCGTGCTCGACAAGGCCGGCGCGCTGATGACCGATCTCGACCCTGCCGGCGTTGCGAGCCTGCGCGCCGACGGCACGATCACCGGAGGGATGATCCCCAAGATCGAAACCTGCGTCGCGGCGGTCGAGGCCGGGGTCGATGCGGCAGTCATCCTCGATGGGCGCGTGCCGCACGCCATGCTGCTCGAGGTGTTCACCAAGCGCGGCGCCGGCACGTTGATCCGGCGGTGAGCGGAGCGGCTATTGCCGTCGCCGGCTTTGCTGTATCGACCGGCGGAGTGCTGACAAGCGGAGGAATGCCTTGATCGACGTCGTGTTTCGAATTCTCGGGGTGTTGCTGGACCTCATGTGGTGGGCGGTGTTCCTCCACGCGATCCTCGCCACTTTGATCTCGTTCAACGTGATCAACACGTGGAACGAGACCGTGCGCGTTATCTTCCAGACGTTGCAGAAGATCGTCGACCCGATCGAGCGCCCGATCCGGCGCATCCTGCCCGATTTCGGCCCGCTCGACCTGTCGCCGTTCGTCGCGCTGGTCCTGATCATGATCACCGGCACGATCATCCTGCCCTATCTGCAATCGGTCGCCCATGGCGGCTCGATCCTGTGAGGCCGGCATGACCGCACGCATCATCGACGGCAAGGCGTTCGCCGCCGACCTGCGCGACCGCATCGCCGCCCAGGTCGAACTCTTCCGCGCCGCCGCTGGCCGCATGCCGGGGCTGGCGGTCGTGCTGGTCGGCGAAGACCCCGCTTCGGCGGTCTATGTCCGCTCCAAGCACAAGGCGACGCTCGCCGCGGGCATGGCGAGCTTCGAATATCGCCTGCCCGCCGACACGCCGCAGGATGTGCTGCTCGACCTGGTCGACACGCTCAACGGCGATCCGGCGGTCGACGGCATCCTCGTCCAGCTGCCGCTGCCGGGGCATATCGACGAGCAGGTGGTGATCACCCGCATCGACCCCGACAAGGATGTCGACGGTTTCCATCCGGTCAATGCCGGGCGGCTGGCGACGGGGCTCGAGGGGTTCGTGCCGTGCACGCCGCTTGGCTGCGTGATGCTGCTGAAGGATGTGCTCGGCGATCTGTCGGGGCTCGACGCGGTTGTGGTCGGGCGCTCGAACATCGTCGGCAAGCCGATGGCGCAATTGCTCATCAGGGAGAGCTGCACCGTCACCGTCGCGCATTCGCGCACGCATGATCTGTCGAGCGTGGTGCGCCGCGCCGACATCGTCGTCGCCGCGGTCGGCCGCCCGGCGATGATCCGCGGCGAATGGATCAAGCCCGGCGCGACCGTCATCGATGTCGGCATCAACCGGACCGAGGACGGGCTGGTCGGCGATGTCGATTTCGCCGGCGCGGCGAGCGTCGCGGGCGCGATCACCCCGGTGCCGGGCGGCGTCGGGCCGATGACCATCGCCGTGCTGCTGCGCAATACTTTGGTGTCCGCGCATCGCCGCGAGGGCGTGGCGTTCGACAGCGACTCGCTGTGATGTTGCCGCTGCTGCTGCTGGCGGCCGCGCCTGTGGCGGCGGCGCCCAGCGCGGCGGACGCCGAGCGCGACTTCGCGCGCGCGGCACAGACCGATGGGCAATGGACCGCCTTTCGCCGCTATGCCGCCGAGGACGCGACGATGTTCGTGCCGCAGCCGGTCAGGACCCAGGCGTTCCTCAAGGATCGCCGCGACCCGCCGGTGGCGGTGATGTGGTGGGCGGCCGACAGCTATGTCGCGTGCGACCGCAGCTTCGCCGCCAATACCGGGCCGTGGCTGCGCCCGGCAGAGAAGAGCGTCGGTTATTTCAGCACGCTCTGGGTACGCCAGGCCGATGGCGGCTGGAAGTGGCTGGTCGATGGCGGCGACGCGCTGACCACGCCGCGCGCGGCGGGCGATGGCCCGCGCCTGCACCGCGCCGCCTGCCGCGGCACGCCGACGACGGTCGCCGCGGTGCGCTATGCCGCCGGTGAGACCGGCGAGGGCATGTCGGAGGATCGCACGCTGGCATGGCGCTGGCATGGCGCTGGCATGTCGCGCCCGACGGCGCGCGAAGCTTCGACGTCTGGTTGTGGGACGGGCGCCGCATGCGCAGTGTGATCGCCGACCGCATCGCCGCGCCAACACCCGCCGCACGCTGATGTTCGAACTTTATATCTCCTCGCTGATCACCTTCTTCGTGGTGATCGATCCGCCGGGCTGTGCGCCGATCTATGCCGGCCTGTCGGCCGGCGCGACGCCGGCGCATCGCCGCGCGATGGCGATCCGCGCGGTGTTCGTCGCCTCGCTCATCCTGTTCGCCTTTGCCGGCTTCGGCGAAACGCTGCTCCGCGCGCTCGGCATCAGCCTGGCGAGCTTCCGCATCGCCGGCGGGATCATGCTGTTCCTGATCGCGCTCGAAATGGTGTTCGAGAAGCGCACCGAGCGCCGCGAGGACCGCGCCGCCAAGATCGCCGCGACGCCCGAGGTCGAGGATGTGTCGATCTTCCCGATGGCGATGCCGATGATCGCCGGCCCCGGCTCGATCGCCAGCGTGATGCTGATGATGAGCCGCAACCACGGCATCGAAAGTGTCGCGGTGGTGCTCGCCGCGCTCGCCTCGATCCTGTTGCTGACGCTCGCCGCGCTGCTCGCGGCGGGGCCGATCATGCGCGTGCTCGGCGCCAAGATCGAGGCGGTGATCACCCGCCTGCTCGGGGTGCTGCTCGCGGCGTTGGCGGTGCAGTTCGTGATCGACGGGATCCGCATCAGCCTCGGGTGACGGCGCCGCGGCGTGATCAGCCGCGCGATGCGTTGAGCGCCACCGCCGCGCGGATCAGCGCGGTCAGCGCCGCCTCGTCGATCTCCGCGCCCTGATGGAAATCGATCGCGCGCCGCATATTGCCGTCGAGGCTGGCATTGAACAGGCCGCTCGGGTCGTCGAGCGCGGCGCCCTTGGCGAAGGTCATCTTGACCACTGCCTTGTAGGTTTCGCCGGTGACGACCATGCCGTGGCGATACCAGACCGGCACACCGCGCCACTTCCATTCCTCGACGATCTCGGGCTCGGCGCGGTGGATGATGGCGCGAAGCCGGGGGAGCAGCGCGCCGCGCCAGTCGCCCAGCGCGGCGATCTTTTCGTCGATCCGTTGCGACGGCGATTTGCCGTCGGCGGACTCGGCCGCACCCATCGCGGTCACGCCCGTGTCGCCACGCGCCGCCCGCTGCGCGCCTTCATCGCATAGGGCAGGACGAACATATACAGCCCGCTGAACAGCAGCAGGAAGAGCGGGGGCAACGGCGCGTAGACCAAAAGGCGTGGCGGCTCGCCCAGCGCCATGGCGATGAAATTGGCCATCACGGCGAGCGTGAAGGCGATCGACAGCCAGCGATGCGCCTGCCTGATCCCTTGGGTGATATTCAAGACGACCTCCTCATGATGATGAAGCGGAGCGGGCCCGGGATCAGTCGATCTGCGCCAGCACGGTTTCGAGTGCCGCGAGGAAGCGCGGCCAGCCGGTCCGCGCGCCGTGATAGGCGCGTTGCTGGTCGGGCCGGAAACCAACCTGCTCGATGCGCAAGCGCGTCCCCGTCGCCGATGGCGTGAGCGTCCAGGTGACGACGCTTTCAAGGCCTTGTGCCGCCCAGCTATAGGCCAGCATCCGGTTGGGCTCGATCGCCTCGACTTCGCAATCGACCACGCCCCAGTCGGCGCGCAGCGTGAAGCGATGGCCGACCGCGAGCGCGAAGTCGTTCTGCATCAGCCACTCCGCGATCAGCTGCTGCTGGGTCAGCGCGCGCCACACCTTTTCCGGTGGATGTCCGATCTCGCGCTCGACCACGACGGTGCGCGTTTCGGTCGTGACATCGCTCATTGGTCCGTCCTCCCCAACAGGTCTTCGAGCTCGTCGATCCGGCTCTCCCAGAATCCGCTCATCCGGCTGGTCCAGTCGATCAGCGGGGCGAGCGCGCCGGCCCGCGCGCGGTAATGCGTCTGGCGGCCGGCATGGCGATCGCCGACCAGCCCGGCCTGTTTGAGTATGCCGAGATGCTTGGACACCGCGGGCTGCGAGACCCCGGCCAGCGCGGTCAGCGCCCCCACGGTCTGCTCGCCGTCGCGGCACAAGCGCTCGTAAAGCGCGCGGCGCGTCGGATCGGCGAGCGTCTTGAACAGCAGTTCGTGGCTGTCGGGCATAGGAATACATAACTCGCTGGCTATCGGTCAATGCCATAACCAGCGAGTTATGAGATTGTCAACGCGGCGCGCCCTGCTTTACCGGGCAATGAGCATGTCAGCGGGCCTGCGCGCCCTCGCCGGGCCACGCGCTGTCGCCGAGCCGTTTGAGGTTCATTTCGAAGAAGCGTTGCGGCGGCTGGTTCGCTGTCACCCGGTCGCCGACTTCGTTCCACACGCCGTCCTTCAGCGTCGCGGTGTAGCGGATCGTCACCGCGCCCAGCGGGATTTCCCAGACATAACCCGTCGCGGTCGGTGTCAGCACGAAATCCCCGGCATGGCCCTGTGCATAGCTGTGCAGCGTGTAACGTTTGCCGGCCGAATCGTACGACACCACGCCGAACGCGTTGAAACCGGTGCTGCCATCGGCCCGCAACGCCTTGCCCTCGATCAGCTTGATCGTCCCGCCGAGCAACGGCCCGATGCGTTCGGTCTGCGTGACGCGATGCGGGCCGTCCGGGGCAGTGGTCACCGCCTCGCCGCGCCAGCTGCCGTCCATCCAGGCAAGCCGGGTCATTGCCTCACGCTCGGCCTGCAACAAGGCGGGATCGGCCGATTGCGCCGCTGCCGGCGCGGCGCCGCCGGGTGCGACCATCGCCCCGATCATCAATGCGGGCAGCAGTGTATGAAAGAGCGACATGACTTGACCTTTCCGACTGGTTGCGTGGCGGCGGTCGCGGTGGCAGCCTGTGCCGCGCGATGCCCCGATCCGTCACCCCCGCTTTGGTCCCGCGCAACGGCGCTTTCGCGAAGCATGTCCGGCGCTTCGCGGATCGCGCGCGCGCCTTGCCCGGTTTCCCGACGATCGAAATCGTCGCGGCGGCGGCGGCCGTGCTCCTGGTCGTCGTCGGCGCGTTCGGCACCGGCGCCCTGCCATTGCCGACGCGCCTCGTCTTCTGGGCGATGCTGATGGGGTGGAGCACAGCCAAATGGCAGGCGTGGTTCGCACTGACGGTGCGACAACCGCGCGACTGGACGCGCGCCGTACTGCTTGGCGCGGTGGGGCTCAACCTGCCCTTGCCGCTCGAAATCGGCGTGGCGTTGCGGCTGGTCGGTGTCCCGGCAGCAACGCGCGCCGCGCCGCATATGTGGGCCAGCGCACTGGCGATGACGGCGGTGGTTTTCGCGATGCTCTATCTCGCCCGGTCGCGGTCCCGCCCCGTCTCGACCGTCTTCGCCGCGTCGGGGATCGTCCCCGGCGGTGTGCTCGCCAAGGCAGGTATTATCGCGCCGGCCGCGCTGGCCGCTATCCGTGCAGAAGATCATTATTGCCGCCTGTTTCTTGTCGATGGTCGGTCGCGGCTGATCCACCACCGCTTCGGCGACGCCCTCGGCGAGGTCGCCGGGTTCGACGGGTGTCAGATCCATCGCGGTGCGTGGGCGGCCAATGCTGCCGTGGTCGCAGCCGAGCGTGACGGGCGCGCCTGGCGACTGGTGCTGGCCGATGGCACGCGGCTGGCGGTCAGTGCGCGCTTCGTGTCCACGTTGCGCGCCCTGGGCTGGCTCAACCGCGCGCTAACGCGTTAAGGGCGTCGGCGCGCGGGTGGCATCGCTGTCGTGGATCGGGCAGATAGCGCGCGTGTCAGGGCATATCGCGACAGGCTGTTCAAAGCCGCACCGGCGCATGAGTGCCACGCGCCTGCGCGAGCGACCGTGAGTGATGGCGCGGACCGCGGATGATCCCGACGCCGACCTGCTCGCCGCCGCCATGACCGGCGACCGCGACGCCTTCGCCGCGCTGCTGGAACGCCATTATGATCGCATCCACGGGCTTGCCTGGCAGCTGACCGGCACGCGCGCCGATGCCGACGACATCGCGCAGGATGTGTGCTGCACTTTGGTCGAGAAGATCGGCGGCTTTCGCGGCGAGGCGAAATTCTCCACCTGGCTGTGTGGCATCGTCTACAATGCGGCGCGCGATCTGCACCGTCGCCGCCGCTCGTTCAGCGGCCTGACCGATCGGCTCGCGGTGCTGGTCGGCCTGGCGCGCGGCCCCGACGGGCGCGACCTGCACGACGCGATGTGGGTGAAGAGCGCGATCGCCCGGCTCGCGCCACCCTATCGCGACGCCGCGATCCTTGTCGCCGGCCAGCAGCTGACCCATGCCGAGGCCGCCGCCATTCTCGGCGTGGCCGAGGCGACGGTATCGTGGCGCATGCACGAGGTGCGCCGGCTGCTCTCCGGCGCGCAGCGCGAGCCAGACTAACCGCGCGGGATTGGACTAATTTCGACTGACACTTCTAAAAGTATTAACCGGGCTGCGCACCCTGTTCGTGCGAAGTTGGCGGCGCCAATCGCTCACCCTCCGATCTGGCCTGATAGCCGCTTGTATGGCCCGCTGCGCGAGTTTAGACATCTGACGGGCGAGGCGGAGGGTTAAATGCTTACGATCAACGATGATTATCATTTGGCCGTTGGTCAGAACCTCCTGTTCGTCGACGACCAGCAGCCCGATAACCCGGGCGTGCAGACGACCGGGTTGTTCGCGCAGCCGACGCATCGCGTCCCGACCATGTTGACCATCGATGGCAACATTGTGGTCGGAGACGCGACGACGAAGGAGGCGATCGGGATTCGCCTCGATTACGTGGACGCGCGGTATCTGCCGTCTCTCGTGCTCAATGGCGAACTCGACGTTACCGCCGGCGTGTCTGGGGGCGGGGCGAGTGGCGTCGTGACAAGCGACACTGCCGGGCCTCAAGGTTTTCAGACCATCACGATCAATGGCATCGTGCGTGTCGTTAATACGGCCAACGGCCAACAATCCTATCTGAACGGCGCGGGTGGCGTAAACGGCCGCACCGTCATCAACAACGGTTTGATCGACGTCCGATCCGATCACGGCACCGCGGGTGCCGTCCATCTTTCGCAGAACGGCGCCTCGCTGCTCAATACGGGCACGATCAATGTCAGCGGCTATGCGACCGCGGCAGAGCCGACATTCGTATCGGGCGTCGCGGGATACGGCGTGCGGACGCTGATCGACAATCGCGGCACGATCACTGCGACTGCTTCGGGCGGAGGCGCGGAGGCGGTCGGGATCTACCTCTTTCCAGACAACACCAATCTCTACCAGCCCGGTACGATCCTCAACAGCGGCACGATCATCGCGAAGACCGCAATCCGCGCGACGGAAGGCTATAATGTCGCGCTGACGATCACCAATAGCGGTTTGATTCAGGGTGATCTCAGGCGTGACGGTGGGCTTGACATCGTCACCAATGCGGCAGGCGGTATCTGGGTCGGTACGCTGGAACTCGGACGTTTCCCCGATCTGTTCCGCAATGCGGGAACGATCACGGGATCGATAACGCTGGGCGCGACCGCTGACTATTTCGACGGTGCGGGCGGCAGCGTTTCCGGTTCGGTGGATGGCGGTGGCGGAATCGATCTTCTGCGCGGGGGCGCAGCAGTCGATCGGCTAAGCGGCGGGGATGGCGCCGACATGCTGGTGGGTCGCGGTGGCGCCGACATGCTGACCGGCGGCGCCGGGGCGGACACCTTCGTCTACACTGGCGCGGAAGACTCGGCGGGGGCGAATGCCGACACGATCACCGATTTCCAGACGGGCGTGGATCACATCGACCTGAGCGCACTGGCTCCGCTTTCGATGTCGTTGGCAGCAAGTGGTAGCCAGACCGTGGTTTCCGGCACTTCCGTCGGCGGCGATTTCCGCATCATCGTGAATGGAATGGTTTCGCTGGGCGATATCGTCACGACCCAGCCCGGCACGGTTCAAACGGGTACCGATGGTGGCGAACTGTTGGTCGCGGCGACGGGCGGCGGTCAGCTCTATGGCATGGGCGGCGATGACACCTTGGTCGGAGGCGACGGCGACGATCTGTTTGATGGCGGGGCTGGCGCGAACACGATGTTCGGCGGGCGCGGAAACGACATCTATGTCATCCGCACGGACGGCGACCGCGTGCTCGAAGCGGTCGGCGAAGGGGTCGACGAGGTCCGCACCTATATCGACTATTCGCTGCAGGCCAATGTCGAGAACGGTCGGATTTTGGGCGCCGCAGCAGTCGGTTTGCTTGGCAACGATCTCGCCAATATCCTTTCGGGCAACGATGCCGACAATTACTTGTCGGGCGCTGGTGGCGACGACACCATTTACGGTGCGGGCGGCGCGGATACGATGATCGGCGGCAATGGTGCCGACCGTTTCGTCTATCGCGCGACCACCGATTCCACCGCCGCGCAGATGGATTATTTGCAATATTTCGAACACGGTATCGACAAGGTCGATCTCACCGCTGTGGCGCCGAGCCATTTCTCGTTCGCCGATTTCAATAACCCGTGGGTCGGGGTGCATTGGACGACCGTCACGATCGAGACCGTGTCGGGCGTCACGATGACGATCCGGATCGATGGCGTAGCGACCCTCGCCGATTTTATCCTGCCTGCGAACACACGGATTCACTTGCCGACGGGTATTGATTTGAACGGTGACCATGTTGGTGATGTATTGTTTCGCTCAGTGTCTGGGGGTTTTGCGTCGTGGCATCTGGCCGACACGTCGATCACGGGCGGCGGGGACATTGGTAATCCTGGATCCCTCTTTCGCCTGGCTGCGGTGGGAGATTTCAACGGCGATGGCACGAGCGATCTCCTGTACCGCGGGCGGGACGGGACTCTGGCGTCGTGGCAGGTGGCGGGGGGGGCGATCACTGGTGGCGGAAACATCGGCAATCCCGGAGCTGCCTATGCGCTGGTCGGGACCGGTGACTTCAACGGTGACGGGACGAGTGACCTGTTGTTCCTGAACGGTCTGACCGGGGCCTATGCGACCTGGGATCTGAGCGGCACGGCGATTACCGGCGGCGGTACGATCGGCAACCCGGGCGCGGGGTATGTGTACAAGGCGACCGGCGACTTCAACGGCGACGGCAAGAGCGACGTGCTGTTCGAGAACGCGAACGGCGGTTATGCGATCTGGACGCTGGACGATGCCAAAATCAGCGGTGGCGGCAATCTCGGCAATCCCGGTTCATCCTGGTTCTTCAAGGGCGTTGGCGATTTCAACGGCGACGGCAAGAGCGACTTGCTGTTCGAGAATGCCGACGGGAGCTACGCAACCTGGGATCTGAACGACAGTGCGATCATCGGCGGCGGCACGATCGGCAATCCGGGGGCGGCGTGGTCGTTCGCCGGGATCGGCGACTACAATGGCGACGGCAAGTCGGACATCGTGTTCCGGGGTGCGAACGGAACGCTGGCGACCTGGACGATGAACGACACCGCCATCACCGGTGGTGGTAATCTTGGCGATCCGGGATCATCGTTCGCGGTGGCGAACGGCCACGGTGCGAACAGCTTTGCGACGCTCCTCTTCCAGGGCACCGACGGCACGGTCGCGACCTGGCAGATCAACGCCGGGGTCATCGTCGGCGGCGGCACGCTCGGCAATCCGGGAGCGGGCTGGACGGCGAAGGCGGTGGGCGACTTTGCCGGGACGGGCGAGAGCGACGTGCTGTTCCAGTATAGCGACGGCACGCTGGCGACGTGGCACTCGGACGGGGCGCACTTCATCAGCGGCAGTGCGCTGGGCAATCCAGGCGCGGGCTATGCGTTCAAGGGGGTCGGCGACTTCAACGGCGACGGCAAGATCGACATATTGTTCCAGAACAATACGACCGGCGTCTATGCGACCTGGGATGTGTCGGGCAACGCGATCATCGGTGGCGGCAATATCGGGGTTGCGAGCGGCTACAGTTTCGTGGCGACCGGCGACCTCAACGGCGACGGCAAGGCCGACATAGTGTTCAAGGATGCGTCGGGCAATTACGCGGCATGGCTGCTGAGCGACACCGCGATCATCGGCGGCGGCACGATCGGCAATCCGGGGGCGGGCTGGACGTTCAAGGCGCTGGCCGACCTCAACGGCGACGGCAAGGCCGACATGCTGTTCCAGAACGTGAACGGCTCCTATGCCAGTTGGGATCTGGACGGCAACGCCATCATCGGCGGCGGCGATATCGGTAACCCCGGCGATGGCTTCACCCTCGCCAAGGTGTTCGACATCAACGGCGACGGCAAGGCCGACCTCGTATTCGAACACGCCGGAGCTTATGCCGCATGGCTAATGGACGATATACACATCCTACAGGGAAACACCCTCGGTAACGCCGATATAAGTCTACATCTCGTTTGAGGCGCGGCGCTCTTGACATCTGGCCGATGGTGCCAAGGTCCGCCTTGGCGTTCCGTTCACGTACCCGCCATGGCCGGCATCTTCCCCTGTGCGCAAAGCTCGAGGCCAGACATGTATCTGTCCTCGATCGACGCGATGAAGACGCATAGACGACGCGGTCGCTGGTGCTGACTTAACGCGGCCTGCAAAAGTGCCCGCACTTAGACTAATCGGTGAGAATATTTTTTCCCGACACCCAAGGAAATCCCGAGCCGGCACGTCCCAGTGACATGCGGACGATGGTGCGCCGCAGTCATCAGGGAGTTTCTCATGCCTCGCCTCTACCCAACGCCGCTGGGACGAACGATCGCCGCCGGGCTGTCGATGATGCTGGTCGTGTCGTGCACGCACGCCGGCCTCGATCAGGCGTCGACGACCGCCGATGGCACGCCGCCGGCCGCGTCGCCGGCGAATGACGTGGTCGTCACCGGCAGCAAGGTCGCGTCCGGTCGCGCCGCCGAAGCCCGCGACGAGCGCTTTGTCCGCGTCGACATGGCGGCACCGCCACCGCCGCCGCCGCCGCCGCCGCCACCACCTCCGCCTCCGCCGCCGGCGATGATGGTCAGCGGCGCCATGTTGGCATCGCCCCGCGCCGCCATGCCGTCCGAACCGCGTCCCTACAGCCCGCCTTATTATCAGGAGGTCGGGCGCGATCGCTTCACAGCGACCGCGCAGAACCCGTTCAAGCTGGTGCAGCAGGAACCCGTCTCGACCTTCTCGATCGACGTGGACACCGCCAGCTACGCCTTTGTCCGCGCCTCGCTCAACCGCAACACGCTGCCGCAACCGGCGGCGGTGCGGACCGAGGAAATGGTCAATTATTTCCCCTATGACTATGCCGCGCCGCGCAGCGCGGCGCAGCCGTTCAGCACCAATGTCGCGGTCTTCCCCAGCCCGTGGACGGCGGGGCGCAAGCTCGTCCGCATCGGCATCAAGGGCTATACCATCCAGCAGGCGACGCGGCCGCGCGCCAATCTCGTCTTCCTGATCGACACCTCGGGCTCGATGTACGCGCCCAACAAGCTGCCGCTGGTAAAGCAATCGCTCGAAATGCTGCTCGACCAGCTCGACCCGAACGACAGTGTCGCGATCGTCACCTATGCCGGCAGCGCGGGCACCGCGCTCGCGCCGACCCCGGCGCGCGAAAAGGGCCGGATCCGCGCGGTGATCGAGGGGCTTGGCGCCGGCGGCAGCACGGCGGGCGCCGAGGGCATCCGCCAGGCCTATGCGCTGGCCGAGGAGAATCTCGACCCGCACGGCGTCAACCGCGTGATCCTTGCGACCGACGGCGATTTCAACGTCGGCATCACCAGCGAGAACGAGCTCAAGGGTTATATCGAGCGCGAACGCAGCAAGGGCGTGTTCCTGTCGGTGCTCGGCTTCGGCATGGGCAATTACAATGACGCGATGATGCAGACGCTGGCGCAGAACGGCAACGGCACCGCCGCCTATATCGACACGCTGAACGAGGCGCGGAAGACGCTGGTGGACGAGGCGAGCTCGACGCTTTTCCCGATCGCCAAGGACGTCAAGATCCAGGTCGAGTTCAACCCCGCCACGGTCGCCGAATATCGCCTGCTCGGTTACGAGACGCGGATGCTCAACCGCGACGATTTCAACAATGACAAGGTCGATGCCGGCGATGTCGGCTCGGGCCAGACCGTCACCGCATTGTACGAGGTCGTGCCGGTCGGCGGCCCGCGCTCGATCGGCGACCTGCGCTACGCCCGGCCCGCGCCGCGCGTCGCGGGGCAGGGCGGCGAGCTCGGCTTCGTCAAGATCCGCTACAAGCTGCCCAAATCGGACACCAGCCGGCTGATCTCGACGCCGATCGGCCGCGCGTCCGAAGTGGCGCGCTTCGCCGACGCGCCACAGGATGCGCGTTTCGCCACCAGCGTCGCCGCCTTTGCCGAACTGCTGCGCGGCGGGAAATATAATGGCGCGATGGGCTATGACGATGTGCTGCGCATCGCCACGGCGGCGCGCGGCGAGGACGCATTCGGTTACCGCGCCGAGTTCATCCAGCTCGTCCGCGCCGCCAGGGGGGCGGGGGCGATGGCGACGATCGAGCGGTAGGGCGAGCTACCCCACCGCCGTTCGCCCTGAGCCTGTCGAAGGGCCGTTCTTTCTTCGCCTCGGGGGAAAAGAGCGGTGCTTCGACAGGCTCAGCACGAACGGCGAGGGGGCCACCAAACCCCACCTTTCGACGCCACGGCAAATGCCGCTATAAGGCCAAGCAATGCTGCGCACTTCCTCCTGCCGCGCCCGGTGAATGGCGATCGACGACGACATCGCCGGCGCGTTGCCGACCGCGCCGCCGCCGCGCCCGGCGGCGCGCGACGCGGCCATCGCCGCGGCGCTGCGGCGTTTCGACGGGGTCGCTGAGCCGGCGACTGCCGCGCCTCCCGTCAGCCCAGCGCGGCGACCGCTAATCCCCCGCCGCCATGTCGGCCTGCTCGTCACGGTCGCGTTGATCGCGCTGATTGGTGCGCCCGCTGCGTTGATTACCCTGAAGGACCGCTTCCCGACGCCCGCGCCGTCGGTGTCGGCTGCCGCAGCGCCGGTCGATACGGGCCGTGCCGCGACGGCGCCGGTCAGGCCGGGCGCCGCGCCCGCCGATGCCGCGCCGACGACCGCGCCGCAGCCCGCTACGCCGGGCGCCGCATCGCCCTGCACCGGTGGCGGTTGTCCGCGCATCGTCAGCGGCCGTGCCGATGCCGTGGCGACACCGGCGATGAAGGCAGTGCGCGACGAACCCGCCGCACCGCCACCACCACCGCCGCCACCACCGCCACCACCGCCACCACCGCCACCACCGCCGCCACCACCACCACCGCCACCGCCTCCACCGCCACCTCCACCGCCGCCGGCCCCGCCGCCTGCGGCCATTGCCGCCGCGCCCACCGCCCGATTGGAGGAAAGCGCCGCCGCCGATGCCGCGAACATCGTCGTCACCGGCGCGCGCGTCGGGCGTGCCGCCGAGCCCGCGCGCGCGGCGCGTGATCGCTGCGCAATCGACGATCCCGACCGCGACCTCGTCGCCTGTCGTCGCGCGCTCGGTGCGCAAGCCAGGGCCGGTGCTCCCAGCGCCACCGGGCGCCTCAACGAGGGAGTGTCACGCGCCGCGAATGGCGACCTCGACGGCGCGATCGCCGCGTTCGACCGCGCGATCGCGATCGACCCGCGCCTGGCCCGCGCGTGGCTCAATCGCGGCCTCGCCCGGCAGCGCAAGGGCGACCTCGACCGCGCGCTGGCCGATCTCGATCGCGCGGTGCGCCTCGCGCCCGCAGACCCGCTCGGCTATCGCCAGCGTGCGCAGCTGTTGCGCCAGCGCGGCGACCCACGGCGTGCCGCGGCCGACGAGGCGCGCGCTGACGCGCTCGACGCCGACTGAGCGGCACGGCCCGGTAACTCTACGTATCGATCCGCAACGTACGGCGCGCGATGAAGCGGTCGAAGCCGCGCGGTATGGCGTCGCGGAGGAAGAGAGGCTGTCGCAATGACCATGTCGATCCTCGCCGTGCTCGACGATGTCGAGAAATCGCAGGGCTTTATCCAGGCGGTGCTCGCACAGGCAGAATATGCCGGCGCCGGCGTCGTCTTCCAGCTGCTCACGCCCGACCCGCTGCTGCTGCCCGAATATGCCCCGCTCGGCGCCATCTATGTGCTGCCGGCCGAGCGCGAAGCGCATGCCGCCGAGCAACTCGGCAAACTCCGCGCGGTAATCGGCGCGGCGCCGGTCGCGGTCGAACTGCTTGGCCTGCACGATGACGTCGCCTGGCTGGTCGGTGATCTGCGCAAGGCGCGGATCGTCACCGACGTCGCGATGATCGGCGCACGCGAGAGCTGGGCGGTGCCGTGGCTGCACCGCCGCGTGGCCGAGACGCTCGCGCTCGGCTCCGGCACGCCGCTGATCATCCTGCCGCCGGGCCGCACGCTGCGCCATGTCGGCCATGCCGTGCTTGGCTGGAAAGCCGGCGCCGCTGCGGTGCGCGCGCTGCACGATCTCGTCGCGCTCGCCACGCCGGGCGCGCGGATCGAGCTTGCTGCGGTCGGCTCCGGGCCGGCGACGGTCGACGAGGCGCGCGCGCAGGAACGCGCGGTGCGGTACCTCACGCAGCATGGCTTCGCGGCCGAGGCGCTGTGGCTCGATCAGGGTGGCGATCCGGCCGACCGGCTCGTTGTCCATGCGCTCGACCAAGGGGCCGACCTGCTCGCCATCGGCGCCTTCGCGCATAGCCGCGTACGCGAACTGGTGCTCGGCGGCGTCACCGAGGCGCTGATCAAGGATACCCATCTGCCGGTGATGCTGTCACACTGATCGCCGATGAACATCGCCGCCACGCCCCCTGACGGCACGACGATCGACGCGCTGCTGCCGCTCGGTTATGCGCTCGCCATCGGCCTGCTCGTCGGGCTCGAACGTGGCTGGAACGGGCGCGACCAGCCCGATGGGGCGCGCGTTGCCGGCATCCGCACCTTCGGCCTGCTCGGGCTGGCCGGCGGAGTCGGCGCGCGACTGCCGCCCTGGCTTGGCGGCATCGTCGTTGCCACCGCCGCCTTGCTGCTGCTCGCCGGTTATCTCCGCCAGAGCCGCGTGCCGACCGGGCGCAGCGCGACCAGCGCGGTCGCCGGGCTGCTCGTGCTCGGGCTCGGCGTGCTCGCCGCGCGGGGCCAGCCGACCATCGCCGTCGCGGTCGCCGCCGCGACGATGTTCCTGCTCTCGTCGCGCCAGCCGCTCCACGGCATGCTCAAGGGCATCACGCTGGCCGAATTGCGCGCCGCCGCGCGCTTCGCCTTGCTCGCTCTGGTGCTGTTGCCGCTCGCGCCCGACCGCGATCTCGGGCCCTATCACGCCCTCAACCCGCGCTATTTGCTGCTCGTCGTGGTGCTAGTCAGCGGCCTGTCGTTCATCGCCTATCTGCTCGCACGACGCACGCGCGGGCGCGGCGGCACGCTGATCGCGGCGATGTGCGGCGCGGTGGTGTCGTCGACTGCCGTCACCGGTGCTTTCGCGCGGCGGCTGCGCGACGGGCAGGACGGCGATGGCGGGCTGGAGATCGGTATCGTGCTCGCCTCGGCGGTCAGCGTCGGGCGCGTGTTGTTGCTCGTCGCCTTGCTCGCGCCCGGCTGGCTCGTCGCCATCGCCACGCCGCTCGGTCCCGCGCTGCTCGTGCTGCTCGGTGCCGCCGCCTGGGCATGGCGCCGCCCGCGTGGGCCTGCGCGCCACTACCGCGCCGGCTTGGGCAACCCGCTCGAACTTGGCGGTGCGTTGACGCTCGCCGGGCTGACGGCGCTGGCGATCGTCGCGTCGCGCTGGGGCATTGCGCGCTTCGGCCATCTTGGCGCCGCGCCGGTGCTCGCGCTGATCGGGCTGGTTGATGTCGACGCCGCGGTGCTGGCCTTTTCCGCCATGCCGCGAGCCGACCAGGGCGCGCTGGCCGGAGCCGCGCTCGCGCTGCCGGTCGCCGGCAATCTCGTGTTGAAGAGCGGGCTGGCCGCCGGCCTCGCGCGCAATGCTGCGGGGATGCGCGCCGCCGCGCCGATCGCACTCGCCGCGATGACCGTCATCGCGCTGCTCGTGCTGGTCAATCTCGGCTGATACCAAATCCCGGCGAGTATGACTCTCTCAAGCCCCTCCCCTTCAGGAGTGGCAGGTGAACCATGCCCCGCATGGTTCAGGTCAGGCCGGGGGCCTGACCGACCTGCCGCTGGGTTGGGGTGGGGCATCTCCCCGAGCGCTGTGTCTGCGGCGCGGCCCCACCCCCAACCCAGCTTCGGGTGAACGGCGCCCCGCGCCGTTCAGGTCATGCCGGGGGCATGACCGGCCCGCAGCTCCTGAAGGGGAGGGGCTAAAGGTGCCAATCGATGAGATGAGTATGAGTCGACCGCGCCTGCGTCAGGCTTGCGCCGTCCGCACGATCCGCGCCGTCGTACCGATATCGCGCTGGCGCGTGCCGATCCGCGTGCCGGTGATGCTCGTCACCATCGTCTCGATCTGGCGCTCGTCGAACCCGGCGGCGACGAAGCGATCGATCTCGGCCATCGGCAGCGCAAAGCCGTAGCACCAGGCATGCACCGCCATGCGCCGCAACGCCTCGAGCTTCGGATCGGCGAGTTTCGACGCGGTGCCCAGCCCGAACAGACTGCCCAGCGCGCGCGACAGCCGGCTTGGCGTGCCGAGGCTGGCGAGCGTGTCGCGCTTCGCCAGCGCGATCACGCTCCATTCGAGCGGCGTGAAGCCGGGCAGATCGGCGACCAGCGTGGCGCTGCGCTGCGCGATACGCGCGCCAGCGGGCGCGGCGAAGGGCTGGTCGAGATCGAGATAGGCCATCGGACGGTCTTTTGATGCGAGGTGCGGGAACGGATGAGCGGCGCGCCGCTCTTCCATACCGGGCGGTATACAAGCGGCCGCGACCTCGTCAACCGCTTTTTGTAACGCCCGGTATTTTTCCCGCCCGCGTCGCGATCAGCGCCGCAATCCGGCCAGCGCGGCGACGTCGGCGCTCGGTTCGCCGGGGAAGGCCATGACCTGCACCATGTCGCGCAACACGCCGCGCAATTCGGCGATGTTGCCGCTGCCCGCCGCGAGGTCGCCACGTTGCACCAGTTGGTCGAAGCGTGCCGTGTCGGTCGCAAGGTGGCGCTCGCCGCGTATCCGGCGATAGTGCATCAGGATCACGTCGGGCTGCTCGAACAATGTGCGCGACAGCACCGCGCGGATCGCCTCGATCGAGCGCTCGGCAACGCCGAAGCGCCCGTCGGCCAGCGCGGCCTGCGCCGCCTGGTGCATCTGTCCGATCTGGGCGTGTTGCTCGGCCGACAGCAGCGCGGTCAGCGACCGCGCGTCCGACTCGACCGTCGCGAGGTCGTTGCCGAGGATGCGCGCGCGCAGTGACGGATGATGCCGCAGCCGCGAAATCTCCTGGCGGATCAGCCGCGCCTCTTCGGCGATCGAGCGATAGCCATCGGCATCGTCGACCAGCCGCAGCCGCGCCGATTGCGCGCTGATGCGCAGCCGCAGCGCGGTCGTGTCGTCGTTCGCCATGCCGCGCTGCGCGGCGACCAGATCGTCGAGCCGCGTATCGGCCGCGAGCAGCGCCTGCGCGGCATAATCATGCCCGGCGCGCGCGAAATCGATCCGCGCGAGATCGTCGGCATAGAAGCTGTGATCGCGCAAATGCAGCCCCTGTTCGGGCAGCTCGATCGAACAGCGGATCAGCTGGCTGTCGTCGACCGACCAGTGCAGCACGACCTGCTCGCCGGGCTTGAGCGGCGCGGCATAGGCCGGCAGGTCCTCGCCGCTCAGCCGGAACGAGCCGATCAGCAGATTGGCCTCGGGTTCGGGCACGCCTTCGGCCTGCTCGAACAGTTCGACGTCGATGAAGTCCGCGCTGCCCGGGTCGAGCCGCCGCCCGGCGCGCAGCGTCTTGGCGCCTTGTTTCGGCAGGGTCTCGCCCTTGCGCAGCAACGGCTCGAGCACATTGATCGCGCGTGTCCCGTCGCCATCCTCGACCTTGACCGAGATCGTGCTGGTGCATGGCGCGCCCGCCGCCACCGCCGCGACGCGCGTAATGGTCAGCTCGGCACAGGCCTCGATCACGCGCTGCCCGGCGCCGTCGACCACGGTCATCGCCACGCGTGTCTCGCCGTCACCGAGCTGGACGACGTAGATCGGCGCTTCGCCCACCGCGCGCTCGCCATAATCGCGTCCGTCGCTCGCCACCGCGCTCACCCGCAGGCCGCTGGTGTCGCCCGCCGCCGTGACGCGGATCCGCGCGCGCTCCTTGGTCGTGCGCGCCTCGAAATCATACGACACCGCCGCGCCCGCCGCCTGCTGCACGCGCGATTGCTTGCCCGCCGCCTCGCCCTTTTTCCATTCGCGGCTCTCGGCATAGATCGCCGCGCCGCGCGCCACCGCGGTCATCGGGTCGATGTCGAGATCGGTCGCCACGCCCAGCTCGGCCGGCACGCGCGTCCGCACGATCGGCATGCGCGACGGGCCACCGATCAGCACGACCTTGTCGATGTCGGCGCTGGCATAACCATGGTCGGCGATCACCTTGCGGCACAAGGCGATCGACTGGTCGATCTTGTCGGCGACCAGCGCCTCGAGATCGGCGCGCGTCACCATCACCTCGACGAACATCGCGCGCCCGTTCAGGTCCTCGGCGCGGGCATCATGCTCCGAGACGAAGACGATCGCCTCCTGCGCGCTCGACAGCTCGATCTTGGTCTGCTCGGCATTGGCCGTGGCGAGCGCGATCAGCCGGCGATAATCGGGCTGGCGATGCCAGTCCTCGGGCAGCGCGAAGGTCTGTTCGAGCCATGGCCGCACCGTCGCGTCGATCAGCATGCGGTCGAAATCGCTGCCGCCGAGCATGTTGATGCCCTCATGCGCCTCGATCGACACCGCCCCGTCGATCGCCCGCACCAGCGCGACATCGAAGGTGCCGCCGCCCAGATCATAGACCAGGAACAGCCCGTTGCGCGATTCGGGCCGTTCGAGGCACGCCAGCGCCGCCGCGATCGGCTCCTGCAGCAGCCCGACCTGTTCCAGTCCGGCGGCATGCGCCGCACGGATCGTCGCCTCGGATTGCATCTGGTTGAAAGCCGCCGGCACCGTCACCACGGCGCCCTCGATGACCGCCTCGCCTGCGCCGCTGCGCATCTGCTTGACCAGCTGGCGCAGCACCTCGGCGCTCGCGTCTTCGGGGGTGATCGTGCCGTCCTCGGGCCCGAACGGCAGCACGGTGCTCGTGCCCAGCAGCCGCTTGAAGCGTGCCGCGATACCCTTGGGCGAGGTGCGCAGCTGGTCATAGGCGCGCTTGCCGACATAACGGCTGCCGCTGCGGTCGCACATCACCACCGAGGCGAGCACGTCCTCGCCGCTGATCGCCTTGAACAATTCGAGCCGCCCGCCGCGATTGCCGACGATTGCCGAGTTGGAGGTGCCGAGATCGATGCCGAGATACATGTCAGATTTCCTTGAGAATGATCTTGCCCGCGACGACCACGCCCGCCGGGCCGGTCACGGTCGGTTCGATCGTCGCCGCGACGATCGCGTCCATGTTGTCGCCGATGTCTTCGGCATTGACCGGGCTCGCCGGCATGTCGGGGGTGAAGGGTGCGCCGTCCCAACTCGCCAGCGTGAGCCCGGCCTCGCCAAGGATCGCGTCGAGCCTGCGCCGCGCGAAGCGCAGCTGCGCCTCACCCGCCGCCGCGCGCTCCGCGTTGGCGAAGCTCAGCTCACGTTCGAATGCCGCGCATAATTTCCAATATTGCACCGCCAGCGCGGCGAGCGGGGCGGGATCGGGCGATGTCATGGCGCGCGCGACCCATCACTGTTTGGCCCCTCCCCTTCAGGAGCGTCGGGTGAACCGTGCGCCGCACGGTTCAGGTCACGCCGGGGGCGTGACCGACCCAACGCTGGGCTGGGGTGGGGCAGAGCCGCACAAACAGCGCTGGCGGAGAGGCCCCACCCCCAACCCCTCCCCTGAAGGGGAGGGGCGAAAAATTGCCAGACGTCATCAACATATCCCGTCGTCATGGCGTGTCTCCGCCGTAACCCGGCCGGTCGACCGCCGGGGTCGGGTCCATCGGTCGCGCGTCCGACATCGGCCTGCCGGGGACGATGCGCGGGCCGGCATTGCGGTCGCGCCCGGCGCGTGCCTCGAGCTCGCGGAACCGCGCCTCGATATCCTCGCTGCTGCGATAGGATGGCGGCGCGTCGTCGCGCATGCCCGAAGGCGAGGGCACAGCGTGCGGGCGGTGCGCGCGTGGCAAACGCGAACAGAAGCCGACCATCATCGCGAAGATCAGCAGCATCGTGCCCGTCGCCGATCGCCCGCGCTTGCGGCGCCCGGGCGTCGGCGTCCAGGCCGGCGGCATCTCGGGCGCGGGCGGCACCCAGCGCGGCGGAGCGGGGGGTGCCGTGGTGGCGCCGCGATTGGCCCGGCCGAAGCTGCCCGGCGCGGGCGCCTCGCCAGCCGCCGCGCGCGCCGGCGCCGGGGCCTGTGCCTCGCCGCCCAGTTGCTGCACATCCGCCGCCAGCTTCGCGCGGGCCTCTTCGGGCGGGTCGAGCAGCAACAGCCATTGCAGGATTGCCAGCGCCGCGCGGCGCTCGCGATGCGTATTGCACAGCTCGACCGCCAGCTCGCGCACGATCATGAAGAAGGCCGCGCGATTGTCCCGCTGCGTCTCGTTCGCCTCGGCAAAGCTCGCCGCCACCGCGCCGGCCCGCCCGCCGGGCCGCTCGAGCCCGCCCGCCAGGACTTCGCGCGCAAAGCCGGCATGCGCCGCCAGCGCGCGCGCACAGGCCTGGCGCAGCCGCTTGGCCAGCACATTGCCGATCAGCGTCGGCAATTGCTGCTCCAGCGCGGCACGGTGGAACGGCACCAGCGCGAACGAGACGATCAGCGCACGCGCCAGCCGCAGCGCGATGTCATATTCGTCATGGTCGTTGGACAGCGCCACCGTCAGGCTGCGGACATTCTCGAAGATCGTCGCCGAGGCCGGGTCGTCGAGCCCGCGCGCCGCCTCGTGCACCTGCACCGGCCGCCGCAGGTTGGACCAGGTTTCCAGCGCCGCGGTCAGCGCGATCGCCTGGGTCTGGTCGCCCGGGCGCTCGCGCAGCGCCGCGGTCGCCGTGGCGATCCGCGTCGCCGCCGCCTCGAGCGCCGGGTCGATCCCGGCGGCATAGCAGCGCAGCACCTCGTCGAGGAACATCGCGCCGAATCCGCCGGCGCCCGTCGCCGCCGCCTGCATCGCCTTGGTCAGCGCGAGTTGCGCCGAGGTCGTCGCCGCGAACAAGGGTGCCAGGGCCTGCGCCGCCGTCACGGCGCGGGCTTGCACCGCGCGGTCATAACCGTCGTCGTCGATCGCGCGGAAGCCGGCGCGCGCCCGTGCCTCGCCGAGCAGGCCCAGCGTCGCATTGGTGTCCCACGCCTGGGCGTCGGCGATGACGCGCGTCGCGCGCGCCACCTCGCCCGGCACCGCCACCGCCAGTGCCAGACTGAGATTGAGCCGCGACAGGCCGATCGTCGCATCGCGCGCCGCGCTCAGCGCGGCCACGTCGCCCGCCCTCAGCGCGGTTCGCACCTGCGCCAGCAGTGCCGGCGACATGTCGGGCAACCAGCTCAGCTCGGCGTCGAGCCGGTCGCGCGCCGACAGCAAGGTCGCGCGCGCGGCGTTGAGCGCTTCGGGGTCATGCCCGGGCTCGAAGGAAAGATCGTCGACCGCCGCGCTGATCGCCGCCGTGCTGGCATCGAGCGCGACGCGGAGCACGGCAAAGGCATTGCCCGTGAGATCGCTGCCGGCGAAGCGCCGCGGGGTCGCGTCGATTGGCGCCGCCGCGGCCGTCTCGCGCCCTTCGGCCCGCCCGACCACGCGCCGTAGCCGCCCGATCGCTGCGGCTTCCGCGGCGGGGTCGGGTTCGTCTGCATCGGCGACGCCAGGCGTCGCGCGGTTTCGCCACATATAGGTCACGACGGCTCCCGGTGCGGCGCTTGGGGTGCCGCATGACAGGGAAGTAGCGAGGAACCGTGGAAAAAACGTTATCGGGCCGGTGCCGACCCGTCAGCCGCAGAAATAGGCGCAGGCCATCCGCGCGCCGCGGCGCGGGGTCTCGGGGTTGGCCACGCGGTGCGTCGCGGCCCGTTTGAAGCAAGCCGAACGGTCCAGCGCATACTGGCCGACCAGCACCGTCAGGACGCGCGGATCCTCGTCGCAGCGCAGCCACCCGCCATCGGCCAGCTCAACCTCGAGACCGGGTTCGCTCGCCGCCGGCAACAGTGTGATGACGCTGAGATCCTGATGCGCCGGTGCGCGGAGCGCGCCCCCTTCGGCCAATTGCCGGATCAGGGTCGATTCCGGATCCCCTTCGAAAGCGGGATAACGCATGACCCGCAGGCAGCCGTGGCGCGGTGTTTCGATGATCGCCCGGTTCGCGGGATGATCGAGCGCGGCACCGATGAACTGCGCGATACGGCCCAACTCGCGCGTGATCGGCGTGGTTTCGCGCGCAAGGTGGCCGGGCAGCGGATAACCGGGCTGAATATAGAAGCTCTCCTTCATGTCGCACCCATTGGCGTGACAGAGCGGGACGAAGCCGCATGGCACCCGGCGGTCGCCGCCCATCACGAGCTTCTGGCCGGTGGCAAAGAAGGCGCGCCATGCGGCCAGCGAACGCTCGACCATTTCCGACAGCGGTGCGGCGATGGCGACCTGCGTCCACCCCTGGTCGCACAGATCGCTTACCTGGCGCGCGGTCAGCACCGCGCCAGTCCCGCGATCGTCACGCCCGGCGTGGCGAAGCGCTGCGGGCGCGCGTAACAGCGCAACATCGGAGCGGCGCCGAAGCGCAGCGCGGCATAGCCCAGCATGGCGCGGTGCCGCTCAGGCCCGGGGTCGATCGCCAGCCGCCCGGCCAGCCGCGCGAGACGCCGCCGATCCGGACCGGCAATGATGTAGGATGGCGGTGAATCGGCATGCAGGGCGACGAGCTGCAGCCAGCCGCACCCGGCAAATTCGAGAAACAGCGCGCGGTCGAAGCCGGCATCCAGTTCGCCGGCCGCTGCCGCCAAATCGTCGGCAACCCGTGTGCCGGCCAGATGTCGCACATCATAATAGCCGGCCTGCGCCTCGCGCCCGTCCGGTCGCAGGCGCCGTGCCGCGCCATAGGGGGGAAAGGTCAGCACGGCGTGCGCGGCAAGCGTGCGGCCATAGACGGTGACGGCGGCGATGCGATCGTCGGCGAGATCGAGCCGCAGGAAGTCGCGATGCCCTTCGTCCCATGCCGCGCGCAACCATGGCGCGAGATCGCTCCAGCGCGGCAGCGCTTCGGCCACCCCCGCGACCTGTTCCCACGCCTCCGGCGCGGCAAGCACGCCCAGACCGTCGCGCGCGCTCGACCAGCTGAGTTCGAGCAGGCCCGTGCCGCAGCCGGCAAGCCGTTCGAGCGCGAGGCCGCACGGTGCCTGCGCCCCGGCGCTCACCAGTACAGCACCAGCTCTTCGCCACGGCGCATGCTGTGGCCCTGCAGCGTGATGCGGTGGTCGCCGGGCGAGACCGATGGAATCGCCGCGATGCGATGCATCACCGGGGCAACCTGCACCGTCATATAGCCGATGCGATAGGGGTGACGCATATGCGGCTTGGTACGCCCGATCAACGCCATGTCGGTGCTGCGCCCGAGCCGCTGCACACGTGCCAGATCGTCCTCGGTGAAATTCCAGTAATCCAGCCCGCCCCCGGCAGCGGGCAGCTCGATCGCCAGCGTGAACGACACGACCTCGCTCGGCGTCGCCGCGAACGGCCAGCGCAGCGAGCGGAACTGCAGGTCGAAATGCTGGCTGTCATGGTCGACCAGCGTGATGCCGCAGCCATGGAAGATGTGGAATCCCGGCAGGGCGACGCGCTCGTCGATCACCGTCGGCCGCTCGAAATGCGCCTCGATCGTCGCCCGAACACGTTCGATCAGCCAGCCGAAATGCTCCTGGATCAGCCGGTTGCTCTCCGCGATGCGGGCGTAATAGTGCCGCTCCGCGTCGTCAGAACACATCACGTCGAGATAGGTCGCGACACCGATCGTCGCGAAGCCGGCGCCACGCCGCAGCCAGCGATCCTCGATCGCGCGCACCGCGTCGGCGACGGCGCACGCTTCCTGTTCCGACAGGACGAACAGGTCGATCACCTGCGCGCTCACCAGTAGATCACCCAATGTCGCTCGCTCCATACGCCATGGCCCTGCAGCGTGATGCGCCGGCAGGCCCCGGTGGCGGCGCGGTGCATCCGGCGGTGGAGGGCACGCCCCGAATGCAGGAACAGCTCGCCGCAGCGATATTCATATTCGGTGACCGCACCGCGCTTGTCGCCCGGCGCGGCACGGCAGATCTCGATCCCGCCGCCGGCGCGCGGCAGCTCGAGCGGCAAGGTGAAGGTGA
Source organism: Parasphingomonas halimpatiens (assembly GCF_036663795.1). Classification (NCBI taxonomy): domain Bacteria; kingdom Pseudomonadati; phylum Pseudomonadota; class Alphaproteobacteria; order Sphingomonadales; family Sphingomonadaceae; genus Parasphingomonas; species Parasphingomonas halimpatiens. Next base: position 41,974 of record NZ_JAXOJP010000028.1, read on the forward strand.
AGCTCGGGCTGTCGATCGCAAAGGCCGGGTCGAGATGGCTGTGCTGCAGGTCGAGATGCAAATTGTCGCGCATCGCGCCGGATAGCGATCGCCCCAGAAAGATATGGAAGCCCGGCAACGCCAGCGCGCCGTGAAAGCGGCACGCTGCGCCGTAAACGCCTTCGAGCGTCGCCCGCACCGTTTCGAGCAGCTGACTGAAACAGCGTTCGAGCACCGGATTGCACCGCGCGCGGTTGCTTGCGTAGCGCAACGGATCGCTCGCGCCGCACGCGTCGAGATAGGTCGCCGCGCCGAGCGTATGGAAATCGGTACCGCGCCTGATCCAGCTCGCGCGTGCGGCATCGAGCCGCGCCAGCTGCGCGCGACACGCCGCCTCGTCGATCAGGCCGATCCGCCGGATGTCGCCATCGTCGGTCAGGCTAGCCATCGCGCAGCCACCGCACCAGCGTCCGGGTGATCGCACCGTCCGAGCGCCGATCATAACCGTCATAGCCGGGCATCGGGTTGACCTCGAGGCACCACCACCGCCCGTCGCGGTCGATCTTGAAGTCCCAGCCGGTAAAGGCCATCCCCATCACCGCCGCGCTCTCCGCCATCCGCGCCACCAGCGCCGGCGGGACGTCGATCGGCATATGGTCGCTCTCGACCGCGCGATCGCGATAGTCGATGCCCTGCGACACGATCCGCTCGCCATGCGCGACAGTGCCGATCAGGTGGACGCGGACATCGTCGCCGACGATCCGCCGTTGCAGATGGACCGGCCCCTGGCGCGGGTCGAAATCAGCAAAGTCCGCCGGCTGGACGAGCCGGGCGGTGCCGCGCACGCCGCACAGCGACTTGCAGATCGCGCCGTCATGCTCGGCGGCGAACGCCGCCAGCGCGTCGCGCGCCGAGGAGGCGATCGCCGGCGGGGCATCGAAGCCCTGCTGCGACAGCCAATATTCGTGCAGCGGTTTCGATCCGTTATGGGTGTGGCCGCCGGGGCGGTTGGCAATCCGCCCCGGGGCGCTTTCGAGAAAGGCCGAGAGCCCCGCGAGCATCGCCCGCCAGCGCGACGACCATGGCGCCATCAGCACCGGCGAGAGATCGACCGGCCGGATATAATAGCTCGCCGCGGGATCGAGCCGGCCGAACGCGCCCGGGCACAGCGCCTCGGGCCCGTCCGCGCCGAGCGCGAAACGCCACGGATGGTCGAACATCACGTTCATGTCGATCAGTTCGACCGGCGCGGTCGCGCCGGCGGCGGCGACGAAATGCTGCATCGTCTTGTCGGTGCCGAGGCCGACCGCGTAGATCGTCATGCCGCGAGCACCGCCAGCAGCGCGTCCGCCGTGTCGGTGAACACCGGGGCGACTTCATGAAAGCCGGGAAAGGGGTTGGTCCGCACCATGATCGGCGCGCCGTCGACCGGAATCGCCCACCCCACCGTCGCGAAAACGAGGCCGAGCGCGCGGACATGCGCGATGCTGGGTGTCGCGACGTCGGCCGCGCCGATGTCCGCGCGCGTCACCCGAAACGCCCGGTCGCCGACGACGACGACCTGTTCCCAGCCACGACACGGCGGCAGCCGGCGCGAGCGCGCGGCAATGCCGTCGGGCAGCACCTCATGCACGCCCCAATCGTCGAGCGACTGGTGGAACAGCGCGTCGGGCGCAGCATCGGGCGGCAGGTCGGCCCAGAAATATTCGTCGGCCGGCGCGACCCGTCCTGACCGCTGGTCGGTGAGGTTGGCGGAAAAGGCGACCGCCGCACTCCAGCCATAGCAATTGGGTCGATTGACCACCGGCGCCGGCGTCATCACCGCCAGCGCCCAGGTGGCCGCGAAACATTCGTTGCGCGCGAAACGCTCGACCTCGTCATGCTCGGTCCCGCTCTGGATCGGGCGCAGCAGCAGGGGCAGCTGCGGCGTGGCGCTGATCCGCGTGCCGGCACTGTGGATCGTCGCGCTGCGCCCGAACGCGTCGAGTCGCTGGCGTTCGGCGGTCACGCCACGCGTCGCGGCATAGTCGACGAACGCGGCGGAAAACCAGTCGTCGGCTTCATCGACGACGATGATGTCGCTGCTCATGGCGCACGATCCCAAAAAAACAGGTGGGCCGGAAAAAAGCAGGTGGGCCGGGCCGGCCCACCTGACAGGCGCGGGGTCAAAAGATCGGCTGGTTGAGCAGCGCGGTCAGGCGAACATTGTGGATTTCCACGATGCGGCGCAGCGCGTCGGCCGGCAGCGACACTTCCAGGCCGTAGCGGAACAGCTCACCCTCGGTGCCGGTGATCTTGCTGCCGTCATTGTCCTTGTCCTTGCCGTCCTTGTCCTTGCCGCCCTCCTTGGACTCCTTGCCCTCCTTGCCGTCCTTGGATTCCTTGCCCTCTTTTCCTTCCTTCCCGTCCTTCGAGTCCTTGCCTTCCTTGCCGTCCTTGCCTTCCTTCGATTCCTTGCCGTCCTTTTCCTTGTCCTTGCCGTCCTTGCCGTCCTTCTTGTCCCAGAAGCCGCCTTCGCCGGCATCCTTGCCGCCGTCCTTGCCGTCCTTCTTGTGGTTCGGGTCGATCGTGATGTTGCGCTCGATCAGGCTGGCAATCGCCTTGAAGGTGCGTTCGCTATGCGTCCGCGCGAGATCGGCCAGCAGGTCGAGTCGGTCGGTCGAATGGATGAAGGGTTCGATACGCTCAGCCATGCTTGCCTCCCAACGGTCCGGAGAGGAGGCGCATCAGGCTGCCGACATTGACCCCGTTGATCGTCATGTGATCGACATCGCAATTGATCAACTGGACGCCGCGAAAGCTGCATCCCGAAAAGGTCGAGCCGTCGAGATCGCAGTCGTCGAATGCGCATCCCTCGAGGTTTGATTGATGAACGCGGGTGTTGAAGAACCGCATCTCGCTCATCACCGAATGCGAAAAATCGGTCCGCGCCAGCGTGGAACTGTGTCCGTTGGCGTTCAGCATCATCATGTTCGGCTGAATCGGCCGGCGATGTTCCGCGTCTTTACTGGTGGTTTTCTCCATCTTCATTTCTCCACTGCGGCCAAACGAGGGCAAATCCCGTCGCATCAGCGAACGCGACGGGGTCGTGAAAGAAAATGGCAGCTTGTGTCTGCTCTGAGGCAACGCCGGCGATATTTTTATCGCCGATGACAGTTGAATGCAAGTCCCTTGTCATGGAGCACGCCAAATTACATCCATAATGAGAGTCGTTATGGCGCAACAGTTCATTGTTACGGCGCGATGTATGATCAACGACGCGTTAAATGTCGTAATTATCCAACGGCAGCACTTGTCATAAGCGAGTCGTTAGGAATAGCGGACTCTGCCCATTGTGACATGCCTTTGCTTTCGGCACGTAATATGCCGATACTGATCTCTACCTGATCTGTAGAGTATCGGCTGGCGCTTTCGGCCGGACTTAAGCGGATGCGCGATCCGCTGCCGCGGGGCCACCCGGCATCGACCGCCGGATCATGTTGCCCGTCGATCGCGTCGCGCACCGTTGTCCGCCCAATGCCCCGCCCGGTGCGCCGGCGCCTATAATGAAGGGGGGCAAGGCGCGCGCCGGCGCATCGGTAATGGATTGCAATGGACCTACTGCATCATCGCGGGAGTGGCGGGCCGCGCCCGGCGTCGGAATCCCCACGCGTGCTGAAGCGGATTCCCGCGCAGGATGTGACGCTCGGCATGTATGTCCATGCCCTCGACGGGCCGTGGCTGGCGCACAATTACTGGCGCTGGCACTTTCTGCTGACCAGCCCCGAACAGGTCGCGACGCTGCGCCACAGCGGCGTGCCCAGCGTGGTCATCGATCTCGGCCGCTCGATCACCGCGCGCAAGCGCTCGCCCGGCAACCCGCGCGATAGCGAGCGCAATCGCAACGAGCGGCGCGCCGAAGACCTGCACGCCGCCCGGCTCGTCACCGACGACGCCAGGCGCTTCATGAAAAAAGTCTTCGACGATCTGAGCGAAGGCGAGACGACCGCGCTCGGCGAGCTCGAAGCGGTCGTCGAGTCGATCGAGGCCGCACTGGTCCACAATCGCTCGATGCTGCTCAGCGTGATGCGGCTGAAGACGCGCGATACCTATACCTATTTCCACTCGGTCGCGGTCGGCACGTTGATGATCAACTTCGCCCGCGAGCTCGGCCTGCCCGAAGACCAGGTCAGGCTGATCGGGCTTGGCGGCCTGCTGCACGATATCGGCAAGACGCAGATCGCCAAGGAGATCCTCGAAAAGCCCGGCAAGCTGACCAGCGCGGAATTCGACGAGGTTCGCCAGCACCCGGCGCGCGGCCACGAAATGCTCGTCGGCGGCGATGTCGCGTCGGTCGCGCTCGATGTCTGCCTGCATCATCACGAAAAGATCGACGGCACCGGCTACCCCTTCGGCCTTGCCGGCGACGATATCAGTCTCGCCGCGCGGATGGGCGCGATCTGCGACATCTATGACGCGCTGACCTCGGATCGACCCTATAAGAATGCCTGGTCGCCGGTCGCGGCGATCGTCGCGATGGCCAGCTGGCAGGGTCATCTCGATCAGCAGCTGCTGTTCGTGTTCATGAAGAGCATCGGCGTGTTCGCGCCCGGCATGCTCATCCAGCTGCGCAGCGGCCATCTCGCCATCATCCGCGACAATGGCCGCAACACCGGCCGCGCGCGGCTGGCGATCTTCTACGATACCGAAAACCGCCGCCTGCTGTCGCCGTACGAACTCTATCTGGCCGACATCAACTCCAGCGAACTGATGACCGACGCGGCCGATCCCGCCGCCTTCGGCCTGGGCGACTGGGCCGAACTCAAGGAGCTGCTGCTCGCGGGCGGCGATCCCACCGCCCATGCGACCGAGCCGGCGGCCGGGGCGAGCGGCTCGGCGGGGTAACCGACCCGATCGCCTCAGCGGCCGCTCAGCCCCCGTCGCCAGCCGCCACGGGCATCGCAAGCAAGCCGGGAAAGACCCGCTCGATCGGCCAGCTGTCGGGCAGGACATAGACATAACCGCCCTTGCGCCGGAACAGCGGGGCGAGGCTCCGGGCATAAAAGGCCGCCGGCACGTTGATGCAGCCGAAGGTGATGCGGTTGTCGTCGGGCGTCGGCGACAACAGGCGCTGGCGACGGCGTTCCTTCGGGCTCGCCCCGGGCGGGATCGGGTGCAGCGCGACCGATGTGGCATAATCGACCCAGAGCACGCGCTGCCGCCCCGCCGCCACGCCATAACGCGCGAGGAAACGCCCCGCCGGCGTGGTCTTTTCCGCCGGGCCGATCTCGGCGAGATTCTTGCTGCCGGTTCCGGGCGTCGCCGCGTCGCCGGCGGCAACGCCGATCAGCACCGGCACCGCGCCGATCATCTTGCCCCTGGCATCGAACAGCATCAGCGCGGCGTCGTTCTTGTCGATGATGGCATAGGGCAGCGCGTGGTTGTCCGCCGTGGCGGCGATCCACGCGGCAACCCGCAACGTCGCCGCCGACGGGCTCGGCGCCGGGGTCGCCGCCGCCGGCACCGCCGCCTTCCTCATCGCCGCCGCGCGCGGCCGCGGCACGCGCGTCGCGCCGATCCCCGGCGCGGCCGGCATCGCTCCGGCCAGCGCCAGAGCGATAGCGAGCAACGCCGGCGCCACGCGGGCTGCCCCGCGCCCCCGCACCGGGTTCAGCATCCACTGCCGTGCGGCATCAATTGCGCGGCCGCTTGCGCTGGCTTTCCTTCATCCGCTGCTCGACGCCGTCGACCCGCGCGTTGAGCTGGTCGATCCGCTGGCCATTGTTCTGCGCCTGGCCGGCCGCGGCCTGCGCCTGCGACAATGCCGATTTGGCGGTGCCGTCGGTTTCCTGCACGCGCGCCTCCAGCGCCGCGACGCGCTCGTTCACCGGCGCGATCTGCGCGCGCACATAACCCTTGGTGGCACAGCCCCCCAGGCCCAGCGCGCCAACCAGCATCGCGCCCGCGGCGGCAGTTTTGGTAACAAACGGTGACATCGCATTCTTCCTATGGTGAATTACCTCCCCGACCCAAGCCGAGCGCCGATCCGCCGCCAACGCGATTATGACCGGCTGTGCATGGGGCAGGGTGGGTTGACGGGCTGGGGGCGGGTTCGAAGGAGCCGTCGCGCACGTTGGAGATCGGCGGCGTGATTCTAGCGACGCCACTATGGCAAGGGTGTCGCGGTTGGCGGCGGAGAAGGGGTTGGTCGCGTAGGGAGGCGTGGCAGCGGCAAGGGTTGTGACCGGCTGATACCTCCTGTTTTCCATGTGACACGGTCGGGAGGCCGCTATTCGTTCTGCCAAATAGTGTGTCCGAAAGGACCCAATCCCGGTCGCTCGATCCGTCTTCGCCGCTTCCCAACTACGGACGCTTGTTCATCCAGCGGACGGGCGATGTCTGTGTGAGACTATGGTCGGTCGAATAACGCGCCGATGGGACATCTCGGCCATTCGCCGTGTTTCGCACGTAGGGCGGCTCATAACCAAAGACCGGATATTCAGGCCGCACGGAAGCGAAGGCTCGGAACGGGAATGACTGGCAGCTATCGGACCGGCAAGTTTGGACAGATGAGCTGCGAAAGCAGCCATACGTCCCGGCGCTAATGTTGATCGGCAACTTCAGCGGGCGGCGGACCGCTTCATTCCTTGATAGTCGGCGACGAGCGGACGCCAGCACAAAATTGCCGACGCCCGCTTTTGACGATCGCTGCGACGACTTGAGCTAGAACCCGACCTTCACACCGAAATAGAAGGACCGTCCGATCGGATCGTACAGAGCGGTATCGGTCCCGTTCTGCGAACTGGCGACGAACGGCAACCCCTTGTCGAACAGGTTGTTGACGCCGGCGCGGAACTCCAACTGCCTGTTGACCTTGACCGAGCCGAACAGGTCCCACAACGCATAGGCCGGGACGCCGACTGCTGCGGTGGCGGGTGTCAGCACGCTGCTGACGTCTTTCATCGCGTTCTGGTAACGCCAGCGCAGTCCCAACCCCACGCTGTCCGAGCGATAGCCGAACGTGGTCAGGGCCTTCCACCGCGGCGTCGCGCGCGGCGGCACGGCACCGGTCCCGGCGCCACCATTGCTGACGCCGGTGTAGTTCACGAACGCCGCGCCCGGCAGCAGCTGCACGCTGTAGTTGCGCAGATTGCCGATCGCCGAGTCGACATAGAGCTTGCCGCTCTGGCCAAGGAACGGCGCATGCACGCCCCAGTGGAACTGGAATTCGATGCCGTCGGTCTTCAGCCCGCCGAGGTTGAGATAGGGCGTGGCGACGGTCGTCAACTGACCGCTCGCGTCGCGCTGGATCAACCCGCAATAGAGATTGCTGTTCGAATAGGTCGGGTTGGATCCGTCGAGGTTGAAGCACTTCGACAGCACCGTCAGGCCCGGCACGGTCGAAATCACGTTCTTGATGCTGATCTTGTAATAATCGACCGAGAAGTTGAAATCGCCGAAGACGCCGCTGCCGCGTGGTGCGCTGAACACCGCCCCGATGTTGAACGTGTCGGCGCGTTCCGGCGTCAGGCCGGTGTTGCCGGAGATCGTCTGGCCGGTCGCGGTGGTCGGGAAGGTGTAGGAACTGACGGCGGCGGCCGGGATGCCCTGCGCGACGCACAGCGTGGCCACCTGGGCACCCGCGCTGCCGGTGCGGGCGGTCGAGCGGATGTCGCACGGGTCGCCGAGCGAGGCCGGCGGCGTGCCGATCACCAGTTGGGTGCCCGACGACGGCTGGAACAGTTCGCCGATGTTCGGCGCCCGAACGGCGCGCTGGTAGCTGCCGCGAAACAGCAGTGATTCGATCGGCCGCCAGCGGGCGTCGCCCTCATAGCTGGTCACCGTACCGGACGACGAATAGTTCGACACACGCACCGCGGCGCCGACGCCGAGTTCGTGGAAGAACGGTTTGTCGGCGATCAGCGGGATGTCGACCTGCGCCGCGAACTCCTTCACCGAGATATTGCCGCGCGCCGCCGACGAGGCGATCACCGCCTCGATCCCCTGCGCGGCGAGGTCGCTGTCAGGCACGTAGGAATAGGTATTGCGGCGCCAGTCGGCGACGAAGGCGATCTGCGCCGCGCCGGCACCGAGGTCGAACAGCTTGCCGTTCACCTGCGCCTGGGCCTGGGTCTGGGTCAGCTTCTCGGGTGAGAAGGCATCCTTGGTGATATAGTTGACGCACGCCTGCGACAGCGAGCGGGCGTTGGCATCGCCGAACGGGTTGAAGCCGCCGCTGCACAAGGAGGCGCCGCCATCGGGCGCGTTGAGGAGCGTCTGCACCTTGGACTTGAGGATCGCGTTGTGCAGCGTCTGGTTGTGAACCGACTCGTCGTAGGAGGCGAACAGGTCGAACGTCCAGCCGGGGGCGATGCCGCCCTTCACGCCGGCGAGATATTGCTGGATCTGGTAACTCTCGTCCCACGCCTTGTACGGCACGCCGACATAACGGCCGTTCCAGGTGAACGCTGCGCCGGGCGTCGGGCGCGAGGCGAGGATCGTGCGCAGGTCGGTCGGAATGAACGGATTGGTGACCGGCACCGACGTGAGCGTACCGAACTGCGTCAGGCTGTTGCCGCTCGCGGTATGCACGTTGAGATCGACATACATGAACTGGCCGTAGGCGGTGAGGTCCGGCGTCAGGTCGTAATCGGCCTTGAGGAAGGCGGTCTTGCGCTGCATACCGTTGTAGAAATCGACCTGCTGGCCGACCGGCATGCGCACATTGCCCCCGACGAGCAGGTAGCCGCTGCCATTGGTCGGACCGCGATAATTGAGCGCGCCGGTCTGGGTGAACAGCGTTCCACCATTGTTGAAGCCCAGGTTGAGCAGCGGATTGACGGTCGCCGTCACCCCATAGGTGGCGAATACCGACTGCACGACCGCGGCGTTGGGCGCGTTCGTCGCGCTGGGCACGAAAGTCCCGTTGCCGATGAACGACGAGGGCGTCTTGTCGTGGAAGAAATCACGCGAACTGCCGTTGACCGGGTTCTGCCTGGCGTAGCTGAACGCCGCGACGACATGGCCGCGGTCATCGGCGAATTTCGCGCCGAAGGCGAGCGAGCCGTTGAACTTGAACGCGTCGCCGCGCTCGCTGATCGAGTTCATCAGGTCGATCTTCACGCCCTCGATCGAGCGCACGGTCTTGAAGTTGACCACCCCCGACATGGCGTCCGACCCGTAGACCGCCGAGGCCCCGCCGGTGATCACGTCGACGCCCGAGATGATCGCCTCGGGCAGGATGTTGATGTCGACATTGCCGTTGATATCGGACGTCGGCAGACGCCGGCCATCAAGCAGCACGAGGTTCCGATTGGTGCCGAGGCCGTGAAGGTTGATCGAGGCGCGGCCGCCGGTACCCTGGCCGCCGGTCGCGGCATTGCCGCCCGTCGTAAAGCTCGGAAACTGGTTCAGCGCATCCTGCAATGTTGCCGTGCCGCTGTCCTTCAATGCCTGGTCGCCGACCGTGACGATCGGGCTGACTGCGGTATTGTTGGGGCGCTGGATCAACGAGCCGGTGACGACGATGTCCTTGCTCTGGTCGTCGGCGGCCGCATCGGGCGCCTGTGCGGCAGGGACCGCCACGGTGGGCGCGTCGGGAGCGGTGCGCGCGGACGCCATGCCCGGCGCGGCCATCGCCGCTGTCACTGCGCCGATGGTGATCGCCCATGTCGAAACGGATTGTCCCAGGCCCAGGCGAGCGCGGCTGTGATTGTTCATGATGATTCTCCCCTCATAATATCGTTGATCGTGTGACGGCATTTTGCCGTTCAATTCTTGCGGCGTCCGTCGCCGATCTGTGCGTCGATAAAGTCGATCGCCTCGCGCAGCGCGCGCTTGCTGGCGTCGCTGGTTGCTGCCGGCGTGGTCCCGATCCAGCTATGGTCGGCACCCGGAATGACGATCTTCCTCACCGGTACGTCTGCCGCCCGCAGCGCGGCGTCGAACGTCTCGGTCTGCGCCTCGGGCACGGTGTGATCGTCGCTGCCATGCATCAGCAGGAACGGCGGATCTGTGCGGTCGATATAGGTTACCGGCGAGGCGAAGGCGCGTTGCTGCGCCGTGCAATCCCCCGCCGGGCAACCGAGGAACAGGTCCTCCGCGCTCGGCCCGGGCGGCATGCCCGGTGGCGGGCTGCTACGCTTGGGCATGGTCGCGAAATCATAGATGCCGAACCAGCCGACCACCGCCTGAACGCAGTCCGATGCTGTGTCGCTGCCCGCGACGGTCGACGGCACGGTCTCGACATTGGCGGTACCGGGCACGATCCGCGCGCCCGGCTCGAGCGACGCGACGTTGCAACTCACCCCGGCCAGCGCGGCGAGGTGCCCGCCTGCCGACTGGCCCCAGATCGCCGCGCGTTTCGGATCGATATTATAGGTTGCGGCACGTGCGCGCAGCCAGCGGATCCCGGCCTTCACGTCTTGGATCGCGGCCGGAAACGGCGCCTCGCGCGAGAATCGGTACGACACGCTGGCGACGACATAACCGCGGGCAGCCAGCATCGCGAGCACCTTGGGCCAGTCGCTATAGGCTGCACTGCGTCGCGGGCCGCCGGCCATCCAGCCGCCGCCATGGATATAGACGATCAGCGGGCGCGGGCCGGCCGCAGCGAAGCTCTTTGGCGGCAGGAACAGGTCGAGTTTGAGCGGACGATAGCCCGGCAACGTCTGATAGGTGAGGTCAGGGTATCCAGTCACGCCAGCGGCGAAGTCGACCTTGACCACCGACAGTGAATCGGCGCCGACGGCCTGCACACGTGGGCCGACATCGGTGGCATCGGCGATCTGGGCGCCGATGCTCTGCCCGACCGGCGCGGCGACCGCGGCACCCGGAAAAAGCAGCATCGCTGCAAGTGCAAAACGCCCCGTCATGCCTCTCCTTTCGTCGCGGCGCTTTCGTCGCGCCTGCCCGGTCATGATCGGATTGTTCCGATCTCGCCGTTGACATTTGATGTACGAAATGGTTCGTACCGAGTCAATGGCAGTTGATGAGGCGCCTTCGCCGCAGGTAACGCGGTGGGGTTGGCCCTCGAAAATCGGGGAGGAAATCAGGTGGTGGATGCCGTTTCATCCGGTGGCGAGGTGCAAGGCACCGGGGCGGATACCGTCCTCACCGGGCTGATCGGCATGGATATCCAGAGTTCGCGCTCGCCCGACATGCATATGCGCGAAGCCGCCGCCCAGGGCATCGCGCTGCGATACGAGCTGTTCGATCTCGCCGGCGCTGATCACGCCGCGGCGAATCTTGCCGCGACGCTCGACACGGTGCAGCGCGCCGGCTTTGCCGGGGTGAACATCACGCACCCGTTCAAGCAGAGCGTCATGGCGCTACTCGATCGACTCAGCGACGAGGCTCGCGCGATCGGAGCGGTCAACACCGTGGTGTTCGTCGCCGAGGGTCGCGTGGGATACAATACCGACTCGTCGGGCTTTGCCGAGGGCTTCGAGCGCCAGCTGGTCGGCGCGAGCGTGGATCGTGTGGTGCAGATCGGCGCCGGTGGCGCGGGGGCCGCCACGGCGATGGCGATGGTCAATCTGGGTTGCCGCGACCTCGTCATCATCGATCCACAGGGCGATCGCGCAGACGATCTGGTCTCGCGCCTGCCCGGCAACATCGCCCGCGTCGGCCGCGATCTCGCCGGCGAACTGTCCGGCGCGAGCGGACTGATCAACGCCACGCCAGTAGGGATGGAGGGGTATCCCGGCACGCCGGTCGATACCGCCTTGCTGCGCCCGGACCTGTGGGTCGCCGATGTGGTCTATTTCCCACTCGAAACCGCGTTGCTGCGCGCCGCGCGCGCGATCGGCTGCCGCACCGCGCATGGCGGCGACATGGCGGTGTTCCAGGCGGCGCGAGCCTTCGACCTGTTCACCGGCCACCGTGCCGACCGCGAACGCATGGCGGCGAATTTCTGATATCACGTCGATGAGCAGGGGGCGCCGAACGAAGCGCCTCGCGAGAGGACCACTGATGCCGAACACCGACACGATGACCGCGGGCCAGCGCCCGAGTCGCGCGCGTTTCGGCATGCTCGCGCTGATCGCGACCGGCACGCTGGTCAATTACCTCGACCGCACCGTGCTTGGCATCGCCGCCCCTGCACTGACCAGGGAACTGGCGATCGACGCCGCGGTGATGGGCGTGGTGTTCTCGGCCTTTTCGTGGAGCTATGCCGCATCGCAGGTCCCGGGCGGGCTATTCCTCGACCGCTTCGGCACGCGCGTCACCTATGCGCTGTCAGTCGGCTTCTGGTCGCTGTTCACGCTGCTCCATGCGCTCGCCGGGGGGTTGACCTCGCTGCTCGGGTTGCGCCTCGCGCTCGGCGTTTCGGAGGCGCCCTGCTTTCCGGCCAACAGCCGTGTCGTGGCAACCTGGTTCCCGCAATCCGAACGGGCCTTCGCCACCGGCGTCTATACGGTCGGCGAATATATCGGCCTCGCCTTTCTCAGCCCGGTGATGTTCTGGCTGCTGGTCCATTACGGCTGGCGCTCGCTGTTCATCGTCTGCGGCGTGATCGGTTTCGCCTTCGTGGGCGTGTGGATTTCCCGTTATCGCGATCCGCCCGAGCACAAGGGCGTCAACGCCGCCGAACTCGAACTGATCGAGGCTGGCGGTGGCCTCGCCGGCAGTGACCCGAAGACCGCGAAGATCGACTGGAGCAAGGCTGGCAAGCTGCTCGGCTTCCGTCAGATGTGGGGCATCTGCCTCGGCCAGTTCGCCGGCAATTCGACTCTTGTGTTCTTCCTCACCTGGTTCCCGACCTATCTCGCGACCGAGCGCCACATGGCGTTCCTCAAGATCGGCTTCTACGCCGTACTGCCGTTCATCGCCGCCTCGGTCGGCGTGCTGTTCGGCGGCTGGTGGTCCGACACGATGCTGCGGCGGGGCAAGTCGGCCAATGTCGCGCGCAAGGCGCCGATCATCACCGGCCTGCTGCTCGCCTCGACCATCATCGCGGCCAATTTCGTCGAGTCGAATATGGCGGTGATTGCCATCCTGTCGCTGGCCTTCTTCGCCCAGGGCATGGCGGCGCTTGGCTGGGCGCTGGTGTCCGACATCGCCCCCAAGGGCATGCTCGGCCTGACCGGCGGCGTGTTCAACCTCGCCGCCAATCTCGCCGGCATCGTCACGCCGCTGGTGATCGGCGCGATCGTCTCGGCAACGGGCTCGTTCTTCTATGCGCTGGCCTATGTCGGCAGCCTCGCGCTGATGGGGGCGCTGGCCTATATCTTCATCCTCGGCGACGTGAAGCGGATCGAACTCTGATCTGGCTCGCGGCCCTGCTGGCGGCGGCAACGCCCACCGCCTGCGCGCCGGGTGCGAAGCTCGACTATATCTGCGGTGTGGAGCGGCCCGAAGATCTCGTCGCGATCCCCGGCACGCCCTTCATCGTCACCAGCGGGTTCGCACCTGGCGCGGGGCTGAAGCTGGTCGATGCCGAGCGGCACAGCGCGATCCCGTGGTTCACCGGCGCGTCCAGCCAGATCGAGCCTGACCGCGCGGCCTACCCATCATGCCCCGGCCCGCTCGACCCGAAGCTGTTCAACGTGCGCGGTCTCGCGCTCCGCCGCACCGGCGAGGGGCGCTGGTCGCTCCATGTCGTCAATAACGGCGGGCGCGAATCGATCGAGGTCTTCGACGTCATCCTCGGCGGCGCAACGCCGCGCCTGTTATGGCGCGGTTGCCGGGTGATGCCGGTGGGGCAGGTGGGCAATGCCGTCGCGACCTTCGCCGACGGCACGTTGCTGGTCACCGTCCTGACCCGGCCTGGCACGACGATCGGCGACTTCATGCTCGGCAAAACGACCGGCGCGGTATGGCAATGGCGTGTCGGCGACGACCGGTTCCGCGCGATCAGGGGCACCGAACTGCCCGGCGATAACGGGCTGGAGGTCGATCCCGACGGGCGTCATTTCTACGTCGTCGCGTTCGGCTGGCATGCGGTGGTGGTGTTCGACCGCCACCGCGCGACGCCGGTGCGTAGGATCGTGATGCCCGACTTCATGCCCGACAATGTCCACTGGACCGACGGTCGGTTGGTCGCGGCAGGGATGCGGCTCGACGAACCGGCGTGCGGCGGGCTGCGCAAGGTAGTGAAGGGCGAGGCGGACAAGATGCTGTGTCACCGCGGCTATGTCGCCGCAACCATCGACCCGTTGAAGGGTGCCGTCTCAACGCTGGCTTATGGCGAGCCCGAGGCGGGCTTCAACGGCGTGTCGACGGCGATCATCGCAGGCGGCGCGCTGTGGCTGGGGTCATACCAGGCCGACCGTTTGGCGTATCGGCCCCTGCCGGGGCGGTAATGGAACCTCCCGTCACCCCGGACTTGTTCCGGGGTCCACGGTTCCGCACATACCGCAAGCGTCGCTCGCGCGGCACATTGGCGGCCGGAACAAGGCCGGGAGACGGTTGGGTCTCTTGTGCCCTCTACCGCCGGCACGCCGCCAGCACGACCTCGACCACCTGCTCGCGCCGCCGCGCGATCGCCTCGGGTGAAGTCATGTCGCGGCGGAAGATCTCGGAAAAGGTATAGCGGTTCGAGACATTGTAGAAGCACAGCGCGCTGATCGTCATGTGCAGGTCGATCGGGTCGAGCCCGTCGCGGAACACGCCCTCGGCGACGCCCTTGGCGATGATGGCGCCGAGCACGCGGATCACGCTCTCGTTGCGGCGCTCGATCCCGGCGACGTCCTTGATGAAGGCGCCATGATGGATATTCTCGTTCATCACAAGCCGGACGAATTCGGGGTGCTGGTTGTGATAGTCGAAGGTCAGCCGGACATTGGCCCTGAGCGCTTCCTCGGCACCCATCGTTTCGATCGGCGTCGCCGTCTCGGTCTCGCGGATGCCCGTATAGGCCTGTTCGAGGACGGCGCGGTACAGGCCTTCCTTGCTGCCGAAATGGTAATAGATCATCCGCTTGCTGGTGTTGGTGCGCTCGGCAATCTCATCGATCCGCGCGCCGCTCAGCCCCTTGTCGGCGAATTCCTGGCGCGCGACGTCGAGGATATTGGCCTTGGTCGCCTCGGAATCCGCGGTCCGGGTGCCGCGTGGTTCCGGCATCGTGGTGGTGTTGGTCAACGGTTCCGTGTCCCCGGTGTTGCGGCCACAGGCGTAGAGCGATCCGCCAACGCGATCAACAGGGCGTCAGTCGCGCGGTGAGCCGGCCTTTGGCGGAATTGCCTGTCGCGCGACCGGATGCGCGGCGAGCCAGTCGAGCCGCCGTACGTCGAGCGGCCGCACCGCCACGCTGTCGCCGAACAAGGCTTCGCGCTCCGCCCGCGCCGACCATGCCGGCCAGTCCGCGCCCGGCTTGCCGTCGCGCGCAAAGGCGATGAGGTCGTCCATCATCGTCGCCGAGAGCTGTCGGTCGTACGGCGTCCAGTCGCGCGTCCGGCGCAGGCTGTTGTAGCTGTCGAGCGTGCCGAGCCAATAGGGGATGTCGCCGGTGTGATAGGCTCCGATCGTCGCCGGGTCCTGGTCCGCAAAGTGCACGCCCGGCGTGTAGGGATGCTTGCGCGAAAACTGGTCGAGATAAGCGGGCTGGCCGATGCTCGCCTGGTCGCGGGCGCATTGGCGCGATGCCGCCACAAAGCCGGTCAGGTGCGCGACATTGTGCGCCATCACCTTCGCCTCGATGTCGGTCGTTGCCGGGAACAGGTGGAGAAAAGCCGGTGCGTCGGCGCCGAACGCGGCCTGCGCCGTCGCATGATATTGGTCGAGCCTCGTCACATAACCGAACGGGCTCATCAGGATATCGATATCGTCGGTATTCGAACTGGCGATGATCGGCACGCGGTTGATCCGCCCTGCCGCGAGCAGCGCCGGCTTCTGATCGCGCAGCACGAGGCCGTCGACGATCGGCCCACCGATGCGGATGCCGGCGACATTGGCACCCAGCTGGCTTTCGCCCTGGATGGCGAGGATGCGGTCGGCGGGGATGTCGCGCAGCGCCGCGAGCGAGTCCGCCCTCAGCCGCTGCTGCACCGCGACGCCCGTCGCCTCGGCCTCGGCCAGGCTGGGCATGGCGTCGTGATAGTTGCACCAGCTGGTCATCGTCGCGCTGCGGAACAGACCCTTTGCCTCGGGCGAGAAGATCAGCGACGCGACCGACAATGCGCCGGCCGACTGGCCAATGATAGTCACCTTGTCGGGGTCGCCGCCGAACGCCGCGATGTTGGCCTTGACCCAGCGCAGCGCTGCGATCTGGTCCATCAGCCCGTAATTGCCCGAATGGCCGCCCTGCTCGCGGGTCAGTTCGGGATGGGCCATGAAGCCGAACGCCCCGACGCGGTAGTTGAAATTGACGAACACGGCGCCGCGCCTTGCCACCGCAGCGCCGCCATAATTGCTCATGCCCGACGAGCCGATGGTGAAACCGCCGCCATAGATGAACACCACCACCGGCAGCTTCGCGGCCGCCTTGGCCTCGCGGGTCCAGATGTTCATGAAAAGGCAATCCTCGGAGGTCGCCTCTTCGCCGAAATAGTGGTTGATGCCGTGCGGTCGCAACACCTGGATGCATTCCGGCCCGGTGCGGTCGGTATTGCGTACCCCCTGCCACGTGACCGGTCGCGGCGCCGCCCAGCGCAGCGCGCCGACCGGCGGCGCAGCATAGGGAATGCCGAGATAGGCGCGCACGCCGTCCCCGATCCGCGTGCCGGCGACAGCGCCCGATGTCGTGACGACGGGATCCGAGGAGATTGGCTGCATCGCCGGGATGCCTACCGGGACGCCCGGCGCGTCGCCCGCCGTTACCGGCGCCATCGGCGTTGCGATGAGGAGCGATGCCGTCAGCATCGTCGCAATCCGTTTCATCCATCCCCCTCGTCGGGCGCAACGAAGCTCTTGTCGACTCTCGCCCGAATGCGCATTATAATGTACGAAATGGTTCGTGCACGTCAAGCAGCGTGGCGCTCTGGACAGGAGAGATGATGGACGGGTTGGCGACACGGCGCGCTTTCTTCGCGGCGATGGCAGCGACGGTTCCGCTCGCCCTGGCAGGCGAAGTACATGCCGCACCCATGCCCGATGGTGTGACGCCGAGCGTCGAATTCGCCTTCTCGGCGCACGTCCTGCTCGAACCGACCAGGGAGGTCGGCCGCACCCCTTATGGCGTTCGCCGCCGCATCCCGATCATCGGTGGCACGTTCGAGGGGCCGCGCATCCGTGGTCGCGTGATGCCGGGCGGTGCCGACTGGCAGCTGCAGCGTGCCGACGATTACACGCTGATCGAGGCCGATTACATGATCGAGGCCGGCGACGGCACGCAGATCCATGTCCGCAATCGTGGTCTGACCAACTCCAGGGTCACGGGGGCGACCACGCGCTATCTGCGCACCGTGCCCGAATTCGAGGCGCCGGCCGGGCCGCATGAATGGCTCAACCAGTCGGTGTTCGTCGGCAGCCTGCAGGGTGTGACCGGCGGGCCGCCCTCGGTCATGGTCCATGTGTTCAGACTCGCCTGAAGGGAAACCGATGCGCACGTCGATCGCCACCGTCTCCGTCAGCGGCACGCTCGAACAGAAGCTGACCGCGATCGCCGCCGCCGGCTATGACGCGGTCGAGATCTTCGAGCCCGACCTGCTGTCATGCGCGGCCTCGCCGCGCGAGATCAGGTGCCGGATCGAGGATCTCGGCCTGACCTGCGCATTGTATCAGCCGTTTCGCGATTTCGAGGGCATGCCCGGCGAACTGCGCCAGCGCGCCTTCGACCGGATCGAACACAAGTTCGACGTGATGGCCGAGCTCGGCACCGACCGCATCCTGTTATGCTCCAACTGCTCGCCGCACGCGCTGGGCGAGCATGACCGCATCGTCGACGACTTCCGCGCGCTGGGCGAACGCGCCGCGGCGCGTGGCATGCTGATCGGTTACGAGGCGCTCGCCTGGGGCCGGCGTGTCTTCGACCACCGCCAGGCATGGGAGATCGTCAAGGCGGTCGACCACCCCGCGATCGGCATCCTGCTCGACAGTTTCCATTCGCTGTCGCGCGACATTCCCAGCGAGAGTCTCGCCGAGATCGACCCGGCCAAGATCGTCTTCGTCCAGCTCGCCGATGCGCCGCGGCTGTCGATGGACCTGCTGTTCTGGAGTCGGCATTATCGCTGCATGCCCGGCCAGGGTGACCTGCCGGTGGCGGGCTTCGTCGCCGAACTCTTGAAGCTCGGTTATGAGGGGCCGCTATCGCTGGAGATTTTCAACGACCGATTCCGGGCGGGCTCGACCGCACTGGTGGCGCAGGACGGCCTGCGTTCGCTGGTCGCGGTGCGAGACCAGGCCGAGCGGCTGATCGGCCGGCGCCCCGCGTTGCCCGCACCGGCGTCGATCGGCGGCGTCGAGTTCATCGAATTCGCGGCTTCCGACGAGGAAGCCGCTCGGATGGAGCCGATGCTGTCGGGCATGGGCTTCGCCAAGGTCGGGCGGCACCGCAGCAAGCAGGTCGATCGCTGGTCGCAAGGATCGATCAACCTGGTGGTCAATCGTGAGCCGCGCGGCTTTGCCCATTCCTACGACGTGATGCATGGCGCGGCGATCTGCGCGCTGGGCCTGACCGTGCCGAGCCCCGATGCGACGCTGCGCCGGGCACGGGCGCTCGACATCCAGCGTTTCGACGATGGCGCGCGCGATGCTGCGGTGATGCCGGCCCTGCGCGGGGTCGGCGGCAGCCTTGTCTATTTGATGGAAGGTGAGGCGATCGACCGCATCTGGGCAAGTGAGTTTCGCTCCTTGGCTAGCACAGGTGACGATGCCGGGCTTGGCCGCATCGACCATGTCGCTGCTTCCGTCGATATCGACGAGTTCCTGTCGTGGCAGCTCTACTGGACCGCCTTGTTCGACGTGGTGAAGCAGGTCGAACTCGATATACCGGACCCCGCCGGGCTGGTGCAAAGCCGGGCGATCGAAGGGTCTGACGGGGCCTTCCGGGTAACAATGAACGCCTCGGGTGGGCGCGGCACGCTGTCGTCACGCTTCATCGGCAATGTGTTCGGTGCCGGCTTCCAGCACATCGCCTTCACCACAGGCGACATCTTTGCCACCGCGCGAAGGCTGGTCGCAGGCGGCGTCGCGCTGTTGCCGATCCCGGCAAATTATTATGACGACCTGGTCGCGCGCTTCGGCATCGCCGAGGACGCGATCGCAGAGATGCGCGCACACAATATACTGTTCGACCGCGACGAGGCCGGCAACGAATATTGGCAGATCTATACTCGCGCGTTCGAGAAGCGCTTCTTCTTCGAGATCGTAGAGCGGCGTGGCGCATATCCGGGTTACGGTGCGGCGAATGCGCCGGTCAGGCTCGGTGCGCAAAGCCGGTTTCGCGCGGATGAAATTCAATAGTTGAAGTCCGCCGCAGAGGCGCGAGCTTGAAGCGGTTGAGTAAACGGTTGAACGGCAATCCTCGGGCCACCTTCAGAATTGCGACATAAGTTCGTCGATTTCACGCGGCCTCCACCAGCTCCCGTCGTTCACCGCGGCGTGACAGGGTGGCGATCTGGATGGTGAACGAACGGCAGGAATCGGTTACCGACGAGAGGTGGTTAGACGGCGCAATCTGGCGTGTTTCCGATCGTCCGCTTAGGCCATTGCGATCGGTAGGTTCCGTCAGGACCAGACGTTTCCCGGAGCGGAATTGAACGACCGGCCGTGGTCGAGAGCCGACCGGCGGTTCGAGCGGAACTCGGGCATGAACCACAAATGCCAACCATTGCTTCACCGCGCTCCATTTATATCGGAGCGTTGACCCGGCTCTTTGGAGATGAGCAATGGGGCATTCGTCGATGGATCCCGCGTTCCACGAACTGCGACCGTGGAATGAAGGCCGACTTCTTGGCGCCAAACGTGCGCTCAAACCGCAGCAGGTATGGGCGATCCGCTTCTGGCTCGACCAGCATCGCCGACTGCGCGACCGGGCGCTCTTCGACTTCGCCATCGACAGCAAACTTCGCGGCTGCGACGTGGTCAAGGTTCGCATCGGTGACATCGTCGCCGGTGGCCGAATCAGGGATCGCGCCGTCGTGGTGCAGCAGAAGACCAAGCGACCCGTGCAGTTTGAGTTGGTCGAACCGGCCCGAAAGACCCTGCTCGCCTGGCTTGAGCGCCGTGGCGGCACACTCAACGACTTCGTCTTCCCGAGCCGGAACGACTACATGGGACATATGAGCACGCGGCAATACGCTCGGTTAGTCCGGGAGTGGGTGACCGGGATCGGGCTCCAGGCCGAGGATTACGGGACGCACTCGCTCAGGCGCACGAAGGCGTCGATCATCTACAAGGCGACCGGCAACCTGAGGGCCGTTCAGATCCTTCTTGGCCATGCCAAGATAGAGAGCACCGTCCGCTACCTCGGCGTCGACGTCGAAGACGCCCTTGAGCTGTCGGAGCGCACGGAAATTTGATCGAGCCGACTCGACCCAGGATCGGACGCTCACCGAAGCGAGCTTATTTGACCGGTTCTGGGTCGAAAACGGCCTAACGGAGCTTCGTGTTGAGAAGACCCAGATCTGGACGTTCCGACGTCCAATCCACCTTCCCAACTTCAGACACTCGTTCAGGCGGTCATCGGCCGTTTTCAGCGCCGGCAATTTGCCGCCCGAACGGCTCGACCTGGTGGTTTTGAGACAGTCGGCTTATTGGTGGCCGGCAGGCTTCGGGGCCAACCGCGCGTACACACGCGCGCAAGCCTCGGGTTGGGCAGAGCAAAATGATCGTCGCACGCTTGCAGTGGTGCCGCTGGCAAAGTCATGAGCTATTTTAGCGAGATCGGTGCTCATATCAGCTTCGGCAGCGATGATTGCCACACCCTGCGGAGACTGGGCGAACGCGATAGCCGCCCGAAGCTGTTCTTCTGTGAGGCGCGAGGCCATGAGCCTGACGATGGCGCGCTCCTGACCGGGAGAAGTTTCGCCGATTGCCTTCGCTATGGCTTGATTGAGCGCTGCGCGGCAGGGATCGTCGGCGC
This sequence comes from Parasphingomonas halimpatiens, assembly GCF_036663795.1. Lineage (NCBI taxonomy): Bacteria > Pseudomonadati > Pseudomonadota > Alphaproteobacteria > Sphingomonadales > Sphingomonadaceae > Parasphingomonas > Parasphingomonas halimpatiens. The sequence continues at coordinate 62,897 of NZ_JAXOJP010000028.1, forward strand.
ACGCGTCCCAAACCAACTTCAACTGACGCGCATACACTTCATCGAGACGCTTCTCCCGATGAACAAGATTTTCATACTGTTGAGAAAGTGCCAACCTTCGGTTCATTCCGGCGTCTGCCGTGTCCTGACCATAGGCCGATGGAGCGGCGAGCGCCGCCATCGTGATCAGAAACCAAAATCTCCGCATTTCACTCTCCAGACCACGGAAAATCACATTGTAATGTGCGCTATTGGGCAGGCAATCCTCAAAGAATAGCGTCGGCTGCTGGGCGGCTCCTGCCGGACAGCCTTTCGTCCCGACACCTGCCGGTCGGCTTTCAGGCGGATCATGTCCATCGACAGGCCGGGAACGGCTCGACCTGGTGGAAAGAAGCCGTTCGCGTGGTCAGTAGCTGCCCCGGTCCAAACCGGGGGCAATTATCAAACGCTCGTCAAACTCTCTGCGGCCACACCTTGCCGCAAATTCAGCAGCGAGCGTTGGGTCTGCGTCAAACGAGTAAAATTCGGCATCTGTGAGCAGATAAAATTCCTCGTAATCGACCGTTCGATTGCTAACAGGAATGCTAAGATAAGGTCGCCCGCTCGCGGTATCCGTCCCCAACGAATATCGGTGATCGCGCGACACCTTGCTGTCGATGAACCTCATGAATCCGATATTAGCGTCGAGAGCGGATGGCGGCAAATGGGGCGGCTCCCGCCAGGCAGCTTTGCGGCAAGGACGACCCACAACCAGACGCTCAGCCGCGCCTCAGCGCTCCTTCATATCGGACGTACGTTCAGGCGCGTCGCCGCCAGTCGCGTCGGGATGGCCACTTCTATATCGGCGTATGAACGACCGATTGGGACTCGATGGTCGCCCGTCGAGTTGTCCAGCCCGCTGCCCCTCAGTCGCGTGGCGCTCGCGCGATCACGGCCTGAGCCAGGCGAAGGCGGACCTTCCATGTTTTCACCGATGGATGCCCGGCAGCTAGGCCGATAAGACGTCCTTCGATCTGCGCAACCTCTCGCTTAGCCGCTTCGAGCTCGACGGGTGTCGGCGGAGGCTGGATATTGGCGCGCGTGTGTGCGCCGGTGCGTCCCTTGCTCTTGGTCATCGACAACCTGATGGTCTGAGATGCTGGCTCTGGTCAATGAGGGGCGGAATCAAAGAGGCCGCTCTCCTCCCGCATGACGACCCATTTGTGGCCATTCCCGGCGCAACTTCGGGTCCCCAATTTCGGCCACTCGTTCATATCATCGAACGGCTGGTTTTGAGCGTCCGAAAACGGCCGGGAACGGCGTGAGTCGGTGGGGAACCTGCCGTTCGACTTATGGTTGCAAGAGGCCGCTCGCGTGCTTTTCGACCAGCTTGTCGCCGAGCACCAACATCTTCGGGAGGCTGGCTAGGTCCGCTTCACTCGCTGGCCCTAGATACTGGTCCTCCACCCAAACCTCGCCACCCGCCGTTCGGCGAGTTAGTTCCCGCTCGTCTGGGGAAACATCGGACTTGCCGACAATGGGCCATCGCTTCGACTTCACAGGCTTTCCACTGGTATAAAAGACCTTGAAACCGCCCTTCTCGGTATTGGAGAGGTCGGGCGGTTCGCTTGCGATTGCCCCGGGGTAGACCTTCAGCGCGATGACGTTTGCGAAATAGCTCGATGCAAATATCACCTTGGCCAACAACCGTTTGTCGCCGGCAGGGATGGCCACGAATGACCCCACGATGTCCTTGGTCAACTTCAATCTGCCCTATCGATCATGGCGAACTGAGCGAGTGATAATCGAAACGGCAACGTCCGCAATTGGAGCGGCTCCTGCCCTGCAGCTTTGCGGCAAGGACGACCCAGAAGCGGTCATTCGCGGCACCCGTGCCACTTCCCGAATCCAGATGCTCGTTCATCTCGATCATATGGCAGCTCTCGGGCGCATAGATTCAGCTCGTGAACGGCTTGAGATGGTGGGTCAGCTGCCCTTCCTTCCCGCATTTCCAATACTGAGTGCGAGGCCCGCATTGGGAGCGCGGCAGGGATGGGTTGGTCGTGATAAATAACGCCCGATTGCGCACTTGAAGTCTTGCGCTTCTCGTGCGGCTCGCAAGTAATACGGCCTCACTGTCCGAGAAAAAAGCGCGCTTCACTATTGTCAGTCAGTGACCTATGCTCAGGTCTCAGAGCCTGATTCAAAAGTTTCTCAACTGATTGAGACTCTTGCGATTCTGCGGGTGATCATGCGGATGCTGGCGATGGTTGCCCATGCGGTCGAGCTTTCGATGGATCGTTCCC